>JBPOIK010000157.1:0-8591 GCA_052034525.1 Planctomycetota bacterium
GTAGGCCGGCACCAGAACGCCGCCATCCGGTGTCGTATACGGCACGGCTGCCAGATACACGACCGACGGCATCGCGCCGAACTCGTCCACGAGATTGATCGTGCCCTCCAGGTAGCCGGTGCCGGAACATGGCCCCACCTGCACGGCGCCGGCGTGGTCAAACCAGCCGGCCCAAAGGTTGTCGTTCTCGTTGGCCAGATATGCCGACCAGCCCGCGGCCGTGCCGGCCTTTGCCCACGGCGCTGGGCGCATGGAACCGGGTGAATCCGCCACGAAGATGAAATTGTCGTTGCCTTCGCCGGCGTCCCAGGTCGCCACGTACAGGGTCTGGCCGATCACGCCCGCGTAGAGCACGTTTCCGTTGTTTTCCGCGATCAATGTAGCCGACGCATCCAGGGCGCCGTCCATCACCCACTGCACTTGCGGCGCCCCGCCGCCCGAGACGGCGAAGTGCCAATCCAGCCCGCTGTTGTTGTCCCAGGTGCCGGCTCCGTCGTTAAACACGAGGTCAAGCTGCGTGGCGGCCGACGGTACAGGAACCGTAACCTGCCAGACGCCCTCCAGAGCGTTCCACACCATGCCCGGATCGGGCGAAACCACCGGGTTCCAGCCGTTGAACCCGTAGTGAAGGTACAGAGCCGTCGCGCCGTCCAGGACACGACCGGTCGGGTCGTACGAGACGGTCACCGGCTGGCCCGCGACGGCGGGAGCGGGGTGGATCGTAACCACGTCAGCGGAGCCGCCACCCGAGCCCACGTAGACATGCTGAATGTCGGAACGAGACGTGTGGCCGCTGTTGTCGACCGCCTCCACGTAATAGTCGATCAGCACGTTTCGCTGTCCGGATACCATGCCGCTGTAGCGCAGGGCGCGGTATGTCGGAATCAGCACGCCAGCCTGCGGAGGTACGTCGGAAGGCACCATGATCACGTTGTTCCAACTGCTGACCTCCGGTCCGCCCGCGTACGTCTCGTTCTGAATTGACGAGAGCGGATTGACGCCGTCGAGGTCCGTGCGCCACTTCAGCGTCACGCCGGCCAGCCCGGCCGTGTCATACACGTACGTCCAGACCTCGAAATCGGACGGCTCCGGTCCGGCGCCCCACTCATACCCACCGGGGTTGTATGGCTTGCGCTGGGGAAGGAAGATCGTCGGCCCCAGCGGGTCGGCGGCACCGGCCAGGACGGAGTCGGCGAACGCGACGGCTTGGTTGCAACCGCGTGTCACGTTGCTGTCCCAGATTTCCGTGCCGTCCCAGTACCAGTAGTCGCTCGCCTGCGAAACCAGCAGCCAGTGCCACGCTTTTTCCGTCGGCGTACCGTTGCCGGAGAGAATGTTCTGCATGCTGGCGGCGGGGGCCAGCGCCTCAGCATGAAACACGCGGTGCTTCGCCGCGGTGAGCACGGCCCAACTGTTGCGGTCCGGGCTCCAGCCCACCGCATTCGGGTCTCCCAGCCATCTTTTGAATTCCGGATCACCGTTGTCCGCGCCGGACCACGAGCCGTTCTCCACGTGGATCACATCGTTTTCGTCTGGCGGAAAGCGAGCCAGGTAGTCCTGGATGGTCGTGGCGTCGTAGTCCGGATCGCCGGTCACCCACGAAACGAAGTTCTGAAAGTTGTGGTGGTAGTACGCGTCGGTCCCCCCGCCGCAATTGTCTCCGTCATGATGCAGCACGACGAGTATGGGGTGAGCCGGATCGGTGTTGTACGGAAGGTATTGATCCATGACCTGATCGTACAGAAAGGCCCCATATCCGCCGCGACCGTCTTCGTTGCCTTCGTAGCGCGCGGCGGGAACGGCGATCATCCGCGTAATCTGCCCGGTGTCCGGGTGAACGTGCTGCACATGGTGCGGCTGATAGCCGAACGGCACACTGACCCGGCCAGGCGCCCACAGGTTGTTCAACTGCACCCAGGCCCCCCCGCTGTCGACCGGGTTCGGGTTGATCTGATCCGCCGCGTTCGGTGCGAACAGGTTGGAGGCGTTGGTGTGGGGGTATCCCCGGCACGCGCGGTCGAAATGGATGTTGTCCACGAGCACCCATTGGATTCCCTCGGCCACCAGGGCGGAAATCATACGCGTGGAAAACGCGGTCTCCGCGGGGAACATTCCATTGGAATAGGCCGGCCCACTGCCCCACGTCTGCCCGAACACGTGCTTGTGCAGGCGAATCTGCATCCGGATGTCCGCTTCGTCCAGCAGCGGCATGAGCGGGTGGTGGTATCCGAAGGCCACCAAGTCCAGTCGGGGGTTGCCCAGAATCGTAAAGAGTGAGCGCCCCTGCGTGTAGCCCCAACGCCAGTTGTTCCACATGCCGCCATTTACACCGGCGGCTTCGAGGGCGTTGAGGTTCTCGATGAGAGAGCCCGTGAAGCTGACATGTGCTCCCAGGTGTGGCAGCGACGAGCCGGCGAGCACCGCGTCGTACGGCCAGGTGGTATAGGGCCCGAACCGCTGGTTGTGGACGTCAACGACGCTGAACGAGAAACGCCCCGCCGCATCGGTGGCGATCGGCGATTCGTACGGGTAGTAGATCGGCTGGTGCATATGCCAGAGGAAGGCGATGTGGATAGGCTCGGCGGCAAGCACTTCGTCTGATGCCACAAGCATCATGGGGACAATCGCTGAAACAGCAGGAATCAAACCAGTTAAGCTTGACATGATTCTTCCTCCGAACGGTTGCCGGGCCCTTGTTCCAGTCGGTGGTGCTGCTGCTCTGCCGGAGAGGGTTGCACTGCGGCCGCCCGCTGACGGCGTCCTGCGGCCCAGGGTATCCGATTGGCTCTTCGCACTTCAATGGGCAGCGCGGTCAGCCAGAAAAGGGCGAATTGCAGTCCCACTGCAAGCAGATGGCTAACGTGTGGCGGCGAGTTTCCGGACGAACTGGGGAAACATATAGGCCGTATCCTATTGCAAAATAGGGAACCAAACCGGTAAACTGGTCAACGTGGAGGCGACCTCCCGCTAACGGAGGTAGAGGAGCCAGCGCAACCTCTTCTTCACGTCGCCTGGGGCAATCAGAGAGAGACAGGGTGCCTGATGCACGCTAGGATCCGCGCGTAGCTGTGGTTCTCCCGCGTGTGACAGGTGTGCGCGAGGTTCTGGGAACCCAATGACCATCCGGCGCGGGCCGGGTGCATTGATTTTCGTCTTGTATGGCTCTCTTCGCTGATCCTGATGAAGGAGGTACGGAAGATGAAGAAAACGATTGTGATGGTGGCAGTAGGCTTCCTGGTGGCGCCCGCCATGGCAGACTATTATGTCCCGGGCACTTTCAACGGCTGGACCAACCCGGGCGATTTTCTCATGAGCGAGGTGGCGCCGGGCCATTACCAGGTGACGATCACCGATGCGGCGGGTCCCCAGGAGTTCAAAGTCACCGATGGCACCTGGGCCAACGCCTGGCCCAGCCAGAATGCGAAGGCGGACTTTGGCGCTGGCGAGCTCGCCATCAATTTCTACCCGGGCACCCACGCCGATGGATGGTACCCGACCGAGAATCGTGTCGGCTGGGAAGACCTCGAGCTGCACGGCTGGGATATCATGGGCTCGTTCAACGACTGGAGCGCCCCCGTTGCCGTCATGACCGGCGGTGGCGGTATCTATTCGGCCCAATACACGGTCCCGGCGGCCGGCACCTATTACTTCAAGTTCCGCAAAGAAGGTGACTGGGACATTGCGATCGGCAAGGATTTCAGCAACTTCGAGAACAACATCGAGCTGGTCGTTGGCGGGGACAACGAGATCATCCAGTTCGACTTGGACATTCCCGCCGGCCGGTGGCGCACGTTCGTTGTTCCCGAACCGGCCAGTCTGCTGTTGTTGGGTCTGGGTTCGGTTGCTCTGATTCGGCGGCGCTAACCCGTCGCTCGAGCCGAGCTCCAGGTGCCCTTCTGTGCAGAGGCAAGCGTGGGCGGGCGGATTGCCGCAGATGCGATCCGCCCGCCTTGTTTGTGCGTATTTGGAGTAAGGCATTGGCGGCGGTGCTGGCCTGCTGAGATATTCAGGCCCGTGGAAGTCGTGCAGTCGCGTTTTCCGCAGGTCAGTTGCAGGCCGCGAGCCGAGGCTCCAGCATGGACAGAATCGCTTCCCGCGCGGCTGTCAGGTCGCCCGGCATGCGTACGCCCGCCGCACGGGCGTGGCCGCCCCCGCCAAAGGTCGCGGCAATCTCGGCGACGTTGATGTCCGGAACGCCGGGCATCGGCGGTTTGCTCCGCAGGCTGACGCGCACTTCCGTGGCAGACTCAGGTGCCAGCAGCGCCGACACCCACACGCCGGCCATTCGCAACGGCAGGTTCACGATGTCCGAGGTGTCCGCCCCACCGCCCGCCGCGCGACGCTCCTGCGGGCCGAGGGTCAGCAGAGCGATCCGACCGTCGGAAACCAGCTCCATGGACTGGATGCAGGCGGCCTCCAGCCGCAGTCGGGCTTCCGGCTCCCGGGCGTAAACGGCGTCATACAGCGTGCTCACGTCCGCACCGCACCGCGTGAGTCGGGCGGCCGCCTCCAGGGTGCGAGCGTCTGTGTTGGAGTATCGAAACCAGCCCGTGTCCGTCGCCACGCCGACCAGCAGAGCGTCCGCCGCGGCGCGCGGGATGGCCCAGCCGGCAGCCTCCGCCCATTCAAGCACGATCAGCGCCGCCGCCGAGGCGGTCGGGTCGACGAGGGTTTCGGCCACGATGGGGTCGCGCGTCTGGTGGTGGTCGACAACCACCTTGGGCTGCTCGGCGCCACGACCGGTCCGCAGCCAGTCGGCCAGCCGGCCCAGCTGCACATATGCGCAAGTGTCCAGAATGACGATCCCGTCCGGCCGCAACTCCTCGGCCCGCACGGCCGGTTCGGGCGGAGACTCCACCGGGTCGTCCTCCCACAGAAACGCGTAGCGATCCACCGGTCCGTCCAGCCACATGGCAACCGGATTGCCGCCGGCTTGTCGCAGCAGGGCGCGCATGGCCAGCAGGCAACCCGCCGCATCCCCGTCCGGCCGGGTGTGCGTCACCAGCAAAGGCCGCCGCCAGGTCAGAATCCGCGATGAGGCGTCGCGATAGCGTTGAATGTCTATCCCCATTGAGGACCGGCTCCTTCTGGGACGTCGCGAACATCGCATCGACATGGTCGCGGGCCGCTTGTCTGGTGTCATCTCGCGTTGCCGGGCAACTGGCTCCCTTCCATACCCGTGTCGTACACCTGCGACCGAATGGCCGCAACGTCCTTCTCCATCTGCTCAACCAGGGCCTCCGGCGTGGCGTAGGTCTCTTGCGGACGCAACCATCGAAGCAGATCGATCTGCATTCGCTGACCGTATACGTTCTTCTCGAAGTCCAGCAGATATGCTTCTATCTGCCGGGGGCCCTCGCCGAAGGTCGGCGCGGTACCGATGCTGACCGCCGCCGACACGGACCGGCTCGCCACCTGCGCCTGCCCAGAGTAGACGCCGTCCCGAGGAATCAGCACCTCGTCCACCACGAGATTGGCCGTGGGGTACCCCAGCGCACGGCCCCGATGATGGCCCGGTACGACATTGCCGGCCAATCGATAGGGGCGGCCGAGGCACAGGGCCGCCTGGTGCACCGAACCCTGCTCGATCTGGCTCCGAATCAGGGAGCTCGAGACCACGACCGTTTCGCCATTCTGGATCTGCAAAGACAATGGACCAACGAGGCAGACGCCAAAACCGTAATTCTGCCCAAGCGTCCGCAGCAGGTCCACGTCGCCGCGCCGTCCCCGCCCGAAGCCGAACGACGCACCTTCCACCACCTGCGACGGACGGAACCGAGCCACGACCACGTCCCGCACGAAAGATTCGGGCTCCATGCCCAGCAGCGCGCGATTGCTCTCGGCCACGACGGTCACGTCGGCGCCGAGTGCAGCCAGATGGGCCAGCTTGTCATCCAGCGTCATCAGGCGCGCGGGTGCCTGAGTCGGAGCGACGACCGAGAGCGGGTGGGGTTCGAACGTGAGCACCACAAGCGGCTGCCCGGTTTGGTCGGCCAAGAGGCGCCCCTGGGTCAGGAGTTGCTGATGCCCTCGGTGCACGCCATCAAAATTCCCAATGGTCAGCACCGATCTGTCCACATTCAGGTTGGGAGAATAGATTCCGCGAACCACGTTCATGGCTGGTTCCCGCCGCCGCACATTGCCTCTTGCCATTCCATCCCAACGAGCGCCCGGTAGCTTAGTCGCCCGTTCCGGTTTTGCAATTGTATCCCCCGCACGGCACGCCGCGCGACGAGAGTTGACAAGGTCAGCGATGCGCAGTCGAATGACGGATATGGGTGACGAGCATCCCAGCCCCGCCGCGCCCGCCGGCCCGACCAACGTAGCGCTTTGTATCGAAGCGGAAGTGTACCGCCGGCTTCGACCCAGCCTGCATCACCTTTGCGTGGGTCTCATCGACCACAACGTCTCGGGCCGGCTTGTCACTCGGTCCGCCGAGGTGGGCCGTCTATCCATCGGTCCGATTCAAATGGCCGTGTACGAACAACCGCCCTGGCCGCTGCGACGGCTCCGGTCGCCACGCCGCCATCGGATGGAGGCGTTTGTCGAAAAGATGACGGATCCGCCGCCCACCGTCGTGCACGCCATGTCCGCGGACGCGTACGAGATTGCTTCCGTCCTGGCGAAACGCTTCGACGTGGACTTCGTTGTGCAGGTCACGTCGTTCCGGGACATCAAGGCTCTGACGCCCGCTCTGGCGGACCGTGCGGACTGCCTGATCGCGGCCAGCCAGCCGCTCCTGGACGGGCTGGAATCGGCCCTCGCATCACCGAAGGAACGGCCGGTTCTGATCCGGCCCGGGATACTGGCGGGCCCGGACCCAACGTGCTTCACCCGCCCCGACGCCCTTCCGACGATCTTATGCACCGAGGCGTTCCTGCCCGGATCCGGCATTCCCGCCCTGCTGCACGCGGCTCACATGCTCCGCCAGCGCAAACGCGAGTTCCTCCTTTTCCTCACCGGCGCCGGCCCGCAAGAGACCGAATTGCGGCACCGTGTCAGTGTTCTGGGACTCTCGGGAACGGTCATCTTCTCTCATCCATCCACTGGGCTGGATCGCATCATGATCGGCGCCGACATCTTCGTACAGCCCCGCCGGGATGACGCGATTTGCTTCGATCCCCTGTCTGCCATGGCCAACGGGCTTGCCGTGGTGGGCGTCCGGGGAGGTGCATACGATTGTTTTGTTGAAGGCGTCACGGCGGTGGTACTGGAGGAGGCCAAACCGGACCACCTGGCCGATGGCATCGAACGGCTTCTGGACGATCCGCAAGGCGCCAAGCGCCTGGCAGAGGGGGCCATTCACCACATTCGCACATACTACCCCATTAGCGCAATGGCGGCGCAGCTTGTGGAGCATTACCGCACATTGTCCACCCGGCGGCAGACGTATGTACTGAATCGATAACCCGTGTATTCAGGCCGGCTTGGGATTCAGCAACCGAATTCCACGGCTGCCTGCGGACCCTTGGATGACCGGCCGCCGACCAGGGCTGCGCCCGCGTGCAATTCCATGTATACTGGGTGTGGAGCCGGATTGCCCCGCTTCCCGGCGGGCGTTGACCGGACACTCGTTTGGCCGATATGTGCTATAGGAATCCGGCACGCGGGCGCGGACGCGGCGCGCCGGACCGGCTGGACATAGCTATTCGAAGGAGACTCCCCGTGCGTACGTATGCGTTGACCCTGATGGTGTTGGCGTTGCTGTGCGGCTGTAATCTCGACTGGATTCCGGGCGTTCAGAGGCCGGATACTCCCACGCAAGGTGGTGGTGGCCAGACCGGTGACCAAACCACATCGGCACTACTGAAAACCTTCCAGTCCGAAAACGAACTGAAGCAGTATTTCGCATCTCTTGCCCGAAATGGTTTCTGGGATGACGCCGTTGATAACGCCACTCCCCTCTTCGACACCGACGGTGACAGAGGCAACGCCGGAGTGCCCGGCACGGAAACGGCGCTCGAAGATGGCTGGGATTCGGGTCCGAAAGGCGGAGGAGGCACTACCCCCGACTTCTCTGACACCACCACACAGGAAGAGGGCGTGCAGGAGGCAGACGTGCTCAAAAATGACAGCACGTACCTGTACGTGCTGACGGCAGGTCACTTGCGCATCGTGCAGGCCGCGCCCGGTGAGCAGATGCAGGAGCTGGCCGCGGTTGAAATCCAGGGATGGGGCCGGGAATTGTACAAGCTTCCGGCCAACGCAAACGTGGCCACCCGGATCGTCGCCATCACGCAGCTCGACCACTGGTTCGGCCACGGCGTGGTGCGCGTCGATGCGGACGAGGTTGCTGCCGCCCAAGTCGACATAGGGATTGTCCCACCCTGGTTCTCCAGCCCGGAAACACTGATTACCGTGCTGGACGTGTCTGATCATGCCCATCCCGTCGTTCTGTCCAGGACCACTCTGGACGGCAGTCTCGGTTCAAGCCGGATGATTGAAGACCGGCTTTATCTCGCCCTGTTCAACTACCCTGACTATTACGGAGGATTCCGTTTCGATGAGGTCGAACAGATGGATCTGACCAGCCTCATGCCGGATTACACGGTGGAGCTGGCGGACGGCACGTCGTCGAGGGGCGATCTGCT
>JBPOIK010000046.1:0-48384 GCA_052034525.1 Planctomycetota bacterium
CCGTCTTTGTTTACGCCCCCGCCGATTCGCGGTTTTCTTACCTCGTCGCCCTAACCCGTTGCCCGCCAAGGTTTACGGCGATCCCCGCGCCGCGCGTCGCGCTCTCGGTTCGGAAGCCGCGCGCCGAGGGTTCGAGCGTAACCCCACAGGTTGCGCTCGGCAGCCCCCGCAGGACGCCTCAAACTCTCGCGCTCTCTCGTTCACATCGCCCGTTAGTTAACGGGCAAAAAGCGATCGGGCCCCCGAATGGGACATTTCGAACCCGCCAACTGCTGGCGACGCGGGGCATGCCGTCGTCGCTGCGGTCGGTCCCTGTGGTCGGTAAGCCCGGCGAACGGTCCGAAGCAGGAAGGCGGTTGAGAACGGGCCTTGACGCCGATATATTAGTCTGCGCAGAAGGACATTTACTGGCCGATTGCGCAGATGGTTTTTGGGTTAACCATGCCCCGTATGTCGCTGGAATCCTGGATCGACGCATTACAGGCGCGGGGGCGGTACACGTTCCTTCGGGAGCAGGCGGTGCGCGACAGCGGACTGTCCGCCACGGCCGTACGCAAGGCGTTGCAGCGTGCGGTCAAGAGCGGGCGGCTGGTCCGCCCCAAGGAGTACTTCTTCGTCATCGTGCCGCTGGAGTATCGCTCCGCCGGGGCCCCACCACCCGCCTGGTTCGTCGCGGACCTGATGGCGGCGATGAAGCTTCCCTACCATGTTGCCCTGCTCAGTGCCGCCGCGATTCACGGCGCAGCCCCTCAGCCGCCGCAGGAGTTTCAGGTCATCACCGATCGAACAGTGCGGTCGATCCGGGTGGGGCGTTCGCATGTCCGCTTCTTCGCCAGCCGGTATCTCCAACGGGCGGCGACCGTCCAGGTTAAGACACCGACTGGGACAATGCGGGTGTCGTCGCCAGAGACCACGGTTGTGGACCTGGTCCGGTTCGCCAAGGCGGCCGGGCACCTGGATTACGTCGCGACGGTCATCCGGGAATTGGCGCCTCGGCTGGAACCGGAGCGGCTGGTGGCCGCACTGAAGGCAGTGTGCGACGTGCCCAACACGCAGCGGCTGGGCTACATCCTGGATGTGCTGCGGCAGCGGCGTTTGTCCAACGCCGTCCACCACTGGGTAAAAAGCCGCATCGCGCGATCCCAACCCTTGCGATCTGGTTTGCCAGTAACCGGCGCTGGCGAGGATCGACGCTGGCGGCTATGGATCAACGGGCCGGTGGAGGTCGAAGCGTGATCCCGCAGGCCCACATCACCGCCTGGCGTTCCGTCGCCCCGTGGCCCGACGACGCCCAGGTCGAGCAGGACCTGGCCCTGACGCGGTCCGTGGTCACGTTATTTGCAGATGCCCATGTTTCGGAGAAGATCGCCCTGCGCGGCGGCACAGCGCTCTACAAGCTGTTCATCACGCCCGGGGCGAGATACTCGGAGGATATCGACCTCGTGCAGACCCAGGCCGCTCCGGCTGGACCGCTAATCGATGCGATTCGTGCCGGGCTCGACCCATGGCTCGGAAGACCGACCCGCGACCGGGCGGAGGGAGGATTCTCGCTCATCTATCGGTTCGACTCCGAGATTCCACCGGTCAGGCCGTTGCGGCTCAAGATCGAGGTCAACACGCGGGAGCATTTCGCGGCCGATGGTTTTCAGCGGCTGCCGCTGGCCATCTCGAATCCGTGGTTCGCCGCCGAAGTCCGGATCAGGACGTACCAGCTCGACGAACTGATGGGCACCAAACTGCGGGCACTCTACCAGCGGCGGAAAGGTCGAGATCTGTTCGACTTGTGGCTCTGCTTGGAGCGCCAGCTCATCCGGCCGGAGCGGGTCGTCGCGTGCTTCCTGCGATACATGGAGCATGACGGCCATCCCGTCTCCCGGGCCCAGTTCGAGCAGAACCTGCACGACAGAGAGTAAGGACCCGGGGTTTCTGGGCGACATCGCGCCGCTGCTCAGCACGAGCATCGAGTACGACCCGGCCCGGGCGGTGCGGCAAGTCCGTTCTTCGTTGATCGCTCGCCTGCCGGGGCAGACGTGGCGCGGCGGTCCGGCGCAATCTTCGTGAGACACCATCTCTGGCCCGGCGGTAGGTAGTGAAGGAGGACGCTGTTAACGCGCAGCGTCGCCGAGTATCCACCGCCGGACAACTCACCGGCCGCGGAGCGGAGGTCGTTGTGGGCGAATGCCCTGCCTGCCGAAGCATCGGCGTGGGCAGGTCGAGGAGCGCCCATGCACCGCGACGACCCCGCCGCCATGTCTGTCGACGATCGTCTGGATGAAGTCGCATCGCTGTTGGCCGCCGGGTTCCTGCGGCTGAGGCGCCGCA
The DNA here is from genome assembly GCA_052034525.1 of Planctomycetota bacterium. Taxonomy (GTDB): domain Bacteria; phylum Planctomycetota; class Phycisphaerae; order UBA1845; family UBA1845; genus JAFGJQ01. The sequence continues at coordinate 2,323 of JBPOIK010000046.1, forward strand.
CGGGCTGCCTTTCGCCGGTCACATCTTCATCGCCCGATTCCGCGCCCGATTCAGCCACCTCCAAGAGCGCGGAAAGTTCGAAAATCCCCGGGGATCGGCCTTGCCATCTTTCGGAAAACCCGCCCCCTTGTGCCCCGCGTTAACGGCAAGAGACCCGGAGACGCCTGGAGGCCGACATGGCGGAACGATTGAACATCGCACGCGAGGTGGCCGCCTTGAAGCGGATGACCGTCAAGGAACTGCGCGGCCGATACGTCGAGGTGTTCGGCGAGGCCACGCGAACGGGCAACAAGGACTGGCTCTGGAAGCGGATCGTCTGGCGGATGCAGGCCAACGCCGAGGGCGGCCTGACGGAACGGGCGCGACGCCGGGCTGAGGAACTGGCCAACGACGCCGACCTGCGGGTGCGCCGGCCGCCGTACAAGCCCGCGCCGTCGCCGGTGTCCACGACCAGCAAGGCCAAGGTGGACTTCGGCGACCGGGCCGGCGAGTTGATGCCGGGCACGGTCCTGACCCGGCCGTACAAGGGCCGGACGATCACGGTGACGGTGCGGGACGATGGCTTCGAGTTTGAGGGCGACGTGTACCGCAGCCTCTCGGCCGTGGCCAAGGCGGTGACCGGCTCGCACTGGAGCGGGAACCTCTTCTTCGGCATCACCGCCGGAAGACCCTCGAAAGGACGCCGCGCCGGATGAGACGAACGGGCGAGGACAAGAAGGCTCCGACGCTCCGCTGCGCGATCTACACGCGCAAGAGCACGGACGAAGGGCTCGAGCAGGAATACAACTCGCTCGACGCCCAGCGCGATTCCGGCGAGGCCTACATTGCCAGCCAGAAGCATGAGGGCTGGACGTGCCTGTCGACGCGGTACGACGACGGCGGGTTCACCGGCGGCAACATGGACCGGCCGGCGCTCCAGCGGCTCCTGGCCGACATCGAGGACGGGAAGGTCGACTGCATCGTCGTCTGCAAGGTGGACCGGCTCAGCCGCAGCCTGATCGACTTCGCCAGGATCATGGACGTCCTGGAACGGCATAACGTCTCGTTCGTGTCCGTCACCCAGCAGTTCAACACCAGCACGTCGATGGGCCGGCTGATGCTCAACGTGCTGCTCTCTTTCGCCCAGTTCGAGCGGGAGATCATCTCCGAGCGGACGCGCGACAAGATCGCGGCGGCGCGGCGCAAGGGCAAATGGGTCGGCGGCCGGCCCATCCTCGGCTATGACCTCGCCTCCACCGCCAGCGGCGGGCGGGTCACCGTCAACGAGGATGAGGCCGCCCAGGTCCGGCAGATCTTCGAACTGTACCTGCGGCAGCGCTCGCTGATCCCGACGCTCCGCGAGGTCGACCGCCGCGGCTGGCGGACCAAGTCCTGGACCACACGCAAGGGGCACATCCGCGGCGGCAGGCGGTTCACCAAGGAATCGCTCTACCGGCTGCTGACCAACGTCGCCTACATCGGGAGGGTGCGCTACCGCGATCAGTTCTACCAGGGCGAGCACCCGGCCATTGTGAGCGAGGCGCTCTGGCACCGCGTGCAGGACGCCCTGCGCCACAACGGTCGCAACGGCGGCGCCAACTCAGGGCTGACGCGGAACAAGTACGGCGCGTTGCTCAAGGGCCTGCTGCACTGCGGCCCGTGCGGCTGCGGGATGATGCACACGTACACCAGCAAGGGCGACCGGCGCTACCGCTACTACGTCTGCCTCAACGCCCAGAAACGCGGCTGGGAAAACTGCCCGACCAAGTCGGTCCCCGCCGGCGAGATCGAGCGGTTCGTCGTCGAACGCATCAAGGCCATCGGCCAGGACGACGAGGTCCTCGCCCGAACACTGGCCCAGGCGCGCAAACAGAACCAAGAGGGGCTGGAGGCACTCCAGGCCGAACGTCGCCGCCTGGCACGCGAGCTCGCCAGACACGGCGCGGAGGTCCGCAAGCTGATCGACCAGGCCGGAACGCCCGGCGAGTCTCCGGCGGCGGCCCGCCTGGCGGACCTTCAGGAGCGTATCCGCGCCGCCGAGTACCGGGCCACCGAGGTCCGCGAGCAGATCATAGCCCTGAGCGAGAAGTCGGTGGACCAATCCGAACTGGCCCGGGCGCTGGCGATGTTTGACCCGGTGTGGGATTCGCTGTCGCCCAGCGAACAGGCCTGGGCTCTGCAGCTCCTGGTGGAGCGGGTCACCTACGATGGACACGATGGCACGCTGGCGATCACGTTCCGACCGACCGGCATCAAGGCCCTGGCGGACAAACTGGAGGACGCGACATGCTGACGGTTCAGTACAAGGTGCGCTTCCGGGTGGGACGTAAGTCCCGGAAACAGATGGAGATGGGACCCGAAGAGCCGCCACCGGAGCCGCGGGGCGAGGCCGGGCGGATTCCGCGCGTCGCGCGGCTGATGGCTCTGGCGATCCGCCTCGAGCGGCTCCTGGCCGAGAGCGTGGTCCGCGACTACGCCGACCTCGCCCGTTTGGGCGGCCTCACCCGCGCCCGTCTGACGCAGATCATGAACCTTACGCTGCTGGCCCCGAACATTCAGGAAGAGGTGCTCCATCTCCCACGCGTCACTTCCGGCCGTGACCCCGTCGTCGAGCCCCAGCTCCGCGACATCGCCGCCGTCCCCGACTGGCGGAAGCAGCGGCGGCTGTGGCGGGAACTCCGCGACGCCGGACCGCAGCGAATTCCTTGTTAGACCGCTTGACATGGCCTTATGCGAACATTATCCTAACCTTCAGATCGGTCGATGGGCATTGACCGATGCCAGCCTGGAACGACCGGCGGCAGGCCAAGGAATTGCCACCCACGGATGGGGGCCGCCGGCATATGAATCGCATCCTGTTCGCTCGGTGAACGTCGTCGAGCGGCCGGGCATGCTCTGGGGACCATGGACACACGAAACAGGTCACGGACCGGGCCGCGCGCCAAAGGTGCTGCCCCAAATGAGCAACGAGTCGGTGTCGTCGTTCGTGATTGGCAGCCGTGCGATTGGGCGTATCGCGCGATAGGTTCCACTATCCCGCATGCACCTCGCCCGTCGATCGACGCCAAGTTTGAGGACGGAACAAACCAGGCGGCGCTTCGTGGACGTCGGCCGGGGCGGATCCGGCAGGCAAACTGCAGTGTCCGATCGGGACCAGAGAAGGTGGCCGCTCGACCGAAGGTACTGACGAAGAAAGCGCAGCGCGGTGTGGGAATGAACATGCGGGGATCTGCCTGTTATCTCTACGCCTGCCGTGGGCAAGCACTGGAATTGACGCCGAAATGTCGCCGGGCGGGCGAAACCGGCCAGGAGCGGGCGGGTGAAAACCGGCCATCGGACTGAGAGCCTATTCTGAATCCGTGACGCATGGCGATGATATCGTCGAATTGGGCGGACGGGAAGCGTTGCATGGGTTCGACCGCGCACGCAAGGCATGGTGACACGGGTTTATGGGGCGGGAATGGGTGCCGCGGCGTGACGGTATTGCTCACAGGGCGGTCTCGGCGCGCAAGGTCCCCCTTCCGAAAAGGCGCCCGGTGATTGTACTGCGTAGGGAAAAGTCAGCGCGGTACCGAGGCGGGAAGCAGACCCGACCGGCCGGGGGCCAGAAAACGCTCGTACATCCGCTGCCTGACCGGACGCCACGGGTTGTTCTTCCAGAACGCCAGACGCCAGCGACCGGCGTGCCGCGTCAACCGGCAGGCCAGGTAGATCATGTCGCGAATCGCGCTCCGCAGACGCCGGCGACGAACCGTCCGGCGGTCGGCCGATTCACGGCAACCACCCTCGCCGAAGTCGCCGGTCACTGTTCGCCGCGGTGGTCCAGGCCGCGGGCTATGGGTTTTTGTCGCGGTGGGTCGGGCGGGAGAGCTCGGAGAGGATGTTGCGGGCCCGGAGCAGGTAAGAGCCCATCGAGGCCGTCGTCACGAGGACGGTCAACCAGACAAGGGCGGGTTGAATCCAGCGTACGTTCGGTGCCGCGAAAACGCTGTTGGGATGCGCCTGGAAGACAAGGATCACGGGGATGGTGATGCTCTGGACCATCATCTTGGCTTTGCCAAAGACGTTGGCTCCGAACAAATCGCCCTGCGCTTCGGAAAAGCCGCGCAGACTGGTCACCAGCAATTCACGGCCGATGATCAGCACGACCATCCACGCGCGTACGTCAGACACGTTGCGGCCGGTGGCGTCATCCACAAAGCCCGGCGAGCAGAGGAACACAAACGAGCCGCACACCAGCACCTTGTCGACGAACGGATCCAGCACCCGTCCGAACGAGGTGACCTGGTTCTGCCGACGGGCGAGATAACCGTCGAGCATGTCCGTCAGGGCCGCCACGATGAACAGGGCGGCGGCTCCGTCCAGCACGCGCAGGCTGGATTGGCCGTGTTTGTACTGGGCGAGGCAGACGAAGAGGATCGCCGCCAGCACCAGCCGTCCGAGGGTGATCTGATTGGGAAGGTTGATCGCCATCTCGAAGCCCGATAGGCCGGTCGAGGCAAAAGCCAGGAGCCCGAGCGCGCGGACTCGTGTCATCGGCATTCGACGGGCGTTCAGACGGAGGGAAGCTTACTCTCGACGGGTCGGGCAAGCAAATCATAGTCGCGACGGCCGGTGCAGACGGCGCGGATAAACTGGCCGGGCGGAGCGTTGCCGCCCTCCAGCAGCGTGACGGCGTCCACCTCGGGAGCCTGCCCCGCGTGGCGTGCCGGTTGAAGCCCATCCACCGGCGGACCTTCGATGAGAACCTCGAGTTCCTGCCCCGCCAAGGCGTCGGCCTGCGCGAAGGCGATTTCCTGCTGGACGCGCATGAGCCGGTCGACCCGGTGCTGCTTGACTCTGTCGGGCACCTGGCTCTTCATCCGGCCGGCGGGCGTGTCGGGTTCCAGGGAGTACGCAAAGACGCCAAGAGCCTGAAACCGGGTTTCCTGGACGAAGCGGACCAGTTCCTCGAACTCGGCGTCTGTCTCGCCGGGAAACCCGGCGATCAGGGTCGTCCGGAGTCGCAGCCCGGGGATTCGCGAACGGAGTTTCTCGAGCAATCGTTCGATCTCGGCCCGTGTGACCTGGCGGGCCATCGCCTTCAGGATGCGGTTGCTGATGTGTTGCAGGGGGAGGTCGATGTATTTGACGACCCGGTCGCAGCCGGCGATCGCGTCAATCATTTCGTCCGTGAACGTGGTGGGGTATGCGTACAGCAGGCGAATCCAGCGGACGCCGTCCAGCCTGTCGAGCTGCCGAAGCAGATCGGCCAGGCCGAAGCCTTCCTCGGAATCCAGGCCGTAACTGGTGGTGTCCTGGCCGATGAGGTTCAGCTCCACGGCCCCGTCCCCGATCAGCTCTCGGGCCTCCGCCAGGACAATGGCGGGCGGTTTGCAGTGCATGGGGCCGCGAATCGCCGGTATGGTGCAGAACGTGCATTTCTGGTTGCAGCCCTCGCTGATCCGCAGATATGCATAATGCGGGGGTGTGATGCGCAGGCGGGCGGTGTCCGTGTGGACGAACGGGTGGTAATCGCCCAGATACATGTCCACCGTTCGCGGGCCTTTCGCAGGGCGGGCCAGCACCGCCCGGACCACGTCGTCGCGGTTGTGGACGCCGACCAGGGCGTCGATGCCTCTGACCTGTTTGAGCAGATCCGTGCCGTCGCGCTGGACGAGGCAGCCCACGACGACGACCCGCCGGCATCGGCCACGCCGCTTGAGTTTCACGACGTCGCGGATGGCCTGCAGGGCTTCCTGCCGCGCGGCGTTGAGGAAGCCGCAGGTGTTGACCACAACCGCATCTGCCTCCGTGGCATCGCCGGTGATCACGCAGCCGGCCTCGGCGAGTTGGCCGAGCATCTTTTCCGAGTCAACGAGGTTTTTCGCACAGCCCAGGGAGACCAGGGCGACGTGCATGGGGCGGCGAGTCACAAATGCTTCATCCGCGCCGTTCTCAACGGCGTCTGCATGGCTTGGTCACACCAGGCGGAAGACGCTCCGAATCCATCATCGGAATCACGCCGCAGCCCGGTTTTCTCCGGCGGCCCGCATCCGTGGGGCGACCCTTGTCCAACGACCGGGCGCGGGTTAGAATTTCGCAGTATAGCCGATCGACCCCGGCTGTACAGGAATCCCGGTGCTCAGGAGCGGTTCATGGCGGAAAAGGCAGACTCTGCTCGCGCACGGCTGGAGACGGTGGAGCCGGTCGGCAAGCGGGTTCTCATCCGCAAGGACGAGGACAAAAAGAAGACCAAGGGGGGCATCGAGCTGCCCGACTCCATCGAGATTCCCACGATTACGGGGCGAATCGTGGCGGTCTCCGCCCAGGTGCAGAACGACGAAAACTTTCCCATCCGCCAGTACGACAAAATCCTCTTTAACCCCAAGAACGCCATTCCGGTGGACTTCGAGTCGGACAACCAGCTTTTTGTAGTGCCGATCGAGGACGTGGTGGCGGTTTTTCGCAAGCCCAAGCGCTGAATTCACTCCTGTCGTTCAGGCCCGATACGGGTTCACGGATGTCACACAAGCCGACGGCCGGCCCGAACACGGTCGGAATGCCGTCGGCTTGCGCGGGGGGTCCAATGATCCGTTGTTACTTGCGGGCGGCCTTGTAGTACTCCGTCACCTTGTCCCAGTTCACGGTGTTCCACCAGGCGGCGATGTAGTCCGGCCGCCGGTTCTGATAGTGCAGGTAGTACGCGTGTTCCCAGACGTCCAGGCCGAGGATCGGCTTGTGGCCGTCCATGATGGGCGAATCCTGGTTGGGCGTGCTGATCACCTGGAGTCGGCCGGCGGTATCCACCACCAGCCAGGCCCAGCCGCTGCCGAACCGGTTCGCGGCCGCGGTGGAGAACTGCGCCTTGAATCGGGCGAAATCGCCGAAGGCGGCCTGGATGCCGTCCGCCAGCACGCCCGCCGGTTCGCCGCCCTTGTTTTTTCCCATGATCTGCCAGAAGAGCGTGTGGTTGGCGTGTCCGCCGCCGTGATTGATGACGGCCTGGCGGATCGAATCGGGCAGATTGCGGGCACCGGCCAGCAGATCCTCGATGCTTTTTCCGACCAGTCCCGCGTGTCCCTGGATGGCCTCGTTCAGCTTGGTGACGTACGCGTTGTGGTGCTTGGTGTGGTGGATTTCCATCGTGCGTGCGTCAATGTGAGGTTCCAGTGCGCTGTAATCGTACGGTAGTGAAGGAAGTTCAAAGGCCATGTTTGGATTCTCCTTGTTTTCGCCCGAAGGCTGCCCACGGGCGCCTGCCGAGCGATCCGCGGCCCACGCGCCGGCAAACCGGCCTCGTTTCCGGGCCCGCCACCCGTCGTGTTCCGCGTCTTGTGTTTCTGGTTCCGGCCAACCCGTTGAACGTCTTTGTGAAGTTATAGGTACCCGTTCGGAGGGAATCAAAACAATCCGGGTCGATTTTTGTCCGGTATGCGCAATCATTTGCAAAACAAGTGATTAGGAACAGAACGAGTCGCTGGAGCGGTGCGCATTGCGGGGTCAGAGGCCGAACTGACCGGACGCCTCCGGCTGACCGGGCACCTCGGCGATGCGGACCGTGCGCCAGCCGGCGGGGATTCGGAAGCGGTTCTTTTCGCCCGCCCGGCAACTCCGGCAATGAAGGTCCGAGCGTACAGCCAGTTGCTCGGTGAATACGGGATGACCCTCCGCGTGTGGCCGGCATTGGCCCGGGATTTGCGGCCGGGACTCCCCCGCACGCTTGACGGCGCGCCGGCGCTGAAAACAGGCCAACGTATCGAGAATGACGCCTGGACGGTCGACACGGACCGGATCGGCCGGATTCTCGCGGGCGTTTGTGCCGACGTGCGATGAAAGGATCGCTCGTTTCGCCTTCGAGAGTGCCAGGGAGCGTTCACTTCGTCCGCGAGCGCCCGCGCCGTCGTGAAAACAGCGGGCGAGACCCAATGTCACCCAATGCGTGCCCGCGTCGAAGGAGGACCGCTCGGCTGTGAAGGGACGGTCCTTCCGGATCGACTTCAGGGTTATCCGAGCCTCTCGGCAGGCGTTTTGTGGTTCAATTGTCTCTGCATTCTGCGCAGCCGACCTTTGCGTCCGGCGCGGGATTGTCGGTCCACGCGGTGAGCCGGCTCAGTGTGCGTTGACAACCCGGCGGGGCGGACGCATCATGGTCGATCCCGTACGTCCGGTGAGCGGAGAGACGGTTCTGGGCGGTCTGGCGGAATGGGGACTGGTGTTGGAGGAACCGGTGTGCCGGAAGGGCGATCAACCCCTTGACCTTCATCAGGCAGGCGTGGTGAGGTTTCCGCGGTCGTTTGAGCAACCGGCGACTGTAAGGCCGGGCGGGCGGCCGGCCGGAGCCTGATCCAGCGTTCGGAAACGCCGGGGTCTGGAGTGCTCGGGTTCATCTCGGGCGGGCATTTGTGCCGGGCGGTTTCGGGTGCCGGCGGCCGTTACGGAGGGGAGCTTGTCCGTCGCGCGAAGCGTTCCGGCGGACAGCCGTGATTCTCGGCGGAGGGGGCCGGCGTTGGATCCGATTCTCCGGTTGCTCGAATCGCTTCATTCGCCGATCCTGCTTCGGTTAGCGCAGCGTGTGCTGCTGATTGTGGAGTAAGTGTGCTTTTCGTCTGGGCGCCGTGTCGAAGGGCGCCGCACTTGAAGAGGACGTGAGAACCATGATTCTTGGAATTGCGAAGGAGATTCTGCCGGGAGAGCGGCGGGTCGCCGCGTTGCCGGAGAGTGTGCGGGCATACGTTGCGATGGGCTTCGAGGTTCTGGTGGAATCGACCGCTGGTAGCGGCGTGTTTCGCTCCGACGAGGAGTATGTGGCCGCCGGCGCCAAGATCGCTCCCGACGCCGTCAGTCTGTTTGAGCGTGCTGACGTCGTGCTGAAGGTGAAACAGCCGGCCTTCAACCAGACCGTCGGCCGCCAGGAGGCGGAACTGCTGCGCGAAGGCGCCATCCTTATCACGTTTCTGCATCCGGCCGCGCCGCCGAACCACGACATGATTCGCACGCTGCGCGACCGGAACATCACGGCCTTGACCATGGACGGGATTCCGCGGACGTCCCGGGCCCAGACGATGGACGCCCTGACCTCCATGAGCACGGTGACCGGCTACCGGTCGGTGCTCATTGCCGCCAGTCATTTTCCGCGCTTCGTGCCCATGATCGGCACGGCGATCGGAGCGATTCCGCCCGCGGAGGTCCTAGTGGTCGGAGCCGGCGTGGTTGGGCTTCAGGCAATCGCCACCGCCAAGCGGCTTGGCGCGAGTGTGAAGGCCATCGACATCCGGCCGGATGCCCGGCGCGAGGCCGGCAGCCTCAAGGGCACGAAGGTGGTGGGGTTTGAGGTCCCCGACGACTTGGCCGTGGGGCAGGGCGGCTATGCCAGAGCGTTGCCCGACGAGTGGATCGAGCGTGAGAGGGCCCTCATGCGCGATCTGGCGCCCACGACGGACATCATCATTCTCAGCGCCCTGGTGCCGGGCGAGGTCGCGCCGGTGCTCATCACGGAGGACATCGTGCGCAGTATGAAGCCGGGCTCCGTGATCGTGGACGTGTCGATCGACCAGGGCGGCAATTGCGCGTTGACCCAGGCGGGGCGGGAGATCGTCGTGCATGACGTCTACCTCTGCGGCACGTCCAACATTCCGGGCTCCATGGCGGTGGACGCCACCTGGCTGTACGCGCAGAACGTGCAGCATTATGTGCAGAACCTGTTCCAGCATGGGTTGAATACCCTGAATGTGGACGACGAAATCGTGCAGGCTACCCTGGTTACGCGGGATCGCCGTATTGTTCACAAAGGCACGCTCAAGGCGATGGGGGAGGCGTAGGAAGGCTCCGGCGCCGTATGCGTGGAGGACACCATGGGCGACGTACTCCTGATGGTTGTGATTTTCGTAGCGGCGTTTGCCGTGGGTTACGTGCTGATTTCGCGCGTGCCGCAGATGCTGCATACGCCCCTGATGTCCATGACCAATGCCATCTCGGCGGTGACCATCCTGGGGGCCCTGCTTCTGTTCTCCGTGCAGACGACGGTCACGGAGAAGGGTCTGGGGGCCGTGGCCCTGATTACCGCCATGTTCAACGTGGCGGGTGGGTTCGTCATCACGGATCGGATGCTTGGTATGTTCCGGAAGAAGGACTCGGCCGCCTGACCGCCGCGGCGGCGGGCCGGGCTTCCACAGAATCGCAGAGAAAGCAGAGACGGATATGGCGTCGTTCGGGGTTGATCTGGTCATCATCCTGATTCTCGTGGCGGGCATCGCACAGTTCCGCACTCCCCGCGCGGCGCGGAGCGGCAACCTGACGGCCGCTTTCGCGTTGCTGTGTGCGGCCGTACTGGTTCTGTACCGGCACCGAGTCATGGATCTTCCGCTGGTCGTGGTGGCGGTGCTGCTGGGTAGTGTCCTGGGCGGTTGGGTGGCGGTCCGCGTGAACATGATCCAGATTCCGGCGATGGTTGCGTTTCAGCACGGAGCCGGAGGGGTGGCCGCCTTTCTGGTCTCCTTCGTTGAGCTTACCCGCACGACCGCCCATCCGCCCACTCGGACGGCGGAGGTGGCGGCCCTGCTTGGGCTCATCATCGGGGCGGCGACGTTCAGTGGCAGCGTGATCGCCAGCGCGAAACTGGCGAACCGCCTGCGCCAGACGCCGACGATTCTGGCGGGCCATAACGGCTATCTGCTGGCGAACGCCGCGGTCATCGTTGCCCTGGCCATCTGGGCCGGACTGGCCGCCGGAAGCGGCGTTGTGGCGGCCGTGCTGGTTGTCCTGCTGGCGGTTTCCGTGCTTCTCGGCGTGCTGATGGCGATCCGCATCGGCGGGGCGGATATGCCCGTGCTGATTTCCTTCTTGAACGCCACGGCCGGTCTGGCGGCGGCGTTCTGCGGGATTGCGATCGGCAATCGTCTGCTCATTGCGTGCGGGGCCACCGTGGCGGCGTCCGGCTCGATTCTGACCCACGTGATGTGTCGTGCCATGAACCGTCACCTGCTGTCCGTGTTTGCCGGCCTGCGTCCGCACGTTGAGGCCGCCGCATCGGCCCCGGCATCGCCGGAAGCGCCCGCGGCCCCGGAAAGCGGACCGATGGAAGCGCCGGCCGGAGAGCCGGCGGATCCGATGGCTCGGGCGGGCGAGCTGCTTCGCCAGGCGAGCCAGGTCATTATTGGTCCAGGTTACGGGATGGCGCTGGCGGATGCGGCGGAAGACGTTGTGCAGCTCAGCGAGGGTCTGGCGGGGATGGGCAAGGAGGTGGTGTTCGCCATCCATCCCGTGGCGGGACGCATGCCGGGCCATATGCACGTGCTTCTGGCCGAGGCGGACGTGGACTATGGCCGGCTCCGCGAGCTCAAGGATGTGGAGGATCAGTTTCCCGGGACCGACGTGGCCCTCATTGTGGGGGCGTGCGACGTTGTCAATCCGGCGGCGATCGAGACGAGGGATACGCCGATCTCGGGCATGCCGATTCTGCGCGCGCATGAAGCCCGGCACGTGATCGTCTGCAACCTGGATGAAAGGCCCGGTTACTCCGGCGTGCCGAACCCGCTGTACCGTTACGCGAAGGCGGTGATGCTCCTGGGTGACGCGAAGGCGACCATCATCGCCCTGTGCGAAGCTCTGGAAAACTCGCCCGGAACATGACGGAGGGCCGTTTTTCCGCCGGGCGTCTTTGTGGAAACGCCATGATACGACGTGTCGGGTTCATCGGAACGGGGATCATGGGATTGCCCATGGCCGGGCACCTGCTCCGGGCGGGCTTTGAGGTTCGCGCGTACAACCGGACGGCGTTCCGCGCCGAGCCGCTGGCGGCCGAGGGAGCCGTGCTGGTCGATTCACCCGCGGCGGCGACACAGGATGCAGAGGCGGTCATCACGATCGTCTCCGACACGCCGGATGTGCAGAGCGTCTACCTGGGCCCGGACGGCGTGTGCGCGGCGCTGGCCCGCGGCGCCGTGGCGGTGGACATGTCGACGATCTCCCCCGTCGTCACGCAGGAGATCGCGAAGGCCGTGGAGCAGCGGGGGGCCGCGTACCTGGACGCGCCCGTCAGCGGCGGCAAGGTCGGCGCGGAGAACGGCACGCTTTCCATCATGTGCGGCGGGCCGGCCGAGGCGTTCAACCGCGTTCGGCCTCTGTTCGAGGCGATGGGCAAGAACATTGTGTACTGCGGCCCGAATGGCTACGGCCAACTGACCAAGCTGTGCAACCAGATCATGTGCGGTCTGAACCTGCTGGGCGTCTGCGAGGCGTTCATTCTGGCGGAGAAGGCCGGGCTGGATCTGTCGAAGGTGCTCCAGGCGACCACGGCCGGGGCCGCGGGCTCGTGGGCCCTGGCGAACCTGGGCGAGAAGATGCGGGTTCGGGACTTCGCGCCCGCCTTCATGGTGGACCTGCAGCAGAAGGACCTGCGGCTCGTCCTGGAGCAGGCGTCCGGCAACCGTCTGACGCTTCCGGGGACGGCTCTGGTTTCCCAATTGTTCCACGCCAACCAGGCCGCCGGCGAAGGTCGCGAAGGAACCCAGGCGCTCCTCAAAGTGCTCGAGCGGATGTCCGGGCTTGGATCGTTGGGCCGCAGTGGGCGGTCGACCTGATTGGGTTGTGAGGTGGGCATGGAACCTCATAGTATGCCATAAGATAGGAAGCCCGATTTGGAACCCACAGAGGCGCATCGCACGGGTAAGTCGTGGGATCGCGTCTGAGGGCAGTTGCAGGCGCGGCTTTGCTGCCTATGCTTGTCCTCAATAGGGGGGTAGCGGGCGTATGGCGAAGCCAAAGCACAGCACTGGACGCACCGGGCCGACACAGCTGGATCTGTTCGAAGGTGAGCCAATTGCGGAAGAGGTCCGCGATCGCTACGATCCAGGCAACGCGATCACCCTGTTTCACGGCGACTGCCTGGACCTCCTGCGCGCGATTGAAGACGAAAGCGCGGCTCTGGTAGTTACGTCGCCGCCCTACAACATCGGCAAGGAATATGAGTCGCGACTCGACCTTGATTCGTACGTTCGCCAGCAGGAACGGGTGATTGCCGAGTCAATCCGAGTCCTGTCACCGCAAGGCAGTATCTGCTGGCAGGTAGGGAACTACGTCGAAAAAGGATCGATTGTTCCGCTCGACAGCATCCTGTACCCCGTATTCGCGGATCATGGGCTGAGGATGCGAAACCGCATAGTCTGGCACTTTGAGCATGGGCTTCATTGCTCGCGTCGGTTTTCGGGACGCTATGAGGTCATCGCTTGGTATACGAAGAGTGACAACTACGTTTTCGATCTCGACCCGATTCGCGTGCCACAGAAGTACCCTGGAAAAAAGTACTTCAAAGGTCCGCGCGTTGGACAGTATTCGTGCAATCCCCAAGGGAAGAACCCCGGCGATGTCTGGGTGATTCCGAATGTCAAACACAATCATGTCGAGAAGACCATCCACCCATGTCAGTTCCCGGTGGAACTCATTCAGCGACTTGTGCTGAGTATGACGCAGGCGAATGACCTCGTGGTTGATCCGTTCATGGGCGTGGGCACGACGGCGGTCGCCGCTGTGCTTCACGGTCGACGGGCGGCTGGTTCTGAGATCGTCAGGGAGTACTATGACGCTGCACGACGAAGGGTTGAGTTGGCGCTCCGCGGGGCGCTTCGCACTCGCCCCATGGGACGAGAAGTGTATCGTCCCCCTGGGCAAGGGCAAGATCCGACGACTCTGCCGAACGCCCAGTGCGTGCTGGAGGGACTCGAATGAAGATCGGGGCGATGCACTCTCACTTGAATGGATACGAGTGGTTGTTGGTGCATGAACGAGCGCTCTGGGCTGAGATTGAGTCGATTATCGAGAACGTCGATGCCAGCCGCTTCAAGACCAAGATAAGCAAAGAGAAGGGGATTCAAGGGCAGGTTCTATTCGCACCGAAGGAGTTGAATCGGGCATTCGCCGATCGGTTTCAGGCTGCTGGCTGGGGAGAGAGTCGAACGAGCTATTGGGTGACGAAGGACTACAATCTGATCCGCGGGACCATGCATCTGCCGCCAACCGAGCAGAGACAGCAAATCGAAGCTGCAGGACACGTCCCGATCTTCTCGTACAACCAGACGGACTTCGTAAAGGATCGAGTCGCCGTTGAAATTCAGTTTGGAAAGTACAGCTTCATCGCGTATGACCTATTCGTCAAGCATCTGGCCTTCTATGTCGGGGACTCCATCGACGTTGGCGTGGAAGTGCTTCCGATGAAGACAATGCAGGAGCAGATGTCGTCGGGCCCAGGGTACTACGAAGGTGCGCTGTACGATGTCGCGCGACAGGGGAGAGGCGTGCCAACCGTGCCGCTCGTAATGATTGGCGTCGAACCATAGCGATTCTCGGGGAGTCGACGGATCGTCGCGCTCGGTCTCACGCCGTGAGGTTCATGGGCAGGACCGGCGCCGGATCGAGTTCCGACGTACCGCGATGGAGTGCCTTGTCGTTTCTCCTACAAAAACGCAGGCAACGGTCGCTGGGGATCACGTAATGAGCATCGCATCGCCGTAGCTGAAGAAGCGATACTGTTCGCGGATGGCGTGCGCATAGGCGGTGCGAATGGTTTCGATGCCCGTGAACGCCATGACCAGGGCCAGAAGGGTGCTGCGGGGCAGGTGGAAGTTCGTCAGCATCGCGTCCACGCAGCGGAAGCGATACGGGGGATAGCAGAACAGGCGCGTCCAGCCCTGGCCGGGACGCAGCGTTCCGTCCGGCTGTCCGGCGGATTCCAGCACTCGCACGCTTGTGGTTCCGACGGCCACCACTCGGCCGCCCGCTCGGCGTCGTTCGGCGATGAGCGCGGCGGCGTCCTGCGACAGATCAAACCATTCCGCGTGCATCTGGTGGTCAGCGAGGTTCGCGACCTTGATGGGCGCGAACGTGCCTACGCCCACGTGCAGCGTGACGCGGGCGGTGGCCACCCCCGCGCGGGCAATCTCCTCCAAAACCGCCGGTGTGAAGTGCAGACCCGCCGTCGGCGCCGCCACGGCACCGGGCGCGCTGGCGTATACAGTCTGATAGCGATCGCGGTCCGTCGGCTCGCGGGTGTCGCCCTCGACAAGCCGGTGGATGTACGGCGGCAACGGCGGGTGGCCGACGCGCCGCAACAGGCCCTCGGCCGGTTCCGGGGGCTCGACGGCCACCTGCCACACGCCGTTGCCGCAGGCGGCCTCGAGCCGGATCGTGGGCGATTCCGCGCCGGCAGCCGGCTCGGCCAGAGCCAGGCACTCGGCCGGACGAATGCGGCCCCGGCCCTTGACCATGATCTCCCACTGGCCGACGGTAAGCTCTCGCAGGAACAACCCTTCGAACCGACCGCCTGTGGCACGCCGCAGCACCAGCCGGGCCGGGATGACGCGGGTGTCGTTCAGCACCAGCACGTCTTCCGCTCGGAGGAGGCGAGGCAGGGCGGTGAACGGCATGTCCACCAGCGCGGCGGACTGCCGGTTCACCACCAGCAGCCGCGACGTATCACGCGGATTTGCCGGAAGTTGCGCAATCAGGTGTTCCGGGAGGTCATAGTCGAGATCCGTAACGGTGAATTCACGCATGGCCCGGGCATCATCGCATCGCCCCGTTGCGGAGAAAAGGCGTGAGTGGAGGGACGGAGGGACTCCGGCGTGCCGGGGCAGGCTCCGGGACGGGCGGACGTGCGTGATGGCGGGGCCAGACGTTGCGTGAGGGCATCGTTCCGGAACAGAAGGTTCGGTGGCTTCGATCATAGTTATGGGGACAACTCATGTAACTCCCTGTGGTTGCAGAGGTTGCAGGTGGTCCACATCAATCGTCATCCGCTCGACGGCGGGGTGCGCGGGATGCCCCGTTGGGGGCTGGACCGCAGTGCGCTCACTGCGGCCTATGGGGGGAGAGATATGCAAATCCAACCGATCCATACGCCACCGCATAGTGTGTGGGTCACACCGTGGGGTCCGTGGCTTTCGCAGCGTGTCGCATGCTGGGGAACTCTGCAACCGCTTCTCGGCGGTCGCTGGCAGTTCTGCGGCGGATACTGGTTCTCTCCCTGTCACAGCCTGTACTGCTTCATTCTGCCGCCCGTCGATCCGTTCGATTTTTCCGCGCCGCGTGACGCCGTGCCGGGCAAGCCTCTCGAACTCACCTGGCCGTATGAGATACCGCCGCCGCCCGCCGAGGTGGTGCGTGACGAACGTGCGGTATTCCATTGGACAACGCTGCCGGGCAGCCATCTCGATCTGCTGACGTAGCCGCTCGCGTCGATCGTGCATCGTCGCGACTTCCGGGCTAAAATCCCCCGTTGATGGGTCCGATTCGCAAACGCAGGAATGCCGGCGGCCGAAGGCTTGCCTCCGCTCGTCTTGTGCACTGGCTGCAGTACGCCGGCTTGCGGATCGTGGTCGTCGTGCTGTACATGTTTCCGGTGGAGTGGAATCTGCGAACGGCCCGCCTTCTGGGCCGTATCTGGGCCGTAGTGATGCCTCGCCATTTCCGCCGGGCAAAAGAGCATTTGCGTTTGGCGTATGGCGACAGTCTCAACGCCGCGGAAATCGATCGGATCGCTCTGCGATCCATGCAACATCAGGCCATGATGGCCGTCGAGATGGCTTTCGCCCCTCGGCTGATCGACGAGTGGACTTGGCCGAAATACGTCCGCCCGGTGGGTGTCGAGCAGGCGCTGCGGGTGATGCTCCAGGGGAAGGGGGCTCTCCTGCTGACCGCCCACTTCGGAAGCTGGGAGCTGGCCGGATACCTGTTGGCGACCTACGGGTTCGACATCGTGGCCATCATGCGGCCGCTGGACAATGAGTACCTCAATCGGTTCGTTGTGCGGACTCGTCAGCGGCGCGGACTGCGGCTCATCAACAAAAAGGGTGCCACCGCCGAGGCAGAAGAGATCATCCGGAGCGGGGCCGCGTTGGGCTTCATCGCCGATCAGAATGCCGGCAGGAAGGGAATGTTTGTTGATTTCTTCGGAGTCCAGGCCTCCGCGTACAAATCCATCGGACTGCTGGCCATGGCCATGGAGGCGCCCATCATTGTGGGCTATGCACGACGGGTGGGGGATCGGTTCTTCTACGAGGTGGGCGTGCAGCGGATCATCCACCCCCACGAGTGGCGGGACCAGGCGGACCCGCTGCGTTGGATCACCCAGGAGTACACGGCGGCCATCGAGACCTTCGTACGGAAGTGGCCGGAACAGTACCTGTGGATCCACCGCCGCTGGAAATCTCGTCCGAAAGCGGAACGAGCGGCGTCGGCGGTGGTGGCCGTCCGTTGACCCGGCGGTGTGCAGGCCCTAGAATCCGCAGTGCTTCGGGTCCAGGCGATTTGGTGAAAGTCGTTATGTAGCAAGGAGTTGAGAATAGGCCATGGCAGGTCCTGATACAGTCACGATCACGGAATCCAATTTCGAACAGGTGGTCTTGCAGGCGGATCAACCGGTGCTGGTGGATTTCTGGGCGGAGTGGTGCGGTCCCTGCAAAGCGATCGGGCCCGCCATCGATGAGCTGGCGACCGAGTACAAAGGCCGGGCCATCGTCGGCAAAGTGAATGTGGACGAGAACCAGGGGCTGAGCAGCCAGTGCGAGGTCAGCGCGATTCCGACGCTTCTGCTCTACAAGGGCGGTGAGGTTCAGGAGCGCATCGTGGGCCTGCGTGCCAAGAGGGAACTGGCAGCCACGCTGGATCGCATTCTGGGCTAGGCCGACCGTCGCCAGGCGTTCCCATACCCGATGCCTGTCGGCATGTGCCGCCAGGGTACTTGCGCGGCTTGTGAGCTGATTCACAAGGGGGTACTGGCAGTCCCGCGTCACGACCTGTAGACTAGCGAGAGTCCCATGCAATTGCAGTGTACGCCGAGGCGGGGCGATTGGACGTCCCTTCGGGTACCCTCGGGGGGATCGCGCACCGGGCTGTCTGACGTGCGTGCCGCCGTCGAGCGTGCGCGGCCGTCCGATTCGTGGCTGTGGGAATTTTGTCTATGAGCGATGAAGGTCAGGATTCTACCGGTCCTGCCGACGCGAAAACCGTCGAACCGGATTCGTCCGCGGCCCCGCCTGCGCCTCGCAAGGAGCGGCGCACGGTGGGCGTGCGTTACGGATTCATGCGGCAGTTTGGGGAGTTCACGGCCCCGGCAGATCTGAAGCTTTCGTCTGGCAGCACCGTGGTTGTGCAGACGGATCGGGGGATTGAGCTCGGAGCGGCCGTTCTGACGGACGGTTGTCGGTTCGGTCATCCGGTCGACCCCGAACAGATCGAGCGGTATGTGGCGGCCAGCGGCGCGGACGTGTATCTGCGGCGCTCCGGTCGCGTGCTGCGAGCGGCGACGAACGACGATCTGGCGGAGGCCCGGCACATTCGGGCGGGAACCGCCGCGAAGATCGCGTTTTGCCGGGAGTTGGTGGCCCGACACGGGCTGCCGATGAAGCTTGTCGACTGCGAGCATCTCTTCGGGGGCGAGCGCATCGTCTTCTATTTCATGTCGGAAGGGCGTGTGGACTTTCGTGCCCTGGTTCGTGACCTGGCGCACGAGTACCAGACACGGATTGAGATGCGCCAGGTCGGGGCGCGTGATGAGGCGCGGCTGGTGGCCGACTACGAGACCTGCGGACAACACTGTTGCTGCCGACAGTATCTCAAGACGCTCAAGCCGGTCACCATGAAGATGGCCAAGCTGCAGAAGGCCACGTTGGATCCGTCCAAGGTGTCCGGGCGGTGCGGTCGGCTCAAGTGCTGCCTGCGGTATGAGCACACGACGTATGAAGAGCTGGACAAGGCGCTGCCGCGGATGGGGGCCCGCGTGTATACGGTCGAGGGCGAGGGCGTTGTCGTGGCTCGGCAGGTGCTGACGCAGATCGTGCAGATTGCCAAGGACGACGGGGGCATGGCTACCGTGCCGGTGGAGGGGATTCTCGATCCGGCGGCCGCCGAGGCCGCCCGGGCGGAGGCAGCGGCTCGCGCCCAGGCCGCCGCGGCGGCCGCAGTGGAGCGTGCTCACCGGACGCAGTCTGATCAACCACGCCATGCCGCCGGGCGGCGGCGTCCGCCCGCTGAGCGGCGGCCTGCGGGAGCCGTGTCGCCCGGAAATGGCCCAGCCGGTCCGGTGCCCCAGGTCGGGGCCGAAGGGCGTGGGAAAGGGGGCTCGAGCGAGTCTGCTTCGGCCAGTCCGAAGAAACGACGTCGGCGGCGATCCCGCAGGCGCAAACCCCGCGGCAAAGGGGGCGGTCCGAAATCGGGCGGACAGGCGTCGGAGGGCTCATCGGGCGGCGATTGAACCGGACGGTTCGTAGTTGACGGACGGCTTCGTGGAATAGAATAAACTGGAGCGGCGGCAGCAAGCAGAGTCCGTGAAGAGATGGTCAGGAAGCCGGTCAAACCGTTTGCTCAGGTCGTTGCGGACGTCGGTCGGTACCCGGAAGACGCGTTTCACTTCGTCCGGGAGGCGCTCAACTTCGCGGTGGAGAAAATCCACGGTCCGTCGACCCCGCAGCAGTTGGCCTTGTATGAACTGCTGGAGCAGAAGAGCATCGATCTGCATGAGCTCGTAGAGGCGTACGAGCGGGGCAACCTGAGCCCGCAGGTCGCGCGAGCCATCGAGGCGGCCGGCGGCATTGAGATGCTCAATCGGCATGTCAACGGCGTGGATCTGAGCTGGGCCCTGCGGGAATATGCCCTTCAGCGCTGGGGTCGTCTGGCCCGCGTCGTGTTGCGCCGCTGGAACATTCGCGAGACGCTTGACTTCGGTCGGATCGTGTTTGCCATGGTCGACAGCGGATACATGCAGAAGCAGCCGCATGACACGATCGACGATTTCCGGAACGTCTTCGATTTCCGGGAGGCGTTCGACGAGGCGTATCACATTCCGTGCGACTCTCAAGAGTGAAGCCGGCATCTTCCTTCAGGGACGACCTTCATCCCGAAACCGGCCGCCCGCCGGCGGAACTCGAACGGAATCACTCCCATCGAAGCGATCCGGGCCCGCGGATCGAGCGGATCGGGAATGCCGACGTGTGGTGGATACCCCGACCGGCCGGGCCGCGAACCAGCGTGAGGGCCGCGGCGGTCGCGGGGGTGTTGCTGGCCGGCTGCATGGCGGGGGCCGTTGTGTGGACCTGGCGCGGCGGGTTGGAGCTCTGGCCATGGCCCACCGTCGTGCACATGACGCCGACCGCTTCGCAGTTGGCGGTGCGGTATCTTTCCCTGGCATTCGCGGGGTTGCTGTATCTGACGCTGCGGTCGCTGCCCGGCTGGCTGCGGGTGCGGCGCGTGCTGCGGTCGGACGAATCGGCCGTCGGGCCGTGCATGGAGCAGGGCGCCTGGGCGGAGGCGGCCTGCCGGCTGCATCGGTGTATGCACCTGCGCCGGGAACTGCACGGCCCCGGGCGGATGCCGCTTTGGGCGGAGAAGGCGGACGGGCTCATTCGGCCGCATCTTTCGTCCGCGCGGCGCGTGTACGTTCACTTTCGCGATGCAGTGCCGCGGATTCCGGAACGGCCGGAGGCCGGATTCACTCCGTGCGTTCTTCCGGTTACCGTAGCTGGGGGTTGGTGGATGGTGCCGATCGTGCTGGTGGTGGCGGCCGCCGTGCTGGCCGATCTGGTTACGGCCGTTCATCGCGGCTCCTGGGGCCATCTGGCCAGCGTGAATTTTGTCGTCGCGGCGACGATCGTGATTGTCTACCTGTGCGCTCAGTTGCTGGCCCTGCTCGGCTGGCGAACGTACTTCCGGTTTGCTCCGGGGGTGGCCGAGGTGCTGAATTTCCGCGTCTGGCGCAATCGGCCGAACGTATCCACCGTCCGGCTCCGGGAGTACGATGTGCTGCTTGACGTGACCGGTTCGAGTATTGTTCTGACGCTGGTGGATCGCCGGACCCGCGCGTGGTACCGCGTCTGGCAACTTCGAAACAGCGCGGCCAACCGGGAAATCTGCCTGCGCGCGTTGCTTTCCACGGCAGAGACTCCGGATTTGTCGCCAGAGCACCTGATGGGTTGAGGAGGACGCATGCTCAAACCGTCTCTCGGCGTTCACGTGCAGGATTTTCGAACAGACCCGAAGTCCGGTCTGCTGCGTGCGGCCCGGTTGGGTTTCGGCAGCGTGGAGCTGCGGACCCTGGAGGGCGACTTGGCGCCGCGGAACCTTTCGTCGTCCGGCCGTCGTCACCTGATGCGATTCATCCGCGATCTGGGGCTCGACCTTGTTGCGCTGGATGCCGACTTCGGCGCAAATGCGTTTGTCGATCCGGCCCGCGTGGATGCCGGCGTCAGCACCACGATGGACGTTCTGGCCCTGGCCCGTGAGTTGGGCGTCCCGGTGGTCACGGGCAGCGTGGGCCGGCTGGCCATGGATGCTGCGGACCGGCAGGAGGCCGTGCTGGGCGCGTTGGGGGCAATCGCCGAGCGGGCGGACGCGATCGGGACCGTCTTCGCGGTCACGTCGGCGTACAACTCACCGCAGATGCTTCGGGGGCTGGTGGATACGCTGGACTGTCCGTCGGTTCGCGTGTGTGCGGACCCGGGCGCGCTGGTGATGGAGGGCTACGATCCGCAGGCGGCGACGGAATTGCTCGCGGATCGGGTGATTCTCTCGCACGTGCGTGACGGCCTGATGGGCAGCCCGGATCGAGGGGGCCGCGAGGTGCTCCTGGGGCAAGGTCAGGTGAACTGGTTGCGATACCTGATGACGCTGTCGGGCGCGGGCTATGCCGGCCCGCAGATTCTGCGGCGAACCGATTCGTCACGACCGGAAGAGGATCTGGCGGCCGGCAAGGCGGTTCTGGAAGGGCACCTGGCGGGGTAGTCCCGTCGCCCGCGCGGCATACCCCGTTCCCGTCAGCAAGTCGAAGATCTACCGGCCGCACGTAACGACGAGAATGCCCGTCGTCGCCAATCCGACGGCCAGTCCCTTGCGACGGGTGAAAGGCTCGTTCAGCACGATTGTCGCCAGGATGATCGCGAAGATCACCGACGTCTGGTTCAGGATCGCTGCCGTAGTGGCTGCGAGGTACTTGAAACTTGCAATCCACAGAAGGTACGACAGAAAAGAGCCCAGGATAGATGCCGGGACGATGAACCGCCACGCCGACGAGGGTCGAAACACGCTCGCCACGATTCTCCGGTTCGGCGAAGCCGCCGTCTGAAGCAGCAGGATGATCGTGCCGGCACCGAGGCGGATGGCGGCGGCCCACACCAGCGGAAAGTCCTCGGCTTCCAGCACCGGTTTGGCGAGTACGACGGAAAACGCCATCATCCCGATGGACAAGGCGCCGAGCAGAATGCCCGTAACAAGCTTGCCCCGCGTGCGCCCCGGCGGTGGGGGATGCCGGGAGGCCAGGAAGACGCCGCCCAGGATCAGTACGCCACCGACGTAATGCGGCATCGCCAGGCGCTCCGCGATGAGGATCCACGCAAAGAGCGCGGCGAGCGGACTGTACAGGCAATCCAGAATCGAAAAGATGCCCACCCCGATGCGATTCAACGAAGCGAAAAACAGCGTGTCCGCCAAAGCAATTCCGATCACCCCACTGAGTGCCAGCGCATACAGATCGTGCCGGTGAAATCTCGCCAGCGTTCCGAATCTTTCGCCCAGAACCAGTAGACAGAGGGTCAGCAACGCCAGGCTTACCACGTTTTTGAACAGATTCAACGCCAGCGGCGACACCCTTTCTCCTCCGCGCTTGTACAGCACAAGCGCAAACGCCCAGGTAATGGCCGTAAGCAACGCATATGCTTCACCCTGGTGTCGGAGAAAAATGTCGATCACGCCCTGTTCCAACCAATGCCCGCCGGCGCCGTTCAGAACGACCTGCCGGAACGGATCGCCAACCGGGTCATGGCGTGTTCAGCCCACGCCGAAATCCGCGTTCCGTCAGAGTATCTCGATAGTCGGGCGATCGTCCAGTCCGGCGTATTTCGGCACCTGGCGTTTCCATCCAGCAGTTGCGGAACTCGCGGCGATTCCGGACGCAGAGTCGATCCGGCGAGTGGAGGATCCGGCGGGACTGCCTCCGGGTGATTCCGGCCTTTCGCGGCATGGATTGCGTCTGCCGGCAATAAAGCCGGGCCGTCGGACGTTCTGACCACTACAGGAGCGGCCGATCGGGGTGGCCGGAACTTGAGGCTCTGGGGGAGACCAACCCCGCACACACAGGAGAACAAGCCAATGACATTCCTGATTTCATGGTTGCTGACCGGAGTCTTGTTGGGACAGCCGGGATATGGCGCCGGGCCGAGAGCGGGCGATGCGCGCGGGGGACGTCAAGTGGGGCCACCTGCGGACATCACACCTTTCATGGATCGGGTGGCAGAGGCCGTGAACGCCACGCCGGACCAGGTTGAGCAACTGAGACTCATCGCTGCGGAGCACCAGGCGGCCGCCCTGGCGGTTCGCGAGGCTCGGCGGAACCCGGCCCGGGCAGATGGAGAGCAGCTTCGCGCCCTGCGCGAGCAGATGCGCGAGGCACGGCGGGAGGGGGACAATCAGAAGGTCCGCGAGCTGCACGAGCAAATCCGCGCGTACCGGGGCGGGCCCCGTGGTGACCTGATGCATGAGACCCACGCGAAGATTACGGCCATCCTGACCGCCGAACAGAAGGCGGCGTTCGAGGCGTTTCTGGCGAAAGACCGACCAGCCTTGAGGGAGCGTGCAGGTCGACCGGGGCCGGCGCGGAGCTTGGCGGGGTCGGGTCCGAACATCTATCGGTTCATCGAGCGCGTGGGCGAAACGGTGGAAGCCACGCAAGAGCAGCGACAGCAGCTCCAGGCGATTGCCGATGAGCACGTTCGAGCCGTGAAGGCCGCGGAGGCAGACCACCAAATCGCCGTGGAATCCAATCGCGAGCAAATCCAGACTCTGCGCGGCCGGATGCGTGACGCCCGAAGGGCCGGCAACATCGAGCAGGTCGAGGCTCTGCGCGCTCAACTGGACGCGCTGGAGTCCACTTCGATGATCGACATACGAAAGGCCACGCGGGAGAAAATCGAAGCCGTCCTGACCGCGGAGCAGAGAGCGAAGCTCGATACCCTGATCGGGGAGTATCCCGCCAACCGGGGTGACCGGGGCCGACATGGCCGCGACATCAGGGGGGGCGAGGCAAAGAAGCACCAGAGGGATCGCGAACGGGCGGGAGAAAAACGAGGCCGCCACGGAATGCCGCCACCGCCTCCAGCCGAGCGCGACGGGACGTAACTCACAACTCCACCGTGGCGGATTCGGAAGCGCGCCGGCCCGGCTCACAGAGCCGGGCTGGCGTCGCTCTTCTGGAGCGAGGGCGGAGCGGACGAGTTGCTCGGCCTTCCGGGCGGCGGATCAGAGTGAGGCGGGATTCTCGCCGCGGGGCAGGCGCGCGACGGCGCCGCGCAGTCAGACGAACGGGCCGGTTCGAATGCTCGGGCGATTCTTCGTGGATCGAGGGAACGCCGGCTGAAGCCGGCTGCGACAAAGGGCAGAGAGAAGGAATGAGGGGAGCTGGTTTCCCCCCCGGCTCAAGCCGGGGGCACTGACTGGCCGGCTGAAGCCGGCCCCTGATGTTTGGCTGGCCATCCGGCGGTGACGGTGCAGTCTACAGCGGATTGATGCTTGGGCTATCATCCGGTCGAGGTACCCGGTTTGGATAGTCAGCCCTCGGCTGCAGCGGCTGGCCCGGACAGTCAAATCCCGCCCGCGGGGTCCAGGCCGCTTGTCTCCAGCGCCGCCCCCACCCGCTGCCAATAGCCTACGCGATCCGACATGCCGCACCTCCGGTCGGCGCATAATGCCGTCTCCCCGCCGCCGGATGCAATTCACCGAGCGCGCAGGCCGAAATGGCGGGGGAAGCCGCTGAAAAAGGCGGCGGCGTGACCGTTGCCGGCCACGCCGCCGCCCATCTTCCGGTCATGCTACAGGCAGCGCATGAACGCCACCAGATCCTTCTTCTCCTGGTCTGTCAGTTTGACGCCGGTCACGAGGTTGAAGAACTCCACCGTGTCCTCCAGCGTCAGCAGTCGCCGGTCGTGCAGATAGGGCGGGGAATCCTTGATGCCCCGCAACGGGAACGTCTTGATCGGGCCGTCGACGGCCGCCATGCAGCCGTTGATCATGCGCGGCTTGAAGAATCGTTCCGTTTTCATGTCGTGCATCAGGTTGTCGGTGTAATAGGGGGCCGGATGGCACTCGCCGCACCGTCCCTTGCCGAAGAACACCTTTTCGCCCCGCAGCTCGGATTCCGACGCCAATGCCGGATCGAGCTTGCCGAACACGTCCAGTTTCGGAGCGGGCGGGAAGGCCAGCAGCGCCTGGAATTCCGCCATGCAGTGCACCTGGCTGCCGCGCTCGAGAATGTTCAGGCCCTTCTTGGTGCCGACCACGGGGTCTCCGTCGAAATAGGCGGCCCGCTGCTCGAATTCCGTGAAGTCCTCCATGGTCTTCAAGGCCCGCTGCGAGCCGAAGATCTGCTGGATATTGACGCCGCGCAGCGTGGGCGTGTCCAGCCCATGCCGGTATTCCTGCGGTCGGATGTCGCCCACAAGGTGCGTGGCCGCGTTCGTGTGGCCGTTGACGTGGCAGTCAAAGCATGTGACGCCGCGGTTCGGCCGCTCGGAGCGGCGATCGTCCGTCTGGTTGAACTGCTGCTGTGGAAACGGGGTGACCAGCAGTCGCAACCCTTCGAGCTGCTTGGGGTTCAGAATGCCGTTGAACAACTCGAAGTAGTTGTCCATCGTGACCACTTTGCCCTGCGACACGTCCCCCAGGTCCAGCCGCGTGTTCAGGTAGATCGGCGGTGGATATTCCGGCAGAAAATGCAGGGGCAGATCGTAATCCATGTCGAACCGCGTCAGATCGACGCTGGTCTGTTTCTTGATCTCGTCGATATGATGCTTGGGGAACACCATGCCGCCCTCGGCATGGTTCGGATGCGGCAGCGGCAGAAAACCCTGGGGCCAGAGACCCTGGTCTTTGATTTGCGCTGGCGTCATCTCCGCCAGCTTCTCCCACGTCATGCCCTCTGGCAGCTTCACGCGGACGCCCGCCTGCACGGGCTTGCCGCCGGACATGGTGACGCCCTCGGCCGGTCGGTCCGCCATGTCGTACCGCTGCTCCAGCAGGTCCATCTGCCTTTTCATGATCTCCGGTTTGGCGGCCTTCATCCGGGCCATGATCTGTTCGAAGTCTTCGGTGATGACGACCGGGGAGTAACTGGACGGCCCCCCGGCCCACAGACGGGCCGCCGGCAGCGCTGCGATGAGGGCGACCAGCCCCCCCGCGGCCAGCAGCGTCCAGCGTCCCGCACGCCACTTCGGCCTGATTCCGCTCATGATCGGTTCCTCCTTTTTGCGCGTTGAGTTGCGATTCCGGGCCGGTCCGGCGATTCCGTCGCCGGACCGGGGCGAAAACCTCACACGTGCTCGATGTCCGTGTGAGAGGAAATTTCCGTGTTGACCGTACACAGATCGCGTACGTTCAGATCGTGCACGTCGTTGTGCCCGGTGAGCCGGGCGAACGCTTTCAGCTCATCGTTGCAGACGTTCAAGTAGTTTGCCAGGCGGCGGGCGGACTGGTCGGCGTCGAGGCGCTCCCGCAGGGCCGGATATTGCGTGGCGATGCCCACGGGACACTTGCCGGTGTGACACACCCGGTATTGCTGGCAACCGCAGGCCATCATGGCCGCCGTGGCGATGGCCACCGCGTCGGCTCCCAGGGCCAGGGCCTTGGCGAAGTCGGCCGACACCCGCAGGCCGCCCGTGATCACCAGGGAGACGTGGTCCGCGCCCCTGTGATCCAGGTACTTGCGCGCCCGGTGCAGGGCGAAGAGTGTCGGCACGGAGGTGGCCGCCTTGATGAACTTCGGCGCTGAGCCGGTGGCGCCGGGCCGGCCGTCGATCGTGATGTAATCCGGCTCGGCGAACAGGGCGAACTCCAGGTCTTCCTCGATGTGTCCGGCAGCCAGTTTGATCCCGATCGGCCGGCCGTCGGACTTTTCGCGCAGCCAGGCCACCCGGTCTTTGAGGTCGTTCCCGTTTCGGATGTCGGGAAACCGCGCCGGGCTGGTGATGGCCTGGCCGACGGGGAACCCGCGGATGCGGGCGATCTCGGGAGTTACCTTTTCGCCCGGCAGATGGCCGCCCATGCCCGGTTTGGCCGACTGGCCGATCTTGATTTCGATGGCGTGCACGGCCCGCAGATTCTCATCCGTGACGCTGTAGCGGTTGGGGATGTACTCGAAAATGTACCGATATGCCGCTGCCAGTGAATCAGGCAGGATGCCGCCTTCACCGGAGCACATGGCCGTTCGCGCCGCCGCGCTGCCTTTGGCCAGGGCGAGTTTGGCCTCCCTGGACAGGGCGCCAAAGGACATGTGCGAGACATAGACGGGCATCTCAATGACCAGCGGACGCGCGGCCCGCGGCCCGATGACGGTCTGCGTGTTGACCGGTTCGTCTTCGTTGAGCGGGAGCCGGGCGAGCTGGGCGCCCCGGATCAGAATGTCGTCCCAGGAAAAGACGGCCTGGGTGGAACGCATGGGTTCGCTGATGGGCTTCCCTGTCAGGGCCATGCGATGAATGTCCGCCATGTGCGTTTCCCGCTCGTCCGACGGCCGTGCCCAGGGGGCGAGGTAATCGTCAGCCGGCGGGGCGGCGTTCGGCGCCGCCTCGTCCGGGGGGGAGTCCAGCGGGTGAAACTGCGATTTCCCCGCTCCGCAGAGGGGGCACTCCCAGTCGTCGGGCAGTTGGTCCCAGGGAACTCCCTCGGCGGCTTCGTCATAGACGTAGCCGCAAACCGCGCATTCCCAACGGCGGGCGGTGCTGCTGCTCATGGATCGCTCCTGGCGTATCGTGTGTTCAGACGGCGGCGGCGCGGACGGACGTCCAGCGCCGACCGGCCGATCACACCTGCACGAACTTCTCACCCTTCATGCCGCAGATCGGGCACGAGGCCGGCGGCCGACCCAGCTCGATATGGCCGCAGATCGGACAGAGGTAGAACTCCGTTTCGGTCAGGTCCTTGCCGGCCTTTACGGCCTCGAGGGCCATCTGGTAGAGCTTCGCGTGAACCTCCTCGGCCTTCACGGCGAACGCAAACATGCGCTTGGCCTTGTGTCCGTCCGCCTCCGCCTGGCGGACCATGGGGGGATACATTTCTTTGTATTCGTACGTTTCGCCGTTGATGGCGGCCTGAAGGTTTTCCGCGGTGGTTCCGATGCCGTTCATGGCGGCCAGGTGTGCCATGGCATGGATGGTCTCGGCCTCCGCGGTCGTCCGGAAGAGCCGGGCCACGTTGACGAACCCGTCTTTCTCGGCCTGCTGGGCAAACGCCATGTACTTGCGGTTGGCCTGGCTCTCGCCGGCAAACGCCTCCTGAAGATTGTCCAGTGTTGTTGCCACGAAATAGTTCTCCTGTGAATTCGAAGTCAGAAAAGACAAGAACCAGACGGCCGGACGCCGTACAGTCCTGTTGTTGTTCCGTCACTCATGAGCGTTTCCCCTTCCGACGGATCGGACGGGAGGTCCGGCGCTTCCGTTGGCGTTCGGACCGGGCGATTCGGGCGCCGCCGCCCGTGCTCTTTGCTGGCCGCGCACAGCGCCTGCTGCTGCGGGACGGCCCCTTGTTCCTGCGGCCTCGCCCGGCGAGGCACTCCGGACAGATGCCGCGGAGGTGAATGTGGAAATCCCGGATCTCAAAACCCTGCGTGCCTACGGGCGGCAGTGATAGAGCGTTGAGCTTCTCGTCCTCCAGATCCAGGATGCGCTCACAATGGAGGCATACCAGGTGGTGATGGCGGTGCATTTTCGGGTCATACCGCACGGTGCCTCCCGCGTGACAGAGCTTGGTGATCACGCCGATCTCCACCAGCGTGTCCAACACCCGGTAAACCGTGGTCAGGGACACGCCGGGAATCCGGTCTTTGACCAGTTCGTAAACCTGGTCGGCCGTCGGGTGGTCTTCCCGGTCCAGAAGGGCCTCCAGAATCGTCCGTCGCTGAACGGTTCGCGACAGGCCGTGTTCCCGGCACAACGCCTCGAAATACGCCATCCGCGCTTGTTTCGGCTGGGGTTCCACGGCTGATTCCTTTGGCAAAGTACACCAAATGACAATGCTGGTCAAATATTCTCCAAGACGGGGGTGACCTTCTCGGCACGCGTTCGGGCGTCTGCCGGAGGCGCGGAGGTGTCTCAGTCGCGTAACGCTGTGTTGCGGAAACGGGCGTGGGGGGCTGGAGAAGAGAAAGCGACGCCACGCGCAAGCGCCCACTTGCCCGTGCCGTGCCGGACCTCCGTGAAAATGAGAAGCTATTTCGCCGACTTGCTTTCTTTGGGCACGGGCGAAGAGGTATTCGGGGCTTGGGCGGTGTTGGCGCCCGTCTGTCCCGTCAGATTTCCGGCGATGTTCTGGGTCAGACTTCGCAGGTCGATGCCCAGCACGCTTTCCACGGTGGCCAGCGATTCGCTGAGGACTCGCGCCCGACCGAGCGCACCGCCGGCGATGGCCCGGCCCTCGCCTCCGTCGATCACCGTGATGTTGTCCAGCCGCACGTTAGCCACCGTCTTGGTGATTTCGCGGACCACGTCGGGCATCATCTCGGTGAGCATGACCTTCAGGGCGTCCGGGTGCTGCTGGATGGACCGTCCGATCAGTTCGATGGCGGCGGCGCGGGCCTTGCCTTCTTCGAGCACCTTGGCGGCATCGCCTTCGGCCCGGGCCTTGGCCACGTCGCGGTCGGCCAGAGCTTTTTTTACTTCTGTGGCGACCAGCCGCTGCTCTTCCGCCTGCGCGCGGGCCTCCTGCGTCTGGGCCTCCTTGAGCTCGGCCTCCCGGGCGAGTTCGGCCTTTCGAATGCGCAGCTCGTTGTCGGCCTCCGCGATGATTTTGTCCGCCGAGAGCCGGGCCTGCTCGGCCTTCTGGCGGCCCAGCGCTTCGGCCTCCTTGGCTTCGGCATCGCGTTCGGCCTGGGCCTGGCGGGCCAGGGCCTGCGCCTGGGCTTCCTTGATGTCCGCTTCGGATTTGCGCTCCGCCTCATACTGGCGGGCGCTGGCCCGGACACGGGCGGCCGCCTTCCGCGCGATCGACTCCAGATACTGCTCCTCATCGTGAACGTTCTGAATGTTCACGCTGTCGATGACCATGCCCAGCTTACGGAAGTCGTCCACCACCTCGTTCATGACGGTGGCGACGAACTTGTCGCGGTCTTCGACGATTTCCTCGGGCGTCATCTTGCCGATGACCGCGCGCAGGCCGCCTTCCAGCGTTTCCCGGGCGACTCGTTGCAGGTCCGTGCCGGGCTGGCCGAGAAAGCGCTCGATGGCGTTGCTGCGAATGTCCGGATCCGAGGAGACTTTCACGTTGGCCACGCCGGTGACGGTGACGGGGATCATGGTTCCGCCGCCCGACTGGGCGCGCACCTCCAGCCCCACCTGCATATTCCGCAGGCTGATGCGGTCCACCTTCTCAATGATCGGGATGACCAGCGTTCGCCCGCCGATGAGCGTGCGGTATCCCCGGTCGGTGGCCGTCCGCTTTCCGCTGATGACCAGCATCTCGCTGGGATTGCCCACCACCATCAGCTTGGACAGCAGGGCCAGGAATGCCAGGATGACGATCAGCCCTCCGAAGCCCAGAGATATGGCTACTCCCAACCAGTTCGACTCTGCCAGTAGTGTCGTCATGTGTGTTCTCCCCGCTCAGTCTCGTGCAGAAACTCGAACTCTTTCCGTGAAACCACCTCGGCCATGCCGTTGGCGAATGAGACGACGCCGACGATCTCCCCGGCGGCGAACGTTTCTTCCGTCCGGCGGGCGCGTGCCGGCAGAAACCGTTCCCCGCCGCGCACGTCGCAGGCCACCTCGCCCGCGTGGCCGGGTCGAATGGCAATAGTGACGCGGCCCGTGCGGTTTACGTAATCCCGGCTCGATGTCGCGCTGTCGCCGCTCGTACGCTGGAGGTGGCGAATGGTCTGTTGGACGGTCTGGCCGACCACCAGCGCCGTGCCCAGAGCGATCAGCAGCACCGTCAACGGACGGGAGTCCGTCATCCGCGTCAGCACGCTGCCGACCAGCCCGAACGTGGCGGCGAAGTAAATGAGGAAGCGGACGGAAAGCCATCGGGCCAGTGACGCGCCGTCATGGGCGATGTGTCCGGCGTGGACGGAGGTATCGACCTCCAGGCCGACTTCGGTGTCGGCAGGCGCGTCCATGTCGAAATCGGCGCCAGCGTCGACGCCTGCGACGCTGTCAGCCTCGACACCCGTATCACTGTCGCCCCCGAACAGCAGCGAAACCAGCAGCAGCCCACCCCCGAGAATCAGGCAGAGAAGGTACACCGCGTTCATGGCGCCGAAGCCGGCCGCCAAGGCAGCGACGGGGGGGAACACTCCGACCAGGTTGCCATCCAGGAGCTCGAACATGGTCAGCCCTCCACGGTCGAGGAGACAGGATGAATGCTCACGCCATGGAAGCCTCGCCGCCTGCCTCTCGTATGCAGTATACCGCATGCCGGGCCATTCGCCCATTCCAAACCGCGATGCGAATCATAATGGGCGGACTATGCGCTGCCGGGTCGCCAGGAATTCCCATGCGTGGTGGCACGGATCCCGCAGTTGGGGCGAACCGATGTCGCGGCCCCGGGAACGGGTCGAGGTGCGTGGGCCCGCGGTTTGTCCGGGAGTCACCCCTGCCCGGATCGGCAATGGCCATCGGAGTGGACGGGTTTGCAGTCGCCGCAGGAGGGCGTCTGAGCGTGGCAGTCCGCACCGGCGTGGGAGTCCGGATTTCCGCAGCAGCCCGAGCGCAGCCCCCGCTTGCCGAAAACCAGGCCGATCGAGAGGGCGAACAGGGCGAGCGCCAGCAGCACGATCGTTGCAATCACCACGGTGAACAGGGACATGCACGGCACCTCCGATCAGGGGTCGGTCGGGTTGGCGGACAACGCCGAAAAAGCGCTCGTGGCCCGCATGGCGACATCATCGTCGGCGGTTCGCACCTGAAAAAGAGCGGCCAACCCGGCGGCCTCCGCCAGATTGTAGCCCTCTTCCGGCCCCAGAACCATCAGCGCGGTCGCCCACGCGTCGGCCATCATGGCGCGGGTATCGACGACGGTCACCGAAGCCAGGGCGTGCTCGACCGGCCTTCCGGTGCGAGGATCGATCATGTGGGAGTACGTCTGACCGTCGGAAACATGATAATTGCGGTAGTCCCCGGATGTGGCCAGGGAGCGGTCGGCGAGATCGACGACGCGGATCACCATCCGGTGGCCGTCGCGCATCGGTCGCTCGATTCCGATGCGCCAGGGGCGCTCGTCCGGGTTCCGGCCGGCCGCGCGCACCTCGCCGCCGATTTCGACCATGTAATCCGCCAGGCCTTCGGCCTCCATCACGCGGGCAACCTGGTCGACCCCGTATCCCTTGGCGATGCCGGACAGATCGCAATACACGTCCGGGTGCGCTTTGCGGAGAGTCCGCGCCTGCGGATCCAGCGTCAGCAATCGGCGTCCCACACGCTGCCTCAGCGTCTCCAACTGCTCGGCGGTCGGGGGGTTCGGCGGTTCCGGCGGAGGACCGAAGCCGTAGGCGTTGACCAGCGGACCCACCGTAACGTCAAACGCCCCGGCGGATCGGTCGCTGACCTCCAGTGCCGCCTCGAAGACCTCGAACAACTCCGGCGAGAGCTCGAAAGGGGCGTCGGCGGGTGCCCGGTTGAATTCGGAGAGTTCGGAATCCGGCAGGAACGTGGACATTCTGGCGTTGACGTCGGCCAGGCAGCGGTCGATCCGGCGGGCCAGGCGGTCCGTTTCCGCCGCCGGCCACACGCGGCCCTGAGGCGTGCGGAATCGGACCGTGTACGTGGTTCCCATCGTCAGGCCGCGGAGGGTTTCATAAGACCGGCGCGGCGGCGTACGTGCGAGCATCAGCACCAGGCCGGCCGCCGCCAGCAGGAGCAGCACCCGGACCAGGCGGGGAATGGAGCGGCTCGCGCGGTCGGCTCCCTTCTCGGGGATCGTCATATGCCGAAGTCATCCAGCATGATGTTTTCGCGTTCCACACCCTGGTCCATCAGCATGGCGATGCACGCCTCGTTCATCATGGGCGGGCCGCAGAGATAATACTCGATGTCTTCGGGCGCGGGATGGTCTTTGAGGTAGTTGTCGCGGACGACGGCGTGGATGAAGCCCGTCAGACCCTCCCAGTGGTCTTCCGGCATCGGCTCCGAGAGAGCGACGTGCCACTGGAAGTTGTCGTGCCCGGCGGCGATGCTGTTGAAATCCTCCACGTAGAACATCTCGCGTTTGCTTCGGGCGCCGTACCAGAACGTGACCTTCCGGCGGGTCTTCAGCCGCTTGAACTGGTCGAAGATGTGCGAGCGCATGGGGGCCATCCCCGCGCCGCCGCCGATGAAGAGCATCTCCTTGTCCGTCTGGCGGGCGAAGAACTCGCCGAACGGGCCCTTGATCGTGACCCGGTCTCCGGGCTTGAGGTTGAAGATGAACGAGGACATGCATCCGGGTGGAAGCTTGTCCATCGCGTTCCAGGGCGGCAGGGCGATGCGCACGTTGAGCATCACGATGTCGTCTTCCTGGGGACAATTGGCCATGGAATAGGCCCGCTCGACGGGCTCGTCCACCGTGGACGTCAGACGCCAGAGATCCGCCTTGTCCCAGTCGGAGCGGTATTGGGGGGCGATGTCGAAATCCCGGAACCGCACGGTGTGCGGCGGCGCGGTGATCTGGATGTACCCGCCCGCGCGGAACGGTATGCGCTGTCCTTCCGGCAACTGGAGCACCAGCTCCTTGATGAACGTGGCGACGTTGTTGTTGGAGCGGACGGTGCATTCCCATTGCCGGACGTTGAACACCTCCGGGGGGACGGCGATGCGCATGTCGTTCTTGACCTTGACCTGGCAACTGAGGCGCACGCCCTCCCGGGCCTCCTTCCGGGAAATGTGGCTCAGTTCGGTCGGCAGAATCGAACCGCCGCCCTCGAGCACCTTGACGGTGCACACGCCGCAGGTGCCTTTGCCGCCGCACGCCGACGGAATGAAAATCTTCCGGGTGCCCAGCGTGTTCAGCAGGGTGTTCCCCGCCGGCACCTCGATCCGGCTGTCCGGATCGTCGTTGATGTCGATGTTCACCGTGCCGCTGTTCACCAGCCAGGCCTTGGCCACCAGAAGGATGGCCACCAGCGAGAGGATGACCCCGGAGAACATCAGGACGCCCAGGAAAACGATCTGCAATCCCATCTGTCATTCCATCCTTCGGACGGGCGCACGGCGCGCGTGCGTCACAACTGAACGCCGGAAAACGCCATGAACCCGATCGCCATGAGCCCGGTGACGATAAACGCGATCCCCAGGCCGCGCAACCCCGCGGGTACGTTGCCGTATCGCATTCGTTCGCGCACCGCCGCCAGGACGACGATCGCCATGGCCCAGCCCAGCCCGCTGCCCAGGCCGTACACCGCGCTTTCGGCGAACGTGTAATCCCGCTCGACCATGAACAGCGACGCCCCCAGAATCGCACAGTTGACGGCGATCAGGGGCAGAAAAACCCCCAGCGCGCCGTACAAGGCCGGCGCGAACCGGTCGATGATCATCTCGACGATCTGGGTGACCGCCGCGATCGTGCTGATGTAGCTGATGAACCCCAGGAAGGACAGATCCACCTTGGCCATCCGCGGGCCGACCCACGGCAGCCAGGTCAGCGCGCCCTCGCGGAGCAGATGGTTGTAGATCCACTGATTCATCGGGCAGGTGATCGCCAGCACGAACACGACCGCCAGGCCCAGTCCCAGCGAGGTGGTCACCCGCTTGGAGCACGCCAGGAACGAACACATTCCCAGGAAGAACGCCAGGGCCATGTTCTCGATGAATACCGCCTTGATGAACAGGGACAGGTAATGCTCCATGGTCATTCCGCCTCCACCTGTTCGGGCTTCCAGGTCCGCAGCGCCCAGATCAGCAACCCGATCAGGAAGAACGCGCCGGGCGCCAGAATCATCAGGCCGTTGGGGTAATACCAGCCCCCTTCGGTCACGCTCGTGAGGATCGTCACGCCGAACAGCTTGCCGGAGCCGAGCAACTCACGGAAGAACGCCGTCGCCACCAGGATCAGGTCGTAGCCCAGCGCGTTGCCGAGCCCGTCCAGAAAGCTGTCCACCGGGCCGTTCTGCATGGCGAACCCCTCCGCACGGCCCATCACGATGCAGTTCGTGATGATCAGTCCGACGAAAACGGTGAGCTGCTTGCTGATGTCGTACAGGTATGCCTTGAGAATCTGGTCCGCGACGATCACCAGCGAGGCGATGACCGCCAGTTGGAAGATGATCCGCACGTTGGTCGGCACGGGGTTGCGCAGCAGGCTGATGAACAGGTTCGAGAGACTCACCACCGCCGTCAGTGCGGCAGCCATGACCAGGGCCGTTTCCATCTTGGTCGTGACGGCCAGGGCCGAGCAGATCCCGAGCACCTGCAGCGCGATCGGGTTGTTGTTGAACAGCGGGTCAAACAGGATTTTGCGTCGTTTGCCTGTCACTGGGTCCGGCTCCGTGAAGCGTTGTACTGTTCCAGGTAGGGTTTGAAACCGTCCTGCCCCAGCCAGAATCGGACGAGATGGTCCACGCCCCGGCTGGTGAGGGTGGCGCCGCTGAGCCCGTCCACGTGGTACGGGTCTTCCTCCGGGGGGCCGGCCTTCTTTTTGAGCACCTCGATCCGGACCTCCCCGTGCTCATCAAACGCCTTGCGGCCCGCCCACCGGGCCTTCCAGGAGGGGTTGTCCACCTCGCCGCCCAACCCGGGGGTTTCCCCATGGTGGTAGAAGGTGATCCCGCTGATAGTGCGGGCGTCCGCGTCCAGGGCCAGGAAGCCGTAGAGCGTGGACCAGAGCCCCTTGCCTTCGATGGGCAGAATGATCTTCTCGACGACCCCGTCCTTCACCACGCGATAGGCGATGCCGTACAACGGCATCCGGGCCACGCCCGCGTTGTTCGGCGGGGCGGGACGGCTCTGGGCCGGGTCGCGAGCGGCCTGGCCCTGATCATACGTCAGCGGATCGACGTGCACCTTTGCGCCGTCCACCACTGCGCCCGTCGCCAGCTCGATCACCACAGGGTCAATGAACTGATCGAACAGCCGTTGCACGTCCTGGCGGCCGGGGCTCGCGCCGGGCTCGATCAGGCCGGCCAACTGGATGATGTTCGTCTGGCGGTTCAGCAGCGCATTCTCCGCCTGTCGGGGCTGGAGAGTCACCGACATGGTCGAAACGACCAGCGAGCAGACAATGCACACCGCGGCCGTGAACCAGATCGTGTATAGCGTCGCGTTACGCTTCTGCGACATGGCGGGCAGCCCTTCGTTTGATGTTGGCCTGCATGAAGAAGTAGTCGATGAGCGGAGCAAACACGTTCATGAACAGGATCGCCAGCATCATCCCCTCCGGGTACGCGGGGTTGACCACGCGGATGAGGATCGCCAGCGCCCCGATGAGAAAACCGTAAATCCACTTGCCCTTTTCCGTCTGGGCCGACGACACCGGATCGGTGGCCATGAAGACGGTGCCGAACGCCCAGCCGCCCAGCACGAAGTGCCAGTAGAACGGGACCGCGAAAAACGGGTTCTTTGCCTGGCCCGCCAGCGCGTTAAACAGGAGCGTGATGGCCAGGGAGCCGATGGCGACGCCGGCCATCGTCCGCCACGAAGCGACCCGCGTGACGATGAGGATGGCCGCGCCCACAAGGCACAGCAGCGTTGAGGTCTCGCCCATCGAGCCGGGGATGAGGCCGACAAACGCGTCCCACCAGCTCCAGTCGGCGGCCTGCAGTCCCTGGGTGCCGTCGATCATGGCCCGGGCCAGCAGAGTCGGGCTGCTGTAGCCGTCCACGGCGGCCCACACCGAATCGCCAGAAATCTGCGCCGGGTACGCGAAAAACAGAAACGCGCGGGCCAGCAGCGCGGGATTCAGGATGTTCATGCCCGTGCCGCCGAAGATCTCCTTGCCGATGACCACGCCGAAGAGAATTCCCAGGGCCACCTGCCACAAGGGAATCGAGGGCGGCAGGATCAGCGGGAACAGGAATCCGGTCACGAAGAACCCCTCGTTGACCTCGTGTTTGCGCACAATGGCGAAGATCAGTTCGCAGGTGCCGCCGACGGCGAGCGTCACGATGAGCACCGGAAAGAAGTACAGCGCTCCGTGAACGAAGCACGACAGGATCTGGTCGGGCTGGAACTGGAACCCCAGGGCCGTCAGCACGGAGACCCGCCAGCCGGACGTTGCCAGACCGCCGGCAATCGCCCGGTTCGCCTGCAGGCCGGTGTTGTACATGGCCATCAGCATGCACGGGACCAGCGCGAAGACCACGATGCCCATCATGCGCTTGAGATCCAGGGCGTCGCGGACGTGTGGCGGGTGTCGGGTGACGGCGGGGGTGGAGTACAGAAGGGTATCCACCGCTTCGTAGATCGGATGGAATCGATGGAACCGTCCGCCCGGGTCAAAGAGTTTTTTCTGGCTGTCCAGCAGTCTGCGTAGCACCGCGCTCATCCCTCCCTTTGCAGGATGTTCAGATTGTCGCGCAGAATGGGAGCGTAATCCGTCTTGCCGGGGCAGACGAACGAACACAGGGCGAGGTCTTCCTCCTCCAACTCAAGCGCTCCCAGCAGTTCCGCCCGTTCGATGTCGCGCATCACCAGCGCCTTGAGCAGAAACACCGGTTCGATGTCCAGCGGCATGACCCGCTCGTACAGGCCGATCGGAACGATGGCCCGGCAGTCGCCGTTGGTTGTCGTCGTGAATTCGCGGTATCGTCCGCCCAGCCATTTGCCCACGTATGCCGGGATGATCGAAAACCGGCCGACTCCCGGGCGGGTCCAGCCCAGAAACGCCCGGGATCGCCCTTCGGCCAGCACGCTGACCTGAAGATGATACCGGCCCAGGTAACCCAGGGTCTCCCCGGCGGCGGTCCGGCCGGACAGCACGGAGCCGGAGATCACGCGGGACTCCGGATTCGTGATTTCCTCGGCCGTCAGCTCATCCAGCGAAGCGCCGATTCGAGTTCGCAGCAGGCGGGGGTCACGCACCGCCGGCCCCGCCAGGGAAACCACCCGCTCCACGTCCAGCCGTCCCGTGGCGAACAGCTTCCCGATGGCCAGGACATCCTGGTAGTTGATGTACCAGACGGTTTTGTTCCGATTCACCGGATCGAGCAGGTGAATGTGCAGGCCGGGGGTTCCCGCCGGATGCACGCCCGTGAAGTGCTCCACCTGGATCGTGCCGCAACCGGCCGGCGCCGGAATAGGCGTGTCCGGATGGGTGCAGACGTATGTCTTCCCGTCCGTCAGCTTCGCGA
Source organism: Planctomycetota bacterium (assembly GCA_052034525.1). Classification (GTDB taxonomy): domain Bacteria; phylum Planctomycetota; class Phycisphaerae; order UBA1845; family UBA1845; genus JAFGJQ01. Next base: position 40,556 of record JBPOIK010000046.1, read on the forward strand.
TGGCCGTCAGCCCCTCGGCGAAGTCCGCCTGGCGAGGCGCCAGCACGACGTTCACGTCGGCCGCCAGCGGCTGGGTGTCCATCGCAGTGACGAAGAGAGAATGCGGCGGGGTCGCGGGGTCCGCGACGTTTCCGAACGGCCGCGTCCGCAGCGCGGTCCACAGACCCGACTCGAGCAGCAGCGCGCACACCTGGTCGCGGCTCAACTGCCCGGCGGGCGAGCCGGTGTAGGCTTCGAAGGACTCAGACTCTTCGCGGGCCGGTTCTCCAGTTCGTTCGCGGTCGCTCAATTCGATGACCACCGATTCCAGGACGCGGCGTGGACCGCGATGGATCGCGGTTACGGTTCCGGCGGCGGGCGCCGTGAACCGGACGCCTTCGATCTGTTTGTGTTCGAACAGGCATTGACCGCGTTTGACTTGTTGGCCTTCCTTGACGCGCAATTGCGGCTTGAGATTCGGATAATCGCTTCCCAGCAGCGCCACGCGACGAACCGGGTGCGTGTGTTCGATTGTCTGCCGGGGTTCGCCGCTGATGGGGAGGTTCAGGCCCTTACGGATATTGTGCAACGCCATCGAAGAATACGATCCTTGATTTGTGTCGCCCGTGACGCCGGATGTCCACTCCTGGGGCACGCCTGGCCGCCGTCACTATACTGATGTCCGCTACCCGTGCCAGACCCGAGCCTGCCGTTCCAGCTTCGGTCGGCTATTGTATACCCCCTTATCCCGCTTCGACCAGTCCTGATTGAATTTCCCCCGGCAGGGCTGGAAACCGTCTCGGGGCGGGTGGAAAGTGAATCCGTGGAACGCACGCCGTAGGAATTCGCCGTCGGCGGGCAATAGCAATCAGGAGGAATTGCCAAGAGAACAGCGTTGGCGTCCCGCAAGAGGGGCGCCCATATGATGAGATGGTGATCGTTGATACGTCAGTCCAAGATGAAAAGGGGGCACCACCGTGTCACATATCCGATACGCTGCAGTCATTTTGGCTGTCATCGCTGTGGGCTTCGCAGTAAGGTTCTGGGCTCAGGGTCCAGCGTCCGCCCAGGGGCCGTTGAATGTCTTCGAGGGGCGGGTGGTGGATACCTCGGGAAGCCCCGTGGCCCAGGCGGACATATACGTGTTCCACGCAGAGCAAGCCTGGGTCGGTTACGGCGGCCCGAACCGGGTGATCGTGGAAGCACCTTCGGAAAAAGCCTGGTGGTTTTTCCGGAAGCGCAACGGGCTGCGCTCGTTCGAGGGTGCGACGGACCAAGAGGGGCGCTTCGTGGCGTATGGGCTTGCGCCCGGTCCCTATCGCGTTCTGGTGGTTCATCCGCAGCGAGGGGTGACGGTGTCGCCCGAGTTGACCCAACCGAACCCCGGCAATGTGGCAACCATCACCCTGGAAGCGGCGACGTTCCTGAAGGGACAGATCAAGGGGCTTGCCCTGGGGGAGCAGCCGGAGACTAGATTGTTCGCGAATTTGCGGCCGGAGGGCAGGCACGCCGACGTCGATTTCCATTTCGGGTTCCTGTCGTACAGGGTGGAGGTGAAAGCCGACGGAACCCTGGAAGGGGGGCCGCTGCTGTCCGGCGGTGACTTCCGTCTGCGCGTGGCTCGTTACGTGTTCAGTCGGAGTTTCGCTGCCGTTCTCCTGGAGAAGAGCATCACTCTGGAGAAAGGAAAAACGACAGAGCTCGTTCTGGATCAGACCCAGGGCGAGAAGATCAATGGTCAGATCCTCGACCCAGAGGGCAAGCCGCTGGACTGGGTCGCGGTGAGTGTTGAACCGCCGAAGGACGCTACGGACTCGCCTTGGTCTGTCTTGGGCGATCTGACGGACAGGGAAGGGAGGTTCACATTGGGGGGGCTGGCACCTGGTACGTACCATCTGACAGCCAGACGATGGTTACCGCGCACGGGGTTTGGGTGAGGCCCCGGCCCGCTGGAAGTCTCCCTGGAGCGGGAGATCCGGGTCCCGGTCGGTGATCCGCAACCTCTGGTACTCAAGGTCGACAAGTATCTCTGCATTCGCCTTGGAGATGCGGCGCCGGAATTCACAGGCACCACTCTGGATGGCAAGTCTTTTCGATTCAGCGATTTGAAAGGAAAAGTGGTTCTGCTGGAATTCTGGGCCACCTGGTGCTCGCCCTGCCTGGCCGAAGTGCCCAACATCAAGAAGGCCCTGGACCGGTTCGGCGGGGACGGCCGGTTTGCCGTGGTTGGAATCAGCCTGGACACCAGTGATGAGCCGGCCAAGAGGATGGTTGAGAAGTTCGGCATGACCTGGCCGAACCTGGTGCTGGGTCCGGCCGAGGAGAACCCCGTGGCCAAGCTGTACGGCGTATCCGGCATTCCGGCCACGTTCCTGATCGACGCGGAGGGCAAGGTGGTCGCGCGCGACCTGCGCGGCGATGCCCTTCAGAAAGAGCTGGCCAAGCGGCTGGAACCGGCTTCCCCGACAATCGTCCGGGGCCCGGACGAGAGGCCGTAAGCCGGAGCGAGCGAGACTGGAACGGAAATCGCCGGTGGGGTACGCTGCGCGCGTCATGGACCATCGGCCCGCGCTGCCCGAGTATGCCCTTCCCCGCCAGGTGTTTCATCATCCGCGGCGGCACGCGGCCGTCCGTACGGACGAGTATGTCTATTCCCAGCTCATTCCCTACATCGGGAACAAACGGAAACTTCTGCCGCTGATCGCGCGTGGCATCGTGCATACAGGGTGTTCGGCCGGCACGTTTGTCGATCTGTTTACCGGTAGCACCGTGGTGGCCCGACTGGCCAAAACCCTGGGCCTGCGGGTGGTCGCCAATGACTGGGAGCCGTACGCATACGAGATCGCCCGGGCGACGGTGGCCCTGAACGCTCCGCCGCCTTTTGCCGGACTGGGTGGAGTCGCGGCCGTGTTCGATGCGTTGAATCGCGTTCGACCCTGCCGCGGATATGTGGCCGGGCATCTGTGCCCCGCCGATGACGACCATCCGGATGCCGAGCGTGAGCGGATGTTCTTCACCCAGGCCAACGGACGCCGTATCGACGCCATGCGCGAGCAGATCGCGGCGTGGGAAGCGGCCGAGCGGTTGACGGCGGACGAACGGGCGTATCTGCTGTCGGCGTTCGTATACGCGGTGAGTTACGTCAGCAACACCAGCGGCGTTTTCAAGGGGTTTCACCACGGGTGGGGCGGCAAGACCGGCACGGCCCTTTATCGGATTCTCAGTCGCATCAGGCTGAATCCGCCCGCCACATGCGACAACGGACAGGCCAACCTGGCCCTGCGCGAAGACGCGCAGATTCTGGCGACGGACCTCCCGCGAGCCTGCGGCGGCCGGCCGGACATGGTGTATATCGATCCGCCGTACAATCAGCATCCGTACGGCAGCAACTACCACGTGCTGAACACGGTGGTCTTGTGGGATAAGCCGCCGCTGAGTCCCACCATTCAGGTCAACGGACGCCGACACAACAAGTCGGCCATCCGCACGGATTGGCGGACGCAACGACGATCGCCGTACAACTCCGCCGCGCGGGCGCTGCCCGCGTTTGAGCAGCTCATTGCGGCGATCGACGCCCGCTGGATCCTCGTGAGTTACAGCACCGACGGGAATATGCCGCTGGAGGGACTCCTGGCCACCTTGGCCCGGCGCGGCTCTCTGACCGTATTCACGCAGCGATACAAGCGATACCGCGTCAGCACGCCCCGCATGTCCCTCCGACCGCACACGGTGGAGTTGCTGGCGGTCGTGGACACCCTCGGCCGCCGACGCGCCGACCAGGTCGCGCGATGGATGAACGCCATCCGGGGCCGCGTTCCTGACTGAGGGGGAAGGGGAAATCGGAGCGCGCAGCGAGCACCGACCCCGCTTTGGGTTTCGGCATCGCCAGGATACAATCCTGACATTCGGAAACGGACGGACCGGCCGCTCGGTTCATCCGCCCGGCCGCCCGCCGCGGCGTCTTACGGACATCCGGAGATCATCATGGACGCGTTCACGCTGGAGCGATTCAAACAAGTGCCGCAACGTTCGGACCTTTTCTTCATCGGCGGTGTGGTGACGGAAGAGCTACTCGCGCTTATGCAGACTGACGAGGAAGAGGACGGCCGGCTTGTGGCGTGGGTCGGGCCGTCCGGCGAGCTCCCGCCCATGCTCCGGACGGGTCGCCCGGAGGAAGACGTCGGCGAGTTGCTGTTCGACGCCCTGGTGGACTGGGTTCTGGGGGAGGACGGCCCCGGTTTTCGTCCGATGGAGGTGCGGCTGAGTGATCCGGGCCTGGCCGACGCCCTGAGGCCGCGGCTGCTGGCCGTTGGCGTTTCGTGCGTGGTCAGCGAGGATTTCGATCGTCTGCAGCACTATCTGCGGATGGAGATGTCCAGGGCGTCGGGCTTGCTGCGCGTCTTGCTGAGTGGTCCGTTGGCAGGCCGCAACGTCACCGCGAAGCAGATGCATTCCTTCGCGGAGGCGGGACGGGTGTTCTACGAGGCGGAGTTGCGGTTGCTGCTGACCTGCAAAGACCTGATCGAGATCCGCAACCCCCGGCCGCCCGCCGGGTTTCGGTATGTGTGTGTTGCGGGCAGCGATGGAAACACGAACGTGGTGGTTTTCTTCCATCGAATCGACGACTTCCAAGGGCTCGCCAGTGCCAGCTCTGTCGATGGAATCAAGCTTGCGGCGAACAAGTGGTGCCTGGTCTATCACGGCAAGGATCGGATCCCGCGAGCGGACGCCCGTCTGTGGGAGGAGCATCAGTGGCCGGTGTCCGACTCCGGCAAGTATCCGGTGCTTATGAAGGTCGGACCGAATCGTACGGTTCGGCGCCCGGCCACTAGGCAACTGGCATTTGTCACCGGCCTGCTGCATGCCCTGGCCGCGACCCGTCCGGCGGATCTTGACGCGGCGGAGTGGATCGCGAGCGGTCCGGGCCCCGATGGCCCCGCGCGGTACGAGTTTCGCCTGCTGCCCTCGGAGGTCCTCAATCGCTCGGTTCTCGGCTCGCACGCAGGGGCGTCAGAGGACGTGTTCCGGTATCTGGAGGCGCCGATCGCGCGGATTGAACGCGAAGTGAGTCGTCGGAATCTGCGTTCCGCCGCGCAGGTGAATCGGTTTCTGAAGGCATACGATCGGAATCCGCCCGAGCCAAACGCAATCACGCCGTTGGAGCAGGCGCAGGACATCATGTACGAGGCCTGGGCCACGCATGGATGGCGCCGGCGGCGCCTGGCGGAGCGGGCCTTGGCGGTCTGCTCTGATTGCGCCGATGCCTACGTGGCGTTAGCGGAGGCTCGGGACAATAGCGAGGCGGCCGTAGCGCTGTTTCGCGAGGGGTTGGATGCCGGGAAACGATCACTTCCACAGAAGGAGATTGACAGGTACCCGCCCGGCGGACTGTGGCTGCTGACTCGCGCCCGGCCACTTCTGCGGGCGATGGTGGGTCTGGCCTATCGGTTGTGCGATCTGGGCCAGTTTGAAGAGGCATCGAAGCATTGCCGCAGGGCGCTTCAGTTGGATTCCGACGACCATCTGGAGGCTCGCTATTGCCTGGCCGGCTGCCTTCTCCAGTTGGGCCGCGATCGGGAACTGCGCCGACTGATTGAAACATACGGCGATCCGGACGAAGCGTACTGGCTGTATATGGAAGCCCTGGCCATCTATCGAATGGAAGGCGATACGCCGCTGGCGCGCAAACGGCGCGCCCAAGCCGTTCGGACGAACCGGCTCGTGGCTGGTTTTTTGCGGAACGGGCCGGATCATGCGCAGGCTGTGATCGGCGACGCGCCGGATGTGGATGGCGATGATGAGTCGTGGTTGGCAGCGGACGAGATTGCGTCGTGGGTGGCGGACGCATGGAATGGCACGCCGGGCGCGTTGGATTGGCTCGACCAGCAGGGATCCTTCTGAGCTTCGATCACGGATCGTGAGCCGTCCGGCGACTGGCCGCCCCGGTTTTTCTTCGCGCATCTCGGTAATCTCGTATTGCTGGTGGTCGGGCACTTGGTGCCTGGGATAATTCGTCGTTCGAGCAGCATCCCCGCCCCCCGGGGAGTCCGCTGCGATCGGACCGGCGCGGCACCGGAGGCACCCCATGCGTGTTCTGATCGCGGTTCTTCTCAGCATTCTCAGCACCGGCTGTGGCCGGTCGTCGAACAGCGCTACCCCGGGCGTTCTTGATCGACTCGGACCTCTGCCGGACGCAAACGGCAACGGCCTGGTGGACATCCCGACTCCAGACGGCGTCTCGCCCGGCGAATCCATCGGCATTCATCTGGCCAGCGACATCACGCGGGCAGAGATCGAGGCGCTGGCCCAAGGCGAGATCCCCGCAGTAGTCGGAGCCCAGGTGGGCATCCGGGCGGACGTGACGGTGGATCTGGACTATGCCAATGGCGTGAAAGACCGTCTGCGCGGCAGCCGACCCATCGGCCCGTTTGACATCGCCGTGGAGGCCGCGTGTCCCCTGGTCGTTGAAGTGCGGATCAACCTGGTGGCGGAGATTCCTTTTGTGGGCGACCGGGGTATCCGCGCTCTCGGCCCGTATCGTTTCGAACGTGAAGCGCACAGCGGTTTCACATGCGGATCCGTGCTCACTGTGGAGCTTACGATCAACGAAGACGGCCAGCCGGCGGCGCGGACGACTGTGGAACCGCTGGATACCTTCGTCCTCGTGCGATGAGCAGCCCAACACTGTTCGGAGTGTCGCGAGCCGACGTCAGTTGCTTTGCCAGCACTGCTGTTCACGAGGCCGCGGCGGGCAGAAGCCGCCAGGCGGCACGCGGCAGCGCAATGCCAACCACCGGCCGGATAAGGCTATGCCGCAGGTGAGAGGCAGCTCTATCTGTTCGGCTTGCTGGTCGGATCGGACGCCACTGCGGTCCAACCTCCCGCAGCACCGGATGAAGCGTTTATTCGTCGTTGTGATGTTCGGGAAAACCACAGGTCATAATGCTGTGAAATGAGATTTTTATTGACAAGCAACGCCTTACAACCCAACAAGTTATGGTAGTGTTCGTGGGAGCGAAGATGGCGCGAGCAGGGAGCGGGAATGGCCTGTGAAGTTCTCCTTTCTTAACGTGTTCCTGCGTTCTTGTCCCCCAGCCATTTCGCGCAGATACCGCTTGTTTTCCAATTCCACTCAAGATTATCAGTACTGGCAGCCGATACTTTTCGAATAAGGAATGGTATTATCGGGCGTTGTGCGCTGCATGCTCGCTGAAAGCTTGGTAGCCGCGATGCGGTTGGATCAGTACTGATTCCCGAAGCATTGGAGCCCCACCAATGAGAATCCTCGCCATTACGAATCAGAAGGGTGGTTGCGGCAAGACCACCATCGCCATCAACCTGGCCGCGTCCATGGCTCGCGAGGGGAGGCGGGTGTTACTTGTCGACCTGGACCCCCAGGGACATTGTGCTCTGGGGATGGCCGTTCCGGACGAGCAGATCGATCTGAGCGTTCTGGATTGTCTGCTGGGTTCGCTTCGGGGGAACCCGGTGGAGCTCTCGCGGATCACCTGGCAGATCACTCCGTCTCTGGATCTGGCGCCGTCTCGTTCGGATCTGGCTACGTTTGAGCCGACGGTGGCCGGGCTGGAGAACGCGGATTGTCTGCTGTCGGATCTACTGGCCGGCGTGGCGGGGATGTACAGCTACATTATTCTGGATTGCCCGCCGCACGTTGGGCTGCTCACGCAGAACGCGTTGCGGGCGGCGACGGACGTGATCATTCCGGTGGACACCGGGTACTTCTCGTTGCAGGGGCTGACCAAGCAGTTGGATACGATTGCCGCGTTGTATCGTGGGCGGCAGATGGCACCGCGCGTGCGCATTCTGCCAAATCAGTATGACGTGCGGAC
>JBPOIK010000002.1:0-15880 GCA_052034525.1 Planctomycetota bacterium
CGGCTTTCCCCTTCATGTTTCGTCGTCGGGAAGCTTCCCCTTGCCGCTGCGAGCTTCCGGCCGCTTGTGATGCGGCCTCTGCCGCGTGGCACGCTGCTTCGTCGGAATCTGTGGTCGGCAGTGAGGCCGTAACTTGATCGGCTATTCTGGACGCCGTGGTCGGCTGAAGCCGGCCACCATCCGGAGGCAAAGGACTGGATGCGTGGGTCACAGGTCGTACGCGGGGCTTGTTTGACCGTCGCGCGTGACGACATACGGCCGCCAGACCAGGGCACAGTTTGTGACGACGATGTCGGATTTCCTGGGCCGTACCGTCACCTGTTCCAGGGCCGGAGACTCCACACTGGAACTGCTTCCGAGCTTCGCGATTTCGGTCTCGACTTCCGTGTTCAGATCGAGGAGCTGCTGCTTGAGGGTCTCGACGTTTTCCTCGGCGCGGCCAACGTCACCGTGTTCGCGGGCGGCGCGGCCGGCGCTGCGCAGCGCAGAGGCCGCCCGCCCGACATTGCTGACGCTGATCCGCTTGCGCCCGAACAACGCTCCCAGGACGGTTGTACCCAAGGAGATCGCCGTCTGGTATTCCTGTTGCCGCGCCTGGGACTTCTCGCGGTGGACGCGTTCTTCCGCCCGGCGGATGCGTTCCTGCAGCCCTGTGAGCCTGGGCGCGTAACGCTTGCGCAGCGCCTCGATCTGCGCATCACGCTTCTCACGCTGCAGATGGCACAGCCGCGCGCGAAAGTCGGCTTCTGTTTCGTCGGGCTTCGAGAACAGTTTCAACTCGCTTGACCAAAAAAGTGTGGCGCCATGATTCTGATAGAGATGATTCACGAAGCTCTTGCTCCATGCCACGTGGCTGGCTTCCCGGGCCGCCAGGGCCGGCAGAGCGGCGAACCGCGCGCCGGGCTCCGCCTGGGGTCCGGCGTCCAGTGGCGCAGCGGAGATCGGCTCGGCATCGCTCCAGGGATCAAGACCTGCCTGGTCATCCAGCGGCACGCACAGGGCCACGTTTCTCCATTCGTCCAGGCCGGCTGACTTGCTTTGCCAGTGCACCTTGCCCATGCCGATGAGAGCGGGTTCGTATCGGATGGTTGCGTCCGCCGGGATCGATCGCCGGACGGCCAGAAAGCGTTGGGTGATGCCGGGTGGCAGCGGCGGAGGGCTCGTTGTCGAAGCGGAATCGGACATCGTGGCGGTGGCGATGGCCGGCGCAGGGGCGGGTTCCGGCGGCGCGGCTGGGCCGGCCGCCGGCGGCTTGCGAGAGGCCATCAGATCCCGAATCTGGTTGCGCGTGAGCGGCCCGCGCAGATACGACAGCGTCCATCGCGTCTGGAAGAGGACGGGGGCGTCTTCATGGACGTTGTTCATGAGGAACACCCGGTTGCCCAGGCCGGACAGAAGCGCCTCCGTTCGTCCGCGGTCGAACATCGAGCCGGCCGCGGCGCCCTGAAGGCCGTCGAGCAGCCGGGCCTTGTCACGCTCGGTCTGGAGCCGGCCGATGAACCAGGTGCCGGTGTTGGCCAGGCCTTTGTAATCCAAGTCCACGGGATTCTGCGTGGCCAGCACCACGCCGAGTCCGTACGCCCGGGCCTGTTTCAGAAGCGTGAGCATGGGGGTCTTGGCCGGTGGATTGGCCGTTGGCGGGCAGTAGCCGAAGATCTCGTCCATGAAGAGGACCGCGCGAAGGCTGCCCGTGCCCGGCTGCATCCGCATCCAGGCGATGATCTCATTGAGCAGCAGCGTGACGAAAAACATGCGTTCTGCGTCGGACAGATGCGCGATGGAGAGAATGGAGATGCGCGGTTTGCTCTGCTCGGTGTGGAGCAGGCGAGCGATTTCCAGCGGCTCGCCCTCCATCCACGCGGCGAATCCCGGCGACGCCAGCAGGCTGTTCAACGACATCGCCAGCTTGAAGCGGTCTTTGGCCGGGAAGAACGATTCAAGGTCCATCACCCCCATCTTGTCGAACGGCGGCGACTGAATCTGGTGGATGAGCGCAGCGATGTCGAGATTCCGTCCGGCGCGCCAGGCGCGGTCCACCACGCTGCTCAGCAGGATGTGTTCGCGGCTCTGGACGGGGTCGGCCTCGATGCCCACCAACAGCAGGAGTCCGGAGACCATCGCCGAGACGCGCTCCCGCATCGCATCCGTGTCGGCGGAGAGTTCGGGCGGCGGCGCGGCCAGGGACCGAAGGATCATCAGAGGCAGCCCCGCGTTGCTGCCCGGGGTGTAGATGGCGACGTCGGCGGCATCGCGGAAGCGGGCAATGCGAGTGCCGTCCTGGTCCCACTGCCCCAGGCCGGCATGCCACCGTTGGGCCTGGTCGGCCGCGTATGCCTCGGGTGCAACTCCTCTGCGAGCCGCCTCGCTTTCGTCGATCCAGGGGCGGAAATCGTCCGGTCGCAATTGTGGGAACGTCAGCAGGAGATTGCCGAGATCCCCTTTCGGATCGATGGCGATCGCGGGGATCCCATCGATCGCCGCCTCCTCGAGAAGAGCCACACACAGGCCGGTTTTCCCGCTGCCGGTCATGCCGACGCAGATGGCGTGCGTGGTCAGGTCTTTGGCGTCGTACAGGAGCAGATCGTCCGTCGGCCCGCCCCGTTGGTGATCATACTGCCGACCCAGATAGAACACTCCGAGCTTCTCATAGTCCTGCATGAGCGCCTCCTGCCGGCGTGGGAGTCATCCTCCCCTCCACGACCGCAAGATTACAAAGTGCAACGGGGGTGACTGCAATGGGTCGGGTGCGGAATCCGGCCAGCCGGCCGACGGTGATTGAGGAGAGTCTCAGGGGCGCCATGACAGGCGCCGCGGAACAGGAACAAAATGGGCTTGTCGATCAGGCGACAAGCCCTCAGAAAACGTTTGAAGAGCCACCGTGCCGATGGGTGTGTATTCGGCGAACCCTCGCAGAAAGTGGGTGGCCTTGGGTTGCCAGGAAGTCCCGCTCTTTGCGTCGGGCTTGTCCGCGAGCGCCCCGAAACAGGCCTCCCGGGGTTCGCTTATCGGTTCAGCCAAATAAGTCCCTGTCGCGCACGGCAGCGACCTTCAAACGTCTTCCATACTATATCATCGTCTACGCGCCAGGAGAAGCATGAGGACTCGCCCATGCTTCGGATTCCGCAACCCAGCAATCGCCGTGCCGGGGCCTTGCCCTTGGGACGCTTTTCCTGTACAGGCGTCTGGCCTAGAATGGGAGCGGGGAGGGGGTGGGTTTAGTCGTTGTGGATACACGCATTGCGGCGGGTCGGGCGGTCGCGGCCCTGCCGCGTGCCAGGCGCCGCATTCGGGAACGGTACCGGCCTGCCACGCCGGCCAGACGTATGACACAGAACCGAATTGACGCGAATTTCCAGGCGCTCCAGACACGCGGCGGAAAAGCGTTGATCCCGTACGTGACGGCCGGTTATCCGGACCTCGCCACCACGGATCTGCTTCTGCGGCGGCTGGATGAGCTGGGGATTCCCCTCATTGAGATCGGCATCCCGTTTTCGGATTCCATTGCGGATGGGCCGGTTATCCAAGGCTCGTTCCATCGCGTGCTGGCCGGTGGATTCCGTGTGGCGGATCTGTTCGAGACCGTTCGGGCGGTCCGGCCGGCCGTGTCCACGGCGCTGGTTGCGATGGTGTCCATGTCACTTGTGCGCCAGCCCGGGGTAAGCGAGTTTGCCCGGCGCTGCGCCGAGAGCGGCTTCGACGGGCTGATCGTGCCGGACGTGCCGCTGGAGGAATCGTCCGAAGTCCGGGATGCCGCCCGCGCTGCGGGGTTGCGCTGCATCATGCTGGTCGCTCCGACCACACCGGCCGCTCGGCGTGAGCAGATTGCCGGCGCCTCGGAGAGTTTCATATACCAAGTGGCGGTTCGCGGAATCACTGGCGAACGGGAGGGCCTTCCCGCGGACATTGCCGAGTTTGTGCGGGTGCTGCGCACGGTCAGTCGGCTTCCGGTGTGCGTGGGGTTCGGCATCGGCACGCCGCGACAGGTACGGGCCGTGTGCGACGTGGCGGATGGCGCCATTGTGGGTACCGCGCTGGTCCGGCGGATTGGTGAGGGGATGGACGCCGGGGACTCGTCCGAGGTGATTGTCCGGAACGTCACCCACTTCGTGGCTGAGCTTTGGAAGGAGGTTTCCGCCGCATGAGTGAGGATCCGTCAGGCCGGCCGGCGTCGCCCCGAAAGAGTTCATCTCTGCCGCTTGCCATCGTTTGCCTGTGTGTTCTGATGATGGGCGCCTGGTGGTTCAACCAGCGCGGCACCGGTCCGTTGGAGGGCTGGGGGCACGATCTCGACGAGGCGCTGAGGCAAGGGCTGCAACAGGGCAAGCCGGTGCTGGCGTTCTTTTCGGCGCCCGGGTGAGGGCCGTGCTCCCTGATGAAGCGGCAGGTTCTGCCGCACGAACGCGTTCGCGAACAACTGGCACGCTACATCTCGGTCGAGATCAACCTTGCCCGCGATGACCGCCACGCCCGCCGATACCGCGTTGAGGGTGCGCCGACGTTCCTGATTCTGGACGCTGCGGGAGAGGTGAAGGATGGGCGGGTGGGCCCCGTTTCCCCGGAAGAATTCATCCGGTTCCTACAGGGGACTTCCGCGTCTTCGCGTTCCCCCGACTCGAACTCCGATTCGCCTGATTCAGCCCCCTGAGGCGCTTCTTCAAGAACCTGCCGGTGTAGCTCCGGGAGCATTGGGCCACGTCTTCCGGCGTGCCTTCGACCACGATTTCGCCTCCGGCGTCGCCGCCCTCCGGTCCCAGGTCAATGACCCAGTCGGACACCTTGATCACATCGAGATTATGCTCGATGCACAGGACGGTGTGCCCCATGGCCACCAGCCGGTTCAAGACGTTCAGCAATTTGTGGATGTCGGCGAAGTGCAGGCCGGTGGTGGGCTCATCGAGAATGTACATGGTGTGTCCCGCGGGCGACTTGCCGAGTTCCGCCGCCAGTTTGACCCGCTGCGCCTCACCGCCGGACAAGGTGGTTGAGGCCTGACCGAGCCGCATGTACCCCAGGCCCACGTCCTGCAGGGCCCGCAGCAACTGTCGGATTTTCGGGAAGTTTTCGAAGAACGGGACGGCTTCCTCCGCGCGCATGTCCAGCACGTCGGCAATATTCCGGCCGCGATAGCGCACTTCCAGCGTCTCGCGGTTGTAGCGGGTGCCTTTGCACGTGCCACATTCGACGAACACGTCCGGCAGAAAGTGCATCTCGATCCGTTTGATTCCCTGACCCTGGCAGTCCTCGCATCGCCCGCCGCGTACGTTGAAGCTGAACCGTCCGGGCGAGTATCCGCGGATTTTGGCTTCACGCGTCTGGGCATACAACTGACGGATAAGGTCGAACACGCCCACGTACGTGGCCGGATTGCTCCGCGGGGTCCGGCCGATGGGCGATTGATCGATCTCGATGACCCGATCGACGTGGGACGCACCGACGAGGCGCTCCAGTTCGCCCGGCCGCGGCCCGGTGCCGTAGATGGCCCGGTGCAGAGCCCGATGCAGAATCTCCGTGATGAGCGTGCTTTTGCCGCTGCCGGACACGCCAGTCACGCACACGAAACAGCCCAAAGGGAAGCGGACGTTGATGTTCTTCAGGTTGTTCTGCCGGACGCCGCGCACTTCCACGGCGTGGCTCAGGTCCACCGGGCGACGTTCGTCGGGCACGGGAATCGCGTACCGGCCGGTCAGGTATTTGGCGGTGATGGACTCCTCGCAGGCCAGAACCTCGGCCAGCGTGCCTTCCGCCACGATCCGTCCGCCTTCGGCGCCCGCGCCCGGCCCGATGTCCACAACGTGGTCCGCGGCGCTGATGCACTCTTCGTCGTGCTCCACCACGATCACCGTGTTGCCCATGTCGGCCAGTCGCCGCAGCGTGCCCACCAGACGCTGCGTGTCTCGCTGGTGCAGGCCGATGGTCGGTTCGTCCAGCACGTAACAGACACCCACAAGCCCGCTGCCGATCTGCGTGGCCAGGCGGATGCGCTGGGCCTCGCCGCCGGAAAGCGTGGCCGATCCGCGATTCAGAGCCAGATAGTCCACCCCCACGTCGCAGAGAAACTGCAAACGCTGGCGGATCTCCCGCAGAATCGGATCCGAGATGGTCTGCCGCTCACCCTCGAACGTGAGATTCTGGAAGAACCTGTGAGCCGCCGCCACGCTCAGAGCACTGATATCCGCAATGTCTCGCTCGGCCACTTTCACGCACAGGGCCTCAGGCCGCAGGCGCGACCCGTGGCAGGCTTCACAAGGCGCTTCGCTCAGGAAGGCATGCATCCGTTGCTTGACCGATTCGGAATCCGTGGTCTCCCAGCGGCGACGCAGGTTGGGAATGACACCCTCGAAGGAGACGCCTCGTTCCGCGGCCTCCGCGGAGTTGGTGCCGTACATCAGAATTCGCACGAGAGCCTCAGGAATGTTGCGGAACGGAATCTCGGGCGAAATGTCAAACGCCTGGCAGAAGTCGCGGACCATCGCCCCGTAAACCGCGTTCATCCGCTTGCCCCCATGCCGCCAAGCGAGAATGGCCCCGCCCGTCAGGGATAGCTCCTTGTCCGGCACGATCAGGTCCGGATCAAACTCGAGAATCGTTCCCAGGCCGTTGCACGTCTCGCACGCTCCGTGAGGCGAGTTGAAACTGAATAACCGGGGCGACAACTCCGGCAGGTTTACGTCCGTATGGTGGGGGCACGCAAAGTGGGAGCTGAATACATGGTCCTCAAATCGCCCGTCGTGGTCCTCCAGGCAGATCGTCACGCGCCCGTCCGAAAGGGCCAGCGACAGGTCCACGCTGTCGGCCAGCCGGGCCTGGATGTGCTCCTTGACTACCAGGCGATCCACGACCACTTCGATTGTGTGTTTTTTCTGCGTGGCCAGGGATGGGGTGTCTTCCAGCTTCATCATCCGCCCGTCGATGCGGGCCCGAACAAATCCCTCCTTCATGACCCGCGCCAGCAGGTCGGCATGGGCCCCTCTCTTGTCCACGACCAGCGGCGCGAGCACCTGAATCCGCGAGCCTGCCGGCATGGCCAGCACCGCATCCACAATCTGTGATGTGGATTGCCTGCCGATCGGCCGACCGCACTGCCAGCAGCGTGGCTCCCCGACCCGGGCGAAAAGCACCCGCAGGTAGTCATAAATCTCCGTGACCGTGGCCACCGTGGAGCGAGGGTTCATGCCGGCCGACCGCTGCTCGATGGCAATGGTGGGAGTGGTGCCCTCGATCCGGTCCACGTCCGGTTTCTGCATCTGCTCCAGGAACTGGCGTGCGTAGGCGGACAGCGACTCGACGTATTTCCGCTGGCCCTCCGCATAAATCGTGTCAAACGCCAAAGAGCTTTTGCCCGAGCCGGACAGCCCGGTAATGACGGTCAGCCGCTCTCGCGGAATCTCCAGCGTGATGTTCTTGAGGTTGTGCTGTCTGGCACCGACGATCCGTATGGACTTCTGTTCCGCCACCTCTGGCCCCCCGTGCCCCGGGCCAGCGCCCGGAGTCGAAAACGTCCCGGCGGGTCGATCGCCAAACCGTTCAGGTTACTTGGTTTAGCGTTCAAATGCAACGCAGGAGCGGCGTGCGGCCGCAACTCCTTGTTTGACTGAAGGTTCCGCGATTCATTCACAGCTTCGATCCTCTTGCGGGTGGGAGTGGCCAGTCCGATGCCTCGGCGCACTCCAGCATTTGACGCTGCCAGACCGATAACCTAGATAAGAAGGCGGCGGTCTGGTTTTCAGTACTGAAACCCCCCGAAGGCGCGGTGCGGCTTCCGATCTGCCGGGGGTGACATGGAGGTTATGTTCTGTGGGCGTCACGAAACGGCCTGCGTCTCGACGTCGGATTACAGTACCACTGCTGATGCTGGCGGCGTGCGCGTTCGTCTGGGCGGCACTCCTGACTTTCGACGCGGGTGATTGGCCGAGCCCCGCGCAGCACCCGCATAACAGCCCGACTCGCAATGGCTGTGGTCCGGTCGGATCGTTCGCTGCTTATCTCCTTCTGCATTTCCTCGGGGACGGCGTCTATCCGCTGGCGCTCTTTGCGACGATGGGCTCGTTCTTGTGGTTGATCCACGGATACGTAAAGAACGTCCTGCAGCGCATTTTTGGGCTGGCTCTGCTGACCGCAGGCACGGCCGCGGCGGTCCATTTGATCGCCGCGCCAGGACCGAGCACGCTGCCCATCGGCAATGGGGGGGTCGTAGGCTGTGCCTTGGGTGACCTGCTGACGGAAAACTTCTCGGCCTTGGGCACCGGGTTGATCTTGATCTGGGGGCTGATCGTCGGCTTGTTGTTCACGGCGGAAGGATGGGTGCTGCGACTGCCGGAAGTGGTGCGAAAGGTGGGCCAGGCGTCGGGCGAGGCGGTCGCGGCGGCCCGGGCGGCCGCTTCGGCCGCTGCGCCACGCCTGGCACCCGCTTCGGCGGATTTGAGGGCGGCACCGCAACCGGAGGAACCGCGGGCATTTCGGGACGAAGCGCCCGCCGAGCCCCGGATCAACGTGCATCGGCCACGCTCAAAGCCGACCCGGGATGCGGCCGACGCGCGACAGGGAAAGCTGTTCGGTATTCCAATCACAGACGAAGCGCCGGCGGAAGCAGGAGCGCCCCCCGTGTCCAAACCGGCCCCTGGGCCGTCGGCGGAGGCGGAACCGAAGCCCAGGCCGGCGCCGCCGGAACCGGATTCGCCCAAAGACCCGATCGTGCGGATCATGGAACTCCGCAAACCCACAGTTCCCAAGGAGGCCTATCCACGGCAGTTGGACGATTGGGTGTTCCCGCCGCTGTCCCTCCTGGGTGATCCGGAGTATGCGTTCACCGCCCAGCACGAAAGCCAGGTCCGGGCCAAGGGCAAGGTGCTGGAGCAGACGCTCGAGGAGTTCCGCCTGGACGCCCGGGTCGTGGAGATCGACACCGGCCCGGTCATCACGATGTTCGAGCTGCAGTTGGCCCCGGGGATCAAGGTCTCTCAGGTGGCCTCTCTCGCCAACGATATCGCCCGGGCGCTCAAGGCGCCTTCGGTGCGGGTCGTGGCCCCGCTGCCGGGCAAGAACACCATCGGTATCGAAGTGCCGAACCTCGACAAGGAGATCGTCCGGCTGAAGGAGCTGATGGCGGTGGCCGGTCCGAAGGCGGAGAAGATGGGCCTGCCGCTCTTTCTGGGCAAGGACGTGTCCGGGGCGGCCCTGATCGCGGACCTGACCTCGATGCCGCATATGCTGATCGCCGGCACCACCGGCTCGGGCAAAAGCGTCTGCATCAACTCGATCATTGCCAGCATCCTGATGACGAAGCGCCCGGATCACGTGAAGCTGATTCTCGTGGACCCGAAGATGGTCGAGATGAGCCAGTTCAAGGAGGTGCCGCACCTCATGTGCCCGATCGTGACGGACATGGGCCGGGCGGAGTCCATTCTGGAATGGGCCGTCACGAAGATGGACGAGCGGTACGAGCTTCTCGCGGAGGCGCGGGTGCGCAACATTGCGGCCTACAACCGGCTGACGGAGGAGGAGATCAACGAGCGGTTCCAGCCCACCTCGGACGACGAGCGCGCCCAGATTCCCAAGCGGCTGCCGTACATCGTGATCATCATCGACGAACTGGCGGACCTGATGATGACCTCCGCGAAGGAGGTGGAGCATCACCTTTCCCGGCTGGCGCAGAAGTCGCGGGCGGTGGGCGTGCATATCGTCGTGGCCACGCAGCGGCCGGAAGTGAAGGTCGTTACGGGGCTCATCAAATCGAACCTGCCGTGTCGGGTGGCGTTCCGCGTGTCGTCGCGGATGGATTCGCGCATTGTGCTGGATCAGAACGGGGCGGAAGTACTCATGGGGCAGGGAGACATGCTCTTCCTGCCGCCGGGCAGCTCGAAGCTGCTGCGCTGCCAGGGCACATACATGGACGATGTGGAGCTGCACAATGTCATCCAGTGGCTGCGCGACCGGGCCGAACCGCAGTTCCATCCGGAGCTGATGCAGATGCGGGCCAAGAACCTGGGCTCGCCGGAAGATCGGGACCCGATGTTTGACGAAGCGGTCCGCGTGGTCCTGGAGACGCAGCGCGGCAGCGTAAGCCTGTTGCAGCGCCGGTTGGGGGTGGGGTACGCGCGGGCCTCCCGTCTGATCGAGCAGATGGCCGCCGCCGGCGTTGTGGGTGACTACAAGGGCTCGCAGGCCCGCGAGGTCGCCATGACGCTGGAGGAATGGGAGCAGTTCTCCCAGAGCCAGGCTGCCACCGGAAGCGCTGCGGACGGCGACGAAGACGACGAGCCCGAGAGAGGACTCTCGCCAGAGTGAAGCCGAGGTGCTTTTGGCCCACGGAGATCAGCCCCGTAGGGACTTCCCACCAGGAAGGTGAGCCCTCGGGCGTCGCTGCGTGCTATGCCCCGGGGGAGGAGTCTCAATTGGGCGGGTTTGTGGGCTGTGCGTCTTCTCGAAGATTGCGGTGGGTGCGGTAGGGATACGGGTTACCCCGGGCCCCTGCCGCGTCCCTTTCTGCCGCCCTGCAATCCGTCGTTCAACCCGATCGAACGAGGGTGGCTGGACCAGCACGCCGAGGTGTCCCGAAATCATCGCTGGCGAACGGTCGCTGGGGTGATGGACGAGGTGAGACACTGCCTGAAGTATCCCAACTGAGGAACACGGCGCGCCCCGCAGTGACCAGTCGCATAATCGTGGATAAAGATTCAGAGGGAGTCCTGGTATAACGCTTATGCCTTTGCGCCTTGGAACCCTGAGCCCTCGATCCCTTGATCCCTTGATCCCTGGATCCCTCGGTCCCTCGATCCCTCCTAAAAGATGAAATCCGTTCGCAGGAATCGGGAGTGGCGGCCGGAGACGATGCGGGAGACCAGCTCCGCGTTGCTGTCCGTGGTCTTGGCGGCCACCAGGCTGCGGATACTGAAGACACGCAGGGCGTCCGAGACGCTCAACGTGTTCTCGGCCGAGTCTTTGCGGCCGGTGAAGGGAAACACGTCCGGGCCGCGCTGGCACTGGCTGTTGATGTTCAACCGGCAGAACTGGTTCACCAGCGGATCGATCAGGCGGCTCAAAGACTCCGGCTCGGTGCCGAACAGCGCCACCTGCTGACCATGCGGCGAGTTCAGCGCCCATTGAATCACATCGGATTCCTCCTCGTACGGCACAATGGGCACCACCGGGCCGAACTGCTCCACCTGGCAGATCGGCATCTCCGGATGACACGGATACAGAACGGCCGGGTAGAACAGCGTGTGGTCGATCGTACCCCCGCCGGCGTTTACGATTTTGGCGCCGCCGGCGAGTGCCTCGTCTATCAGGCCACGCAGCCACTGCGGCTTGCCCGCCTCCGGCAACGGAGTGATCTGCACGCCGTCTTCCCACGGCATCCCGACCACGCGACGGCTGACGGTCTCCGCAAACCGCTCCACGAACGCATCCGCGACGGAGCGGTGGACGAAGATGATTTTAATGGCCGTGCAGCGCTGCCCGTTGTACGACAGGGCCCCGGCCACACACTCGCGGACAGCCAAATCCAGATCGGCATGGGGGAGCACAACGCCGGGATTCTTGGCCTCCAGTCCGAGCACGCAGCGCAGCCGGTTCGGTCGCGGATGCTGATGTTTAAGAATGCTGGCCACGCGGGCCGAGCCGATGAAAGCCAGCACGCTGATCATGCCGCTGGTCATGAGGGGTCCGACGACGGTCCCCCCGTCGCCGTACACGGTGTTGACCACGCCCGGCGGAAACGACCGGGCGAACGCCTCGAGCAGCGGCGCATGCAGCAGTACGCCGTGCTTGGGCGGCTTGAAGATGACGGGGTTACCCATGATGATGGCGGGGATGAGCGTGGTGAAAGTCTCGTTGAGCGGATAATTGAACGGGCCCATACAGAGCGTCACGCCCAGCGGACTGCGGCGGATCTGGGCCAGGAAGCCGCTCTCCAGTGCGAAGCGCGAGCCCGCACGATCCAGTTCTTTCAGTGCGCCGATGGTCGCCGTGATGTAATCGACCGTGCGATCGAACTCACTGCGGGCGTCGGGCAGGGTCTTGCCGATCTCCCACATGAGCAGCCGGACCACCTCGTCGCGCACGGCCTGCATCCGGGGAATGAAGGCTTCGACGCAGCGGATGCGGTCGATCACGGACATGGTGGGCCACTCGCCGCAGCCGTTGTCCCAGGCCCGCACGGCCGCATCCTCGGCCTGGCGGCTCTGATCGGCCGTCATGAGCGGGTAATGGCCCAGGGCGTGCGGAGCGGTCTGCCCGCCATCCCGGATACAGAGCGGCGAAAACACCTCCTGGCACGGCCCATCCCAGGTGCGGACCTGCCCGTTCATCAGATATCGGGCGCCTTCTGCGTAGTATTTCACCTGGTGGGCCGGCGGAATCTCGTTTGCGGCGGGGAACACCGGCGCGGGAGCAGCAACGCGTGTGGACATGAAAGACCCTCCATGAAAAGCGCCAATGATGGTAGGAGCGGGCTGCCGCGGCGGCAAGAGCGCACCAACCACGCACCATACGGCCGGCGGAGCTTCGCGGAGGACGGTCGCGGAGCGGGGCGAAAAATCAGTCTTCGACTGATCGGACGCCTGCGGACCGACGGTTCGCGCCGCGCGGTTGCCCGGCCCTTCTGTGGTCCAACGAGGCCGTCGGTGGCGCGGCGGTCCGCTCGACGGTCACGGCGGAAGGTTCGGCGTCGCCATGCCGCCGGGCGGCTTTCGCTTCGAACGAGTGTGCGATCGCCTGCCAGAAGTACAGATCCAGTGCGGCGGTGTTCGGAACGTGTCGGCACCCTATGAATATGCCGGGGGTGCTGGTCACGCCCCGCGCATAGCCCAGCTCCACGTCCTCTCGAATGCGGCGCCCAACCTCGTCCGACTCCATGTCCGCGATGAACCGCTCCGGATCCAGCCGGAGCTCGCCGGCCAGCTCCCGGTAGTCGGTCAGGCGGAGTTGTTTCTGCCGCGCTCTCTGGAACAGCAGGTCATGGGCCTTCCAGAAGGCGTCGTTGCCGCCCTGGGCGCGGGCCGCTTCGGCGGCGCGGGCCGCGCGACACGCTTCCGCGTCCCCCTCATCCGGGAACCAGGGGTTGCACTCGCGGCACAACGGATAGTGCTTGAATACGATCTCCAGATGGTCCTTGAACAACGGGCGGAATTGCTCGTCCATCGATTCGGCCAACTGCCGGCAGTGCAGACACGTGAAATCACTGAACACGACCACCCGAAGGTGTTCGCGGGTGTCACCGACGGATAGCACCGGATCGTCCGGACGCGTGGAGATCTGGTTTGTGGGATCGTCCTGATATATTTCGTCCATGACTCGGGTGATGGTCTTCAGGGTTTCCGTTCGGGCCAGAACGGCCAATCCGACGACCGTCTGTCCGAGGCACACGCCCGTCAGGACTGCCGTGAGGGAGACCGCCAGCACCAATCGAACCGATGGGTGCGACCGCGCGGGGGCGGCTATGGGGACGGGCAGCGGTTCTGCCGCGCGTCGCCGGGGCCAAAGCAGCAGCGTCAGAAGCAGAATCAGAAAGCCGGCCGCGTGCGAGACCATACACCAGAGACACCACTGGTGAAGTCGTGTGTACATGATCACGATGAAGAAGACCGAGGCGGCCGAGCCCATCAGAACGCCGAGTGTCGGAATGATGTGCCAGTATCGCCTGTCAAATGACGGCCGGCCGATGAAAAGAAACCACAGCGTCAGTGCGGCGTAGTACAGGAACCCCCAGAACGCGGTAGGCATCCACAGGATCGTGCCCCAGCGGCTGTGCATCACCTGTTCGCAGTTGCTCACGCCTCCTTCCGAGCCCTCGCCGCAGGCAACGGTCTGCCACGAATGACCGGGAGTGGTTGACAGATGCTCGTACAGCAGGATACCGGAGGCGAACATGCCAATCAGACTGAGAAAGACCAGTGTCGGGGTGTGCAGAGTTCGAATCATGGGTGGTATTGCTTCCACTACCGCGCGCTCATGGGATCGGTGGAAACCCGCGCGACGCTCCAGTTCGCCGGGGTTCCCGCTGAGAGAGTTCCGGCTCACGTCATTATCCGGCCAGTATCGGACGCGTCAAATGCCCGCCAACTCTTGTGCCGTGACGGTCGCGCCGCCGAATCCGGCCAGTCGATCAGTAGGACTTGAATGGACGCGATTCTTCGCGTTGGCGTACGATCGCCGGCTTGCGAACACAGCGTCAACAGCCGACACCGTTCATAAACCATGCAAGTGGCTTGTGGATGAAGCGCACATTATTCAGCCCGAACGGCAGTTACGGACTCCAACCGTGTGCGGGCGCGATCCGCCCGCCGCGAAGCTCCGTTCCAGAGGCTGCGCGCCATCTGTGAGCACGGCCGGTTCCTCCAGCGCGACCTCAAAGGCTACATCGACGGCGCCAAACTTCCTGTGCCGCGTGCAATTCAGCCCACCCTGCGATCGTTCGCCTTCCGGCTTGCCCTGAAGGAAGGAACCTATCACTTTGCCCTGAAAACCCCGCAGGCCGCCGCGTACGCCGGCCTGGCGTGGTCCCGTGGCGGCCCCGGCCTCCCCTCTGGCATGGGCTTCTCGGGTGATGCGGCATGGCTTTCAACCACCGCCGCCGGGCGATTCGACGCCCTGGATAGACTGGCGACTGCCGCGCGGATAAGATCAGCAGCCCCAGTTAGAGGAGCAGTCAGGACAAACGCCCAGTTGGTTGAGGAAATCGGCGCTCGCGCCGATGCTTGGGGGGCCAGACAAGGGCTTACCGGTATGGCGCGCGAGATCGGGACCGCCAAACATACCTATGCCAAGGACCTTCTGAACCGGTATCAAAGCATGTACGGCGACCGGGGACTGGTGACTGAGAGTTCTTGGCTGGGGAGGAACCCGGCGACGTACGGCACCAAGGGCAGTGTTCGCCTAGACGTTTGGGACATGAACTCTGGCGCTGTATGGGACTACAAGTTCGGCGTAACCCCAATGAGCGCCGCCCAACGTGCGAAGATCATGACGCAAGGGCCGCGCGGCATTACGTCGGTCACGGAGGTGTATCCGTGACCCTGCCCAAGCTCCTAACGAAAGGCACAGAGAGGCAGATCACCGAGGATTGGCAACAAGAGATTCCGAACCTTGGAATCTATACCGCGCGGCGTTTGCTAAAGCGAGTCGGCCCGCTGCTAGTAGGCATTTGCCTGGAGCGTGATTCGAGCGGCAACAAGTACAAGCCAATGTTTCATGTTCACTGCTTGGGAGCGGAAGCCCCGGCCGTATTCCTTACCCTATTCACACAGCTTCGCTCCGCTCGCTCTGGGGGACCTGATTTTATTCAGGTGCGGTTCCACGAAGAGAAGTACAAGGAGGCCGCCGCGCGGATGGTGCGGCAATCCCTCTTGCCTCTTGATGGTGATTTATCACTCGATCAAGTCATCAAGGCGTATCAAACTTATTTGTCTTCCCCTTTGGGCCGAGCATATCCAGTATCGCTGTATCGGGACATAATTATCTTGTCGGCTTGGGGAGGTCGCCAGGCGGAGGCGATGAAGTTCTTGACAGAGTGTCTTCAAGTAGGCGATGACACCGACTTCCAAAACATGGGCGGTCGATCGGCCTTTGAAGCCGAGTGTCGGAAGCTGATCGAGAACCCGGCGTTGATTCAGCAGACGGTGGATTCGCAGATCGCGGCGTTGGGCGTCGGAAACCTGCCGGTGTCGAACCTTCTTCGCTGAGATTGTGATCTGCTACTTGCCGGGCAGCGTGATCTTGAACGGGTCGCGTTGCCCGGTTTTTTTGCGCCGGCTATTACGTAACCGTTCACGGGTTTTTTTTGGCTGACGGGGTGATGTGAAATGGCGGCCGCGTCCGATCAATGGAAACATGAAGCCGCTGGAATCGCACACCAAGGAAGAACTGATCGCGCGGGTCCGCCGGT
>JBPOIK010000083.1:0-4092 GCA_052034525.1 Planctomycetota bacterium
CGAAGCCAACTGATGTTCCGAAGCCGCTTCAAATTCTGAGCCAAGACCGGCGATTGAGATCGACCAATCTTCCGCAAAAATTGTCGAATAAACTTCGAGTCCGATCTCTTCACGAAAACCGTGATCACGCCCAGAGGCAGTTGCGACTCCTCTAAATACCCTAAAAGCAACTCTTGGATGACCGGGGAACGACTCTTCGACAAGACCTCCATCAGAGGAAGGTGCAGAGGATGATGAGGACTCTGAAGAATCTGTTGCAACAGGGGATGATCCCGAGGGGCCAGGTGTAAAAAAGCTTCCAAAACCTCGATCCGGCGGTGATCGGAAAATCGTTCCAAAGACCCTTCCAACGCGGCTAAGACTTGGGTACGTAGCGTGGCCAAATTCCGATGGAATGCTTGGGTAGGATTGCGAATCTGTTCCCGAAGTTGTTCGACCAGATCGTACAAGGCCGCCAGGATTGGCTCAGAATTCGCTCCCTTCCCTTCTTCTAGGGCTGTCAGCAAGGTGGGAATCACCTCGTATTGACTCAACCACACAGCCGCCCGACAACCATTGTGGCGGTGTTGAGGGTCTTCTGAGAGGATAGCTTCCCGTAAGGCGGGGCGAAGCTGATCCCCATACTCCCGCAAACGCTCCATCCACCCAAAGGGGAACCTATGGAGTCGGGCCACCAGTTCCCGATACCCCTGCCGACTCGGCCGATCCAACAGAGCCTGGAAAGCCCCATCCCGAATCACCGAATGCGGACTGTCCAACGCCCATACCAACACCGGCACGGCCGCCTCGTTGGACGTGCTTGCGAGCAGGTCCAGAGTGGTCGCAAGTTTTGGACTCATCGAACGTATCATCCGCCACACATCCTGCTTAGGCGGAGTTTAAGACCCACCAGGACAGGGGGGATTGGGCGCATAGCCCACCCACCCTATAAAAAGGTTTGTTTCAGAATCGGCAGTAAGAGGACTTGACTTCATCTAAATACGCAAAATCCTCCTTTTCCTTCTAATTTTCCCAGGCCTCCCAGATTTCCTAAACATCTCCAGTTAACGTAGGGTAGGCGCCGCCCACCATAAGAGTTGTAGGGCATGCACCCCGTTGCACGCCACCCTACTGGACTACTTGGCTTTCGGTGGTGGGCTACTGGACTCCCCGTGCAACGGGAGCTTTCGGTGGTGGGCTACTGAACTCCCCGTGCGACGGGAGCTTTCGGTGGTGGGCGATGCCCACCCGCCTGGGCTTTTCCGCACCGCATCGCAAAAGCAACGGGACCTCCGGGAACGGTTCCTGCGTCCCTATTCCCACTGCAACAGATACAGAGCGGTATCCGGCCCTTGGAGACGATCTTCAAATCGGTCTGTATTTTCCGCCACGATCCGATCTCTAAACAGTTCCCGAATCTGCCGACATCGGCGTGGAAGGGTGAATGTGACAGGCCCACCAGTTTGAGTGTGTACGGCCAAAAACCGTCGGTTGGCATACACGGGCAATTCCGCCGGGCAATAAATATGGACCCCAGCTTTCTGGGCCAATTCCCGGAGCACCGAGGCTCCTAAATTCGGCTCGGGGGCCAACACGGAGGTCCAGCCTTCCATGGCCCGGCTGCTCAGTTGCTTGGTCCCATAAGGGATACCACACAGGCGTTCCACGTTGGCCGGATCATATCGGCCGTCTGTAATGATCCCCGGCGCATGAACCCAAACCACGGTTTTCCCGCCCGTGCAGACCTTTTTCCGCAGGGCTTGCAGCTTGGTCTTGTCCACCACAAATAAATTGGGAAAGAAGATCATCTTGTATCGGGTCAGGTCCAGTTCGGGCAGGTCTGTCAGGCTGTATATATCATAGGGTGTTCCCATCCGGCCCAGGCCTATCCGCTGTCGATAGAGGAAATCGGTCAACTTCGGTAAACGTCCGTTCACATAATACCAGCTTTCCGCATCTACGAAAACCGCGATCTCGGCGGCCGCACCATCCTCACGGTCCGGAAATTGGTCCCACAGAACCCGCATCTGACCAATCGCCTCGATAACCTTCGGATCATCGTAGATATGCCCAAAAATATTGAACCACCACACCGATGTTCCTTCAGTCAGGGCCATGGCAAACTCTCGCCGTAAACCAGCAATGCTGGCCTGTTGTGTGGGAAACCCCGACTCATACAAAGGAGGCAAAATGTCTAAAACCTTCACTCCCCGACACGTATGGGTCCGATGGTCCAGTTCCTGAATGAATCCTTTGCCATGATGTGTTACCGAGCCGAGCGGCACCATATATCCGCTGGCCCCGCCCACCCCTCGATCCTGATAGGGGGCCGGAGCCATGAAAAAGTCCACGAGTTCCGAACGACACACTCGGTCGAAATCCAGATGCCCCTCATAAGGCATTCGTCCCGGCACAGCCAACTCTTGCAGATACCCATAAAAGACTCCCAGCGGCACCCGATGGTGGATCACCTCCTGGGTTGCCTGAGCAAAAGACAAGATGGTATCGCCCACCAACCAATTGCTAAATCGCCAATAGGCCACACCCAGGGCATCGGTCTCCGGGTCCCGAAGCAGCCCGTGCGTGACACGCTCCCGGATTGAAAACGGAGGGATGTCCGTCGGATCAGGTCCCCCTTGCTCCATCCTCCACTTCCGCCAGGCTGAGCGCCGACTCAGACTCTCCTGCCCATCACTCCGATCCTGCCATTCGAGCGTTCCGCCACAAAACAGCGTATATCCCACGATCCGTTCCTTATAGCGCGACTCGGTATGCTGAAGAAAAGCCTGCAAATAGGCCCTCGTATCTTTACGCCATTTTTCATCGGCTGCCACTCGGCCCAACGCCCAAAAACTATCGGGACGCTCGGTTACCCGCGGCCACCACACAGGTGTATTCAAGTCGATCCCGCAGAGCAATTGGGCTTTTGGATTCGCTTTGAGTACCTCAGCAATATACCGATCAACAGGTGAAAAATCGTATCGCCCAGGACCTGTCCAACTAGGCGGGTAAGGGCTATAAGGCACACCTAAGGAACACAGCGTGTTCAAAGGACTAATATGGACTACGTGGACGCCGATCTGGCCGAACCGCGTAATCGTCTCCGCCTCGAACTCGGTATAAGGACAGCGGTATGCGAACCATCGAGGCGGCTTGGGCTGCTCAGCCCTCCCAACAGACCCGCTGGACCACCATCCAACCAGCCCCACCAACATCCCACAAGTGAACACTCCTTGCCACCGCTTCCAGCCCTTGGACATTTTTGAAACACGCTCTTGCTTTTTCATGGTCATTTCTCCTCCAAAAGACTCAAACGGTTATCGGCCTACCAGACATTCGTTCCTTACTGCGGAAGCATCCGGCCGCGCTGGTTTCCCTCTTGTTTCTGCTTCTTCGCACCCAACCAGTGGTTCCGATAGTAGGTTGTGGACTCTGTGCGTCAGATGGCAAAAATAGTAGGTCGTGTACTCTGTGCGTGACATGGCCGAATGTACCTGACTTTTCCGTGCAACCTCCCACCTCCTGCACACCAGATGTGCCCTCTATCACTATGAGCGATCGGGGGAGTCTGTGCAATGACGTTATTTTTCAAAATATTTGACTATTTTGGTCAATTTTGACCATTTTGGTTCATGTTTGCCGCACCGCACCGCCGAAAGCGTAAACCGCAAAAGCTATAGGACGATTACATTTGTATATGATATGACCGAATGGACCAGCGTTTCCGTGTGGCGTTGCGCAGGGAATGCGTGAACTACGTCGCTCCGCCCCTTCTTCTCCATGTTGCTGAACCCTTCCGCCAGGAGAGAATTGGGGCCGTTGCAGCGGGCGGTTTCCGGCCGAATACCTCTCCGCGCCCCCCTCAGGGCATACACGGATACAAACGGATACAATAGGCTTCAAATGGGGAGGGTCTTTGGGGGAGAGGCGGTCAAGGGGAACACCGCAGGCAATTCCATGGTAAAGCAACTGCCCTGGCCCGGGTGGGTTTGCACATGGATTCGGCCTCCATGTTCGACCAAGATTTTTTGGCTCACCGGCAAGCCTAATCCTGTGCCTCGGGTCCCCTTGGTCGAAACAAAGGGCCGAAACAGATTTTTCATCTCTTCCGGT
>JBPOIK010000086.1:0-3411 GCA_052034525.1 Planctomycetota bacterium
ATGGCGAACAACCTGCGGGATTACGGCAGTTTCATCCCGGGCCTGCGCCCCGGTAAACGGACGGCGGATTACCTGGAGAAGGTGATGGGGCGGATCACGTATGTGGGAGCGGGGTTTCTGGCGTTGATCGCCATCATTCCCACCGTGGTGGCGGCCTGGCTGAACATCCCGTTTTTCGTATCCGCGTTCCTGGGCGGCACGGGACTGCTGATCGTGGTAAGCGTGGCGCTGGACCTGGTGCAGCGGATCGAGGCGAACCTGATCATGCGGAACTACCAGGGATTCCTTGGCGGGGAGGGGACGATCAAGGGAAGTCGAGGGTAGCTGCCGGGGCCTGGCCGTCCGGTGAAGGTTTTCGGACGGGGATCCCGGATCCGGAAGGCAAGCGGTCATGATGGGAAGCGGTCGCTCGAGGCATGGCGGGATTGTGCTGAAGAGCCCGCGAGAAATCGAGCTGATGCGCCGGGCGAACGCCGTGGTGCACCGCGTGCTGGAGGAGATGCGGGGGCTTGTGAAGCCGGGTGTGACGACCGGGGCGCTGAACCGGCGTGCGGAAGAGTTGATCGCCCAGAGCGGCGGGACGCCGCTGTTCAAGGGGGTGGTAAACCCGCTGGCCCGTGTGCCGTTTCCCGCGGCGTTGTGCGTCAGCGTCAACGAGCAGATCGTCCACGGGATTCCGGGCGATCGGCAGCTTCGGGAAGGGGATCTGGTCAGTATTGACTGCGGGGTGCGACTGAACGGCTACTGCGGCGATGCGGCGGTGACGTTGGGAGTCGGGCGGGTGTCGGCGGAAGCCGACCACCTGCTGCGGGTGACGGAGGAGGCGCTGGCCCTGGCGGTCCGCGAGATGCGGCCCGGCCGCTCGTGGAGCGAGGTGGCCCGGGCCATGCAGGCGTATGTGGAGGGGCAGCACCTCTCCGTCGTGCGGGATTTTGTCGGACACGGGATCGGTCGGCAGATGCACGAAGAGCCGAAGGTTCCGAACTACTGGGACGGACAGCGCCGCAGTGAGGATTTCCGGCTGGAGCCGGGCCTGGTGCTGGCGATCGAGCCGATGGTCAACATGGGCACGCATGAGACCCGGGCGACTTCAGACGGATGGACGGTGGTGACGCGCGACGGCAGGCCGTCGGCTCATTTTGAGCATACGGTGGCGGTTACCGCAACGGGTTCGGACGTGCTGAGCGACGGGCGAACGGGGCCCGCAGCGGGTTCGTCGCGTGTCGAAAGGCAGGGATCGAAATGAAGGTTCGAGCGAGTGTTCGGCGGATCTGTGAGAACTGCCGGATTGTCAAGCGCAAGGGCGTGGTGAGGGTGATCTGCACCAACCCGCGTCATAAGCAGCGTCAGGGTTGACCGGCGAAGGAGACCAGGCGTGCCACGTGTAGCAGGCGTCGATATTCCGAACGACAAGCAGCTTCGGATCTCACTGACCTACATTTACGGGGTCGGCCCCCACACCGCGATGCAGGTGTGCAAGGAGGCCGGCATTGACCCCATGGTGCGGGCGAAGAACCTTACGGAAGACGAGATTTCGCGTGTGGCGTCCGTGATCGACCGGAACTACCAGGTGGAAGGTCAGCTCCGTCGGATCGTCAACGCGAATATCGCGCGGCTGCGAGACATCCGCTGTTTTCGCGGCATGCGGCACCGTCGCGGACTGCCCGTACGGGGGCAGCGAACCCGCACGAACGCCCGGACCCGAAAGGGCCCGCGCAAGACCGTGGCCGGCAAGAAGGGCGTGAAGGAGTTGCATCGTGGCTAAGAAGGCAAGCGGCAAGCGAAAGACCCGGCGCAGCGTGGCTCGAGGGATTGCCCATATCCGGGCCACCTTCAACAACACGATGGTGACGATTACGGACCTCAGCGGCGAAGTGCTCTGCTGGGCGTCTGCGGGGACGGTGGGTTTCAAGGGGACCCGCAAGAGCACTCCCTTCGTGGCCCAGCGGGCGGCCGAGCAGGCGGCGCAGGCGGCGAAGAAATTCGGCATCGTGGAGTTGGAGGTCCGGGTGAAGGGCCCCGGGTCCGGACGGGAGTCGGCCATCACGGCGCTGCAGGCCGCGGGCATGAATATCCAGTCCATTGAAGACGTAACTCCCTTGCCGCACAATGGATGCCGACCGGCGAAGCGCCGGCGGGTGTAGGCTCGCAGACGCGGCGACCGGAAGACCGCCGCGGAAACGGGACCGTGGACGACGATTGGGATCAGGCGAGCAGTCATGGGACGATACCTGGGGCCGGCGTGCCGGCAATGTCGACGAGAGGGCAAGAAACTTCACCTCAAGGGTGTGCGGTGCGAGACGGCCAAGTGCCCGCTGGAACGGCAATGGCGGAACTTCCCTCCGGGCATGCATGCGTTTCGCGGCAGACGACGTCAAGCCAGCCCGTACGGCGTACGGCTTCGGGAGAAGCAGAAGTTCAAACGGTACTATGGGCTGCTCGAGCGGCAGTTCATGGTCTACTTCCGGATGGCGGAGCGGGCCCGGATCAACACCGGCGACGCCCTGCTGATCACGGTGGAACGCCGGTTGGACAACGTGGTGCATAAGCTGGGCTTTGCTCCGTCACGGCGTTCGGCCCGACAGGTCATCGGACACGGGCATATCCACGTGAACGGTCGCAAGGTGAACCGTCCGGGATATCTGGTGTCTGTGGGAGACAGGATCGCCGCGCGGCCGACGGAAAGCAGCCAGAAATATATCCGCGCGGCTCTCGGCGAGGGGACTCCGCAGGTACAGGCGTGGCTGAGCCTGGACGTGAACCGGTTGGAGGCGCAGGTGGTGGCCCTGCCCAGTCCGGAAGACGTGCAGGCGCCTGCGGTGCAGACGCAACTGATCGTGGAAATGTGCAGCCGGTAGGCACGTCGGTGCGACGGGCCGGCGGCCTGCAGCGAACCGAACCGCGATTCATCGAGGTGACCCCGCGGAGGAGACCAAGTCGATGCGTATCAGGTGGCGAGGGTTGGAACTGCCGAGCCGGGTTGTCAGGGATGAGACGGTGTGCACCCCCACGTACGGACGCTTCATCATTGAGCCGTTCGAGCGGGGTTTCGGGACCACGGTGGGCAACTCCCTCCGGCGGATTCTGCTGTCCAGCCTGGAGGGTGCGGCGGTAACCACCGTGAAAATTGCCGGGGCATCGCATGAGTTCACCTCCCTGCCCGGTGTGCTGGAAGACGTGACGGACATCATCCTGAACGTCAAGAGTCTGGTGGTGCAGATGGAGGGGGACGAGGAGACCGTCAAGACGATGCGGGTTGCCGCGTCCAAGGCGGGCGAGGTTCGCGCGTCAGCCATCGAGGCGGAGACCGGGGTTGAGATCATCAACAAGAACCAGCTCCTCTGCACGCTGACGACGGACGTTGAGTTCGAGATGGAAATGACGGTCGGCAAAGGACGCGGATTCCGGCCC
>JBPOIK010000120.1:0-7332 GCA_052034525.1 Planctomycetota bacterium
ACCGGCGGACCCGCGCGATCAGTTCTTCCTTGGTGTGCGATTCCAGCGGCTTCATGTTTCCATTGATCGGACGCGGCCGCCATTTCACATCACCCCGTCAGCCAAAAAAAACCCGTGAACGGTTACGCGTCGTGTTCCTGGTAGCCCCAGGCGCCGGCGTAGCCGTAGCGGGTCTGGCCGGTGCCGGTCATCTCGACCAACTCGCCAAAGGCCGTGTAGACCCGCTTTGTGGTCGCCGACGGCGTGCCGGCGGACCGCGTCATTCGCAACGTGCCGATCTGGTCGCCGAAAAGATAATCCACAGCACCGGTGGCCACGTCCTGCTGCGCCAGGTCGGGCATGTAGCGTGTCTGCTCGGTCGGCGTCCCGCTATCCAGGGTGTAGTCGCCGTACACGCTGCCGTTCACGTCGTAGTCCGTCCACGTGTCGTCGTCCGGCTCCAGCGTGAAGCGGTCCAGCTTCCGCGCCAGGTACCGCTCCCGGCCACCATCGTAGCGGAACTCGTACGCCCAGAGCCGCTCATACGCCTGGCTCGTCTTGACCCACGGCCGACGCATAATCAGGCCCTTGCGCGGCTGCAGGCCGTTGGAGTCCACGTCGGCAAACCCGTGCCCGAGCGGGTCGTCGTCATGGTTCAGCACCAGCGCCATCGCGTTTTCCTGCCGCGTATCCACGCAGTTCAGCCAACCGCCGTCGTCCGGCTCACCCGGAAGCCAGCCCATGACACGCGGGCGGAGGCGAAGTGGCCGAGCCGAAGGCTCGCGGCGGGACGCCGCCCCGCGAGTCATGGGCCACTCACCGGTCACGCACTCCAGGTCCGGCGACGGCCCGCCCTGGCACCAGTCCGGCCACGTGCCGCCTATCAGCTCATGGCGTCCTTGGTGAGCCCGACCGCCCGACAGCGGTGCCAACGTCAGTGATCTACAACCTCCTCACTCTGTTCTCGATGCGTTCCTCCAGGATAGTCCACGACCCATACACCCGCTTGACTCTCGAAGTGAAGAGTCGCGGACTCAGTTGACAGCGCTTCGACCACTCGCTTCCAACGTTGCGAGTCGGCCGGATCTGGTCGAAACTCGATAGGTTCTCCTGGCAGTCGCACCAGGGCGCTCACCGCCTGCCGGGCACATCGGCGTTGCCACTCTTGGGTGTTGGTGAAGTCAACTGCGAGGGTTGCGAGGTGCCGAAGATGCTTCTCGCTGGAAGAGGCGAGACTCATCTGCTCCCGAAACCATTGGCTATGCCTGCCGCGGTGCCTCATGGGATCGCTCCAGTCAAGCCATACGATTCCCCCTGCGAGACACAGCACAACGAGCACAGCGACGTAGCTGCGTATTCTGGTCTTGCTTGACATCGTGACCATCTCCTGCCGCGGTGTTGGGGTTAATGCTTCCTGCAACTGTTCATCACTGATCACTCGGGCTCGTCATTGTGTTCGAGCGGCCAACGGCGTAGGCAGGCATATGCCAGGTTCGGTGTACGGCCTTCGATTTGCTCCAGGTGAACGATTAGCACTCCAAGAGCACTCTTATTCATGGATTCTCGAATAGCGGCCAACACTTGTACCACTTTCCGCGGAAACGAACAGATCCAAAGGCATCTTGCCAGGCCTTCCTGTGACCACGCGCGCCTTGGTAACATGACCTCGCATCGAAAAGCCGTAACTTTGCGCCTTTTCGCCAGCCAGCCACGTCATCCGGAGTGATATCCTGGAAGACGTCGTCGGGGTCGGGAACCAGCACAGGCGCGTCCGCATTCTTGCCCTTCGGCGGACCGCCGCCATGGTCAATGAAGATAATCTCGTCGGTGTCATCGTCGCCCACTTCCTTTTCGATCCTTCTCTTGCTCGTCGTTCGTATGGTTATAACGACATCTCCATCTTTGGCGCCCTTGCAGGCAATTGCTGCTATCAGTCCCTCCGTTCCAATCACCTCCCCCCCACCAACAATGACAACGATACGTTTGAGCCCAGATGGATCGATGGAAAACGTCGGGGAATTCCCGGCATAGACATAGACAGCCGGACCTCCGAATATGCCGATGGGATCCCGTTGCAGGAACCGCCCGGTGGACGGACCATAGTACCGCCAGCCCACGTGCAGGAACGGGAAGACTTCGCCGATGGCCGGGCCGGTCGGGGGGGAGCCCAGCACGTTGTCCGGGCCGCCCGCGCCGTCCGCGTCGTGCTCCTGGTAGCCCCAGGCGCCGGCGTAGCCGTAGCGGGTCTGGCCGGTGCCGGTCATCTCCACCAGTTCGCCGAACGCAGTATAAACGCGGCGGTTCGTCGTTGCCACGGGGGTCGACTCGTCCGTCAGGAACCGCGTCGTCCCGATCTGGTCGCCCAGGAAGTACTCCGCGGCGCTGGTGGCAACCGACTGCTGGGCCAGGCCGGGGACGTAGCGCTGAAGCTCCGTCACGGTGCCGCCGACCGCGACCTGGTAATCCCCGTACACGCTGCCGTCCAGGTCGTAGTCCGTCCAGGTTGAGTCGAGGATGCCATCCTGGGCAGTCGGGTCCGGATTGGCCGGGTTCAGCCGGCGCGCCAGGTACCGCTCCCGGCCACCATCGTACCGGAACTCGTACGCCCAGAGCCGCTGGTAGTTATACGTCGTGCCGGCGTCGATGCCGCGGACGATCAGGCCGTGATACAGCCCGTTGGAGCCCACGTCGGCAAAACCGTGTACGTCGGGGTCGTTACCGGCGTTCAGAACCAGCACCATCCGGTTCTCCTGCCGCGTGTCCAGGCAGTCCGGCGATCCGCCGTCGTCCGGCTCGCCGGGAAGCCACCCGCCTCTCGGGCAGCCCGCGCATTCGGAGAAGCCGCACCACTCACACCACGTGGGCTCCACCCCGCATGCATCCTCCGGCACCCACAACACCGGCCACCAGGGGTGCACATGGCTGTAGTCCGCCCACGACCAGCACGTCCACGGGTGGTCGCCGCTCTCAAGGCAATGCACATTCCACCACGGATACGACATGCCCCACACGCCCTGCCGCCCGCCGATCCAGTACTGGACCTCGCTGTTGTCGGTCGGTCGGAATCGCGCCACCAGCAGGTCCAGCTCGGCCTGGTTCTCGGGCGACGCCAGCTTGCCGCCCGCGGTCACCGCGAGGGCACGGGCGTCCGACCAGTTCATGGTGGCCTTGGTCAGCCCGGCCATACGGCCGTCACCCAGGTCGACCCATTCGCCCACCGGGTCTTCCCACTGGTCGCCGATGGCCCGCCAGATCTGGCCCTTGGAATCGTACTCCATGCGGATGCCGTACACCACGTCACCCCCGGCCGGCTGCCGGGCGATGCGGTCCACTCGGCCCTCCGCATCGTATCGATACCAGACGGTCTCCTTCAAGACGCTGTTCTCGAAAGTCTTGTAGTACTCCAGCCGATTCGCGTACGTCCCGTAGGTTTCCGGATCGTCGATGTCATAGTAGTATTCCACCACCACCGTCGGCCCCGCCCCGATCTGAGCCGTCTTCGTCCGCCGGTTGCCGCCCTGATCGTACGTGTACGAAATGGAGTACTGTGGCCCGCTGCCGGAGCGCTGTTCGGAGGTGAGCTGCCCGCGGGAATCGTAGCCAAAGGACACAATACTCATGTTTGCCTGATCGTCCATTTCGACGATGGTGGCGATCAGGCCGTTGTCCGTGTACGTGTAGGCCATCTGACTGATGGTGTTGCCGCCGCCGTTCGGAGCATCCTTGTACTGGATTGACGCCAGGCGGCCGTTGTCGTAGTACGTGTACAAGGCCGAAGTGCCGTTTCCGTAATCCGCGATGTGAACTTGCCCGTTGGCGTAGTAATGGTAGGCAGCGGTCAGGGCGCCCCGCGTGACGGTGGACACCCGGCCCGCATCGTCAAGCTGCGTCACCGTATCCTGGTCGTCCGGGCCGGTGCGGGTGTATATCCCCTGGGCCAGATCCTTGTCGAATGCAAACGTCCGCGGAACGGAGCTGCCGGATTCGGTGGAGGTGATGGTCTGCTGGGATACTCCGCCGAAACCATCGTACTCCAGCTCCAGTGCGCGGCTGA
Organism: Planctomycetota bacterium; assembly: GCA_052034525.1. Taxonomy (GTDB): domain Bacteria; phylum Planctomycetota; class Phycisphaerae; order UBA1845; family UBA1845; genus JAFGJQ01. The sequence goes on from JBPOIK010000120.1 coordinate 4,034, forward strand.
CCGTCCATAGTGCCCCCGGCACCGCAATGTTGGTGTTCACCGAGAGCAGCCGGCCGGCGGCAGAGTACTGGTAGTTGGTCGATTCGCCGCTCAGACGTGCCTGGGTCGGGTTGTCGACCGGAAGCTGCGGGCCGCCGGGAATGTGCGACAGGGGGAACTCGGAGCGGCTGTTGCGATACCGTTTGTACTTGTACGGAACGTATACCCAGCAGCTCTTGTGACCGAAGATGTTGCCGAGGAAGTCGAGGCGGTGCTCGGCTGTACCAAGCGGTGATTCACCACCCACCACGCGACCCGCCGCATCCACGCTTATGGTAATTTCGTACCCGGGAACCGGCGTCCGTCGCAGCCCGCGTCCATCAACGCCTTCTTCCATATGGGCCGGCTGGCCGTGTTTGTCATACGTGAACGCAGTTGCGACCTCATTCGCATCGATGACTCTTCTAAGCAACCCCGTCCATTCGTCACCGGCGCAATTGTCGCAGGTTGCATCGTCCGCGTCGTAGTACTCCAGGTTGATGTAGCCGTGCCGCATCTGCCCACCGTCGAGGATCTGCGGCAGAATGATCTGCGTCACCGCCGTCGGGTCCGTAGGATCGGCGTAGACCATCTCCGTGACGTTGTCCGCCGCATCGGTGATCGTGAGCAGGTTGTTCAGCCCGTCGTATGTCATCACCGTACATTTGCTCAGCGGATCGCAGCTTTGCGTCAAGTTGCCCTTGTCGTCATACTCGTACGTCCAGGTGTGCCGCAGAGCGTCCGCGTAATGAGTCAGGTTGTGGTCGTCGTCGTACCTGAATATCTGCCGGGCCCCCAGTGGATCGTCTATGAAGGTCAACTCCAGATCAGGATTGAAATACACGATCCAGTTCTTCCCGCGGCGGTCCGTATAAGTCGTGCGCCTATGCATCGGGTACGCGAGGTACGCGAAATCCTGACTGTGCAACTCCGGGTCAATCACCCGCCACAGCCGCCCGTTCGTGTCGTAGAGGTACTGGTACTCATGGGCGTCCGGGTCGGTGACGGACGTGATTCGCCCGTCCTCGTCGTAGTCAAACAGCGTTTGCCCGACGTCCGAGGCATAGTTCGGCGGGTTATCCACGCGCGCGAGCCGGTCCTGCTCGTCGTACACGAGCGTCCAGCGGCGGTAGCTCTCCGGCTGGTTTTCCGGGTAGGTCTGCGGATCGCCGATCTCGTGAATTCGCCCGGTGCCTTCGTAATACGACAGCACGATCTGCCGCCCCGCCGCGTCCGTGATTGTCTCCATCCGACCGGTGGTGACGCTGTAGCTGATGGTCAGTGCGTTGCCGGCTGCGTCGACCACTTGCGTCAGTCGCCCGTTCGCGTCGAACTCCCGGTATGATTGACTTGCGCGTGTCAGCGTCCAGCCGGCGGCATCGGCTTTCTGTTCCAGCGTGTCGAACACGCCCGCCGGGGCCACGTAAATGCCGGTCACCGGGTTCCAGGTGAACACGTTCTGCGTTCCATCATCCTCGATCACACGGACGGGGCTGGGGTTCGTCCCGGCCGCTGCCATCACCTGTCCGCTGTACGAAATGCTCCAACCCGGCCCGAGCCGAACGCCGGACGAGGCCGCCAGGTCCAGCAACGACTGCGTGTCCGCCGCGTTATGATACAGCACGATGCTCAGCGACGGCCCGCGCCCGGACCAGCCGACGATCGGCATGGCCGTGCTCAGGTTGCCAGTGAGCAGGCTGACCGTAGCGCCGGCCCCCACCCCCATGCCGCCCTCCCAGGCCCGCGGCGGCCCGCTGGCCGTGCCCGTGCTGAAGGGGTTGAACTCATAGGCACCCATGTCCACCGGAGGCAGGAACGGATCGACCGGCGCGCCGTACCGGCCATTGGGAGTGGCCGGGTCGTCGATCATGCGCTTGCCCCGCCCCAGATCCAGCGGCAGTTCCTCCTCCGTATCCCCGTCGCGGTCCAGATCAAACACGTCCGCGGGGAGGAAACCGCTGAACCCGGCGTCAATCGCGGAGGAGCCGGCCCCAATCCGCAAGTCGTCATCGGCCGTGCCCAAGATGCCGTCTGGGCCGTACGGATCGAGGAAGGCCGGGTCGGCGGCGGTGTTGCCCGTGTCACCCTGAGTCCAGCCCTGCACGCAACTGTAGGTCAGAGAGCACGCTGCGATCGGCGGGACGTGCAATTGGTCGTCGAATTCGGCGACGTTGGCCCATAGAATCGTGTTGGTCACGGTAGCCAGCGCGTACTTGAGATAGATGCCGCCGCCGTACGAGTCCTCCGCATCCGCCACGTTGCCGTAGAACGTGCAGTTGGTCACGTCCGCGCTGCCGTTATTCACAACGCACAGTCCGCCGCCTGCGGCAACCGGACCACTAGTAGTGGCCTGGTTCCCACTGAACGCGCAGTTGGTGAAGGCCGTGGTTCCACCCAGCACGAAGGCCCCCCCGCCATACTGCCCCTGGTTGCCCAGGAACCGGCAGTTGACCACCGTCGCCTGGCCGGAGTGAACCGACAAGCCGCCGCCGCTTGAGGCTTCGTTACCGGTGAAGGTGGACTGCACCAGCTTCGCATGGGTTGCACTACCCGTGACGGCCAGTCCGCCGCCCTCGGAGACGGCCTCGTTGGTCATGAACGTGCAGTCGCGCAGCGTCGGCTTGGCGCCGTTGATCACGGCCACGCCGCCGCCCGCGTTGGGGGCCTCGTTGGCCTGAAACGTGCAGCGGTTGAGGGTGGGACTGCTTTCGCCGATCTGCATTCCCGCCCCTGCGGTGCCCAGACTGCTGTTCGAGATGAATGTGCAGTCCGTCAGGACGGAGCTGGCCAGGTAGTTGGCCATGCCGCCTCCGCCGGTGGGCGCGGGCTGGCCTGCCGACGGGACGGACATGTTGTACCGGATGATGCACTGCGAGATGGTGGGAGCGGCGTTATACCGGGCCATGATCCCGCCGCCGTTCACCGCCGCGTTGCACTCGATGATGCAGTGGCGGATGGTGGGGGCGGCGGCGTTGTCGCAACGAATCCCGCCGCCAATGTGGTGATTGGGGGCGTCGCCGTCGGCGTAGCCGCCGGTGATGGTCACGCCATCAAGAACGGCCGTGGCGCCGACGCCGTCGGCCGTCACCACATGGTACGCATTGTCCGCCTTGTTGCCCGGACAGCAGTGCATATGTTCTGGAATCCACTCCGACAGATCGGGTAACGGGTCCGCGTATCCGTACTGAGTTGCCGGGCCCCCCTCGCCGGCGTCCGGGGGCGCGCCACCTGCCTCAATGAACCCATCTGACGGTCTCTGCGGTGTCAAGCCGTTCGTGTTT
>JBPOIK010000144.1:0-48232 GCA_052034525.1 Planctomycetota bacterium
GCATAAAAGCGACGTGCGGGGCGACAAGACTTGCCGAGAACCCGTGAGATGAGGTATATGGACGGAAGGAAAACTGGCCGGTTTTAACCCGCCCATGCGTGGCCTAGTTTAACCCGCCCGGCGACACTATTGTGAACTTTCGAGGCAGTTGAACACGCGACATCACATTCTCGTCACGCATGACTGGATTGTCCAGCTCATTCGTTCACCAAAAGACGTTGCACGCGGCGTGTGATGTGAGCTGTCCGATTGGCTGCTCCTACAAGCGCAAGGGGGGATCGTTCGCCCAGGAGCAAGGGCGCTATTGGTGCCTGGGCGATTGAGCTATGTCTTGAAGAATGGAATTCAATGGGGGGACTTCGTCACCAAGCTGCCAGAGCTGGCGCGATTCCGCCGCAAGGCCCGCCGGTATTTCCTCCATGACCTTTTTGGGCAGTCTGAACCTTACCTGCGCCGCCTTGGACAGGCTGACCATGCCAAGGCTGATGACCAGGACGATCAGATCCGCCCAGCCATTGTCCCGTTCTGTGTGTGGCCCCACGCGCAGGCCTTCCTTGAGGCGAAGGAGTTGTCCTCGACCGTTCGGATAGGAAACCGTCGCGCCGACCGTCAGGCACTGGAGTTTCCCCTGGTGCCGTGCGGGAATGGGCCATGGCACACGCACCACCCCGAACGCAGCCGGACCTGCTTTGACCGTTTGTTGGATGGAGACAAGCCCTTTGCGGGCGATCCACCACCCAGTCGGCGGTTTGACGACGATGGTTCCGGTACATGGTTGATCGTACCGGTTCTGGTAGTAGATGCTGATCCACGGCAGACCTTCTTCCACACTGAGCAGCACGGCGAAACACAGACCGTTGCGTTCGAAGTACCGTACACCCATTTGCTGGAGATAATCTGGCACGCCCAGTGGGTTCTTGCGCCTGGCATGGCGCACTATCGCGACCAGGGAGACCACGGCGAGAGCCGGCATGCCGAACAACGCCGCGAGGTTCACCGGTCCTTCCTCGAAATGGATGTACCAAGCAAAAATGGAACCAATCACTCCAACAAGCAGGATGAACCATACCACGGCACGGACCGATTGTGATTGCATGGCGCACCGATCTCCCGTTGTCGCCGAGCGGATTTCGCTGGGTCACCTATAAGCGGGCGAAAATCGGCCTGTTTTTCTTGCTGCCGTATACCACATCGCCCTGTTTCCCGGCAAGTCTGGTCGCCGTGTGCATGGTTTGCGCGATCGCCTGTTTTCGCAAGAAAGCGCGTGGCAAAGCGGCGCCCGGCCCTGTCGGGATACAATCGGACGAAGAATAACCCGGCCGTTGGTGCGCCAAAGGCGCAAGCCGGCCTGCCCGAGGGGGACACAGCGCCGGTACTGCTCGTCACGCCTCCGTCCGCGTGTTGCCGTCCGGGGTCTGGAGTCAGGCGCGAATAGCCGATGTCCCGTTTTGCGGTCCCGCTTTGCGGGCTCCTTCGGCGGCACAGCCGGGGCGGGAGCGAGGATGGGTACACACCGGGTGCGGAGGGTTCTGTCCGGCCGGCCTATTCCTCGTCCGACTGCGTCGCCTGGCGGAGCAGGGCGCGGCCGGCGGCGGTTTCGGGGAGCATGTCGCAGAGGGTCTGCCAACTGGCGGCGGCCCGGTCCACCAGACCCATGTTCTGCAGGGCCAGGGCCAGATTCGCATGGAAGTCGATATTCCCGGGATCGCGGGACAAGGCGGTTTCGAATTGTTCGATGGCCAGCGCGAATTTGCGCTGGTCGGCGAAGATCAGCCCGAGCGCGTAATGCAGGTCCGCATCGTGCGGCTCCAGTTCGGCCGCCCGCCGCAGCGGCTCGACGGCGGCATCAAGCTGTCCGCTTTCCTTCAGGCAGAGCCCCAGCTTGATCAGCGCCTTGACGTAGGTCGGATTGATCGCCAACGCCTGCCGGAAGCACCGAATCGCCTCGCTCGTCTCGTTGCAATGCCGCAGCAGCAGGCCCAGCCGGTAGTGCAGGTCGGCGTGGTTCGGGCGCTGTCGGATCGCCTCCCGGTGCCGGTCGATCTGACGGGCCACAAGATCATCCACTCCCGGATCGGTGCCCCGCCGGGACGACGGGTGCGACTCGAACGAATCGAGATATCGCCTCGACTCCCGCGCCGCGCCCATCTTAAGCTGCAGACGGGCCATCTCGGAAAACAGCAGCGTGCTGTTGGGCTCGGCGCCCAGGGCCAGGTCCAGGCTGGCGTTCGCCTCCGCCAGGTCCCCGAGCTCGTACTGCGCTACGGCCAGCCCCACGTATCCGGCCAGCAGCCGATCGTTGATTTCCACCGCTTTGTTGAACCATTGGGCGGCTTCCAGGTAATGACCCAGCCGCAGGTTCGCGGTGCCGACCTTGATGCTCGCCTCCAGGTAGTTGGGATGCAGTTGCACTGCCCGTTCGTAATGCTTCAGCGCGTATTCGTCCAGTCCGATGCGGGCGTACAGGTCGCCCAGCCGCAGATGCGTGTCCGGGCTGTCCGTCTGCCCGGCCAGCGATTTCTCCAACTGGTCGATAGCCTCCCGGAACAGGCCGGCCTCCTCGTAGGCATCGGCCAGGTCGTTGCGGGTTTCCCAGTTCTCCGGATCAATCGACAGCGCAAACTGGTACCGCCGGATCGCCTCGTCGTACATCCCCACCTGGGAATAGAGATTCGCCAGCGACAAGGACAGCGATACGTCGCCCGGCTCGGAATGGCACAGGTGCTCGTAGTGGTCGATCGCCCGTTCGTAGTCGTCCTGTTTCAGATAGATGGCCGCCAGACGTTCGTGACTGTTGCGCAGGTGTGGAGCGTGATGCACCGCCGCCCGATACGCCTCGACGGCGTCCCGCGTGTGGCCGGCCTTCTCGTTGGCATAGCCCAGCGCAAACAGCAGCGGGCCGTCCTGGGGCTCGATCCGTCGCGCCGCGCGCAGGTTCTGGATGCACTCCTCGATCTCGCCCAGTTCGTCCAACGCGCAGGCCAGACCCGCCCGCGAGGTCACGTCGTCGGGGAACCGGGCGACGCAGTGGCGAAACACGTCCCGAGCCCTCACGAAGTTCTTCTCGGCCAGGCAGCGGGCGCCCCATCGACGACCGGCCTCCAGGTCATCGGGGGAATCCGCCGCCCGTTGCCGCAGTTCGGCCGAAGGCACGTTCGGATCGTCCGCGAGAGAGCGACGAAACGCCGCCGCCATTTCGCACAGCAATCCGCGGCCCAGAATCTCCAGCAGGTACGACATAGTCTCCTTGCCCCGGGGTGCTAGGCCTGAACCGCCGCGACCTCCACGTTCGCCAGAGACGCCAGGGCCTCTTGGGCCGCCGCGAACTGATCGTTCAGTCGCAACGCCTGCCGGTACGCCCAGCGAGCCCGGTCCGTCCGACCCGACCGGCGATACTGATCTCCCAGCAGCAGGTACACGTCGGGATAGGCCGCTCCGCGGGCGATCGCCTCTTCCAGCCGACCGGCCGCGTCGTCGAGCCGGTTGGTCTGGCCGTACAGAGTCCCCAACTGGATCAGCGCTCGGACGCATCCCGGATCCACCCTCACCGCCTGCTCGGTGATCGCGATGGCCTCGCCGCGCCGGCCCAGCCGCTCCAGCACGCGGCCGCAGTGGCAGTAGAGATCCGCGTGCTCCGGCTGGCGGCGAAGCGCATGGGAAAGCGTCTCGGCCAGCAGCCCGAACACCTCGTCGTCCAGATCGTCCGGCGGCAGAGACAGAAAGGCGTCCACAAAATCCGGCTCTGCCTCGATGACCCGGCTGAGCTGTTCAACGGCCTCGGCCTCGCCGGCCGGCCCGTCCGGCAGCGCCGCCTGCACGGGATCGGCCAGCCCCATCTGCTCGGCTGCCTGGGCGGCCAGGCTCAGCAACAGGTTGATTCGGGCATCGGACGGACGAAGCCGTTGGGCCCGTGTCAGGTGCCGAAGCGCGTTGGACGTCCGGCGCCGCGCGCCTTCGCACAGGGCCAGGCCGACCAGGGCGTCCACATGGTCCGCGTCCAGTACGACGGCCCGTCGGAAGTGGAGCTCCGCCTCGTCCGGCGAATCCGCCGAGGCCAGAAGCGTCGCCAACTGATAATGCAACTCCGCCCGGTCCGGCTGCTTCAACAGCCGCTCACGAAGGGCGATCAGGGCCGCGTCCGGCCGACCCGCGTGCCACAGGGCCCAGGCGTGTCGGACGCAGGCTTCGTCGTCGGTCGGATGAAGCGCCAACTCCTTTGCGCTGGCGTCCACCGCCTCCGCGTGCCGACCCGCGCCATGCAGCGATGCCGTCAGACAGGTGGCCAGCGACGCGTCGGAGGGACGCGCCCGACTCAGCGCCGCGAAACACTCGGCGGCCTCGCCGTGCCGACCCTTGTTCAGAAGGGCGATTGCCTGTCGCAGCCGGTGCCGTCGTTCGAAGAATCGCCGTACGGCCGTCACAAGCTCGGCCGACCGCTTCGCGGAAGCCTGCGCGGCCGGATGGTGCTCCCCGGTACGGGGCATGGATCTCCTCCTGTTACAACAGGTTGCCGGAGTGCTCACTTATCTATCGGAGTGGACGCCGCGCGACTTACGAAACGATCGGGGGGTTCGTGATCAAAGAAAGGACCGCGTTATCGGATGCTACCGCGGATGCTCCGATGGAGGCGCCGGCGGCAACAGGCGAAACGGTTCGGGCGGGAACGATTGACAAGCCGACGGGTCCAGCATTCCCTGAAACAGCAGATCGTCCGAAGCCAGATCCGGCCGGCTGGCCAGGCGCACCGCACCCTCCGGAACCGCGCGCGGATGCGACCGCACGGGCTCGTCGGCTTCCGCCCGGGCCGGGCCCGACGACGGCCACCATCCGGCGACCTGGTTCCAGACTCTCTCCGGCGTGCGGCGGAGGCTGTGGTAGGTCTGCGGTCGTTTGAGGCTCAGGTAGGCCATGGCGTTGCTGCCCGAGACGGCCGCCAGCATGAACACGACCACAACCGGCGTCAGCAGCACGCGTCGCCGGAACTGTCGCGCCCGGTCGGCGGCGGTCACGATCTCGTCGATGCACTCCAGAACGCTGAGGCCCACGCTCCGCGTGACCTGCCGCGTGGTGTGGAATGACCGATCAAAAATCTCTGCCAGCAGCACGCCGCACGCGCCGCAGATGGTTCCCAGCAGCAACGTGACCATCAGCACCATGTTCGGCTGCGGGCTGCTGGGCGCCATGGCCGCCCGCGCCGGGGCGAGCACGGTGAAACCGATCGCCCGTTCGTTCTCGTCCGCCGTCAGCAGGGTATCCAGCTTGGAAAGCGTCGCCTGGTAGACCAGATACTCCTGCTGAGCCGTCCGAAGGGCGTCGGACACGTCCTCGCGGGCCTGGAAGTTCTCGAACACCTCGCTTTTTCGGGCTTCAAAATCCTTCACGTCCGCCTCAACCACCTCCAGGGAGCGCGTCGTCCGCTGGAGCTGGTTGCGAAGCGTTTTGAGCTCCATCTCCAGGTTGGAAACCTGCGCCAGCAACGTGTCGCTGCCCGTCGAGGGCAACGACGCGGCGGCCGATCCCAGGGCCGGTGTCGCCGCCGCGGCCAGGGCGTCGAGTTCCTCCTGCCGGGACAGCCGCTGCGCCAGCATTTCCCTTTTGCGCAGGAGTTCCGCCACGTCCGGGTGCCGCGATGTTTTCTTGTTCTCCTGGCGTTCGCGGTGGATTTGCGCGTCGATTTCCTCGATTTCGCTCTGCATCCGGACGGCCTGCGGGCTGCGATACGGCGCGGACGCGCCCGCCGCCGTCTCGCCGCGTCGGCGGCCGGCCAGTTGATGCAGCCGACCCAGGTTGTCCTCGTGGGCTTCGATGCGGACTTCCAGATCGTCGCGTTCGCGCAGCAGAACGTCCCGTTCGCTCCGCAGACGCTGCAGGCGGTTCGCGACGGATTGCGGATCGGCCAGGTCCGCCAGTGAACTGTCCAGCGCGCGGCCCAGTCGGGCGCGGTTCAGGTCGGCGATCCGCGTCTGGCATGCGACGGCCTGTTCGTGGAAATACTCGCGCGTTTCCGTCAGCCGCTGCGTCATTTTCGCTCGCGTCTGGGTGATATAGCGGTCCCGCAGGGCGTTGCACACATCGGCCAGATGCGCAGGATCCTGGCCGTCGCAGGATATCGTGATGTTGTCGAACGACGTGTCCCCTGCGAACGATTTGACGTCCACGGACACGCCCGCAACGTACCGCGCGGCCAGAGATCGCCGGGCCTGCTGCCCTTCCGCCGTCAGCTCTCCGCCGGGCGCGCGCGGAAACGACGCCGTCATTCCGATGTCGTCGAGCACGTCCTCCATGAGGCGGGTGTCGCAAAGCTCGCGCGCGACCGTGGGCCGGCTGTCCTTCACCAGCCGGATGGTGGTGTTCGCGGGAAGGCTTTGCAGTACGGGGTTGTCGCGCCGCTCGACCGTGGTGGTGACGCTGTATTTCCGGGGCACCTGATGACTGATCAGCGCGGCCAGCGTGGCCACCACGCAGAAGGGCACGAAGAAGGCCCAGCGCCGAAGGATAAGAACCCGCAGGGTTTCCCCCACCGTGTGCTGCGCCTGTGCGAGCGGAGAATCGTCCACGACCCGCTCCCGCGGCTCTGCGGGGGCCGATCGATTCCGCGTGGTGGACGATGAGCGGCGATGCTCCTTTGTCATTCGTGCAACGCTCACGTGTTTCGCGGCGCCCCGGACCGATCGTCCGGCCGCCGGCACGTTCGGGCAATGCGCAGCCAACCCGTCGGCACAGTGGCCCTTGCAGAAGTTATCGGGAGCCGGTTCGGCTCCCTGAATCTATCTTCGCAAGCGAACGCACGCCGCCCGGGTTATCGGACGCACCCAGCCTCAACTCGCGCCGCCGCCGTTTCCGATAACACGGCGAAGGGTCGATGTCGCGGTCCCGCCGATCGCGGCACAACCCCGCAACCCCCGGGAGTCGCCATGTATAACGAGGAATCCACTCACTACGAGACGTTTTATGCCGACGGCGGCTGGAAATACTCTTTCTGGCGGGAATGGTGGTGGCACCGCCGCCACTTCATCCGCCGGTTCGGCATCCCCCGCGGGGCCCGCGTGCTCGAGGCCGCCTGCGGCTGCGGGTTTCACACCCACCTGTTCAACCGCATGGGCCTCCATTGCATCGGCGTGGACCGATCCGAAACCGGCATCCGCTGGGCCCGCGAACACTACCCTGGACACAAGTACTACTGCGCCGACGTCCGTCAGCCGCTGCCCGTGCCCACGGAAAGCTTCGACGTGGTCGTCACCCGCGGCTGTGGGCTCTATCATTACGATCTCTCAGACCCCGGCGTACACGAGACGACCCGCTGCCTCTTGCGATACGTCCGGCCGGGCGGACTCTTCGTTCTGATCATCGTGACGAACCTGTCCGGCCACCGGTCGGCCACGGAAATCTGGCAGAACACCCTGGACGACTACCGAGACCATTTTGCCGCCATCACGTCACGTTACACCGTGGATTGGCACGCGGGCCTGGCTATCTGCGGCGCCTGGAAAACCGGAGAGACCGTGCGCGAGGATCCCCCGCCGCGTTTCACGGAAGGCGCAGTCCACACGGAAGAACGGGAGTCGGTCTGCGCTGTGGGCGGCTGACATCATCCAGAACCGAGGTGTATAGCGCGACGTGACGCTGCCGTACGTCGGCAGACGTGAACTGCTCGCACGCACGGCGACGAGCCGCCTGGCCGAGAGAGCGGCGGACTGCCTCATCCGCGGCCAACTCACCGATCGCGCCGGCCAGTCGCCGCGGTTCGCGGGGGGGAACCAACACGCCGGCCCGCCCGTCGTCCAACAACCAGCGGTTGTCGCCCACCTCCGTCGCCACCACCGGCCGCCCGGCCGCCATCGCCTCCAATACGGCGTTACTCATCCCTTCGGACCGACTCGAACAGACGTACAGGTCCATGCCGGCCAGCAACTGCGGCCCGTCGTCGCGCCGGCCCGCAAAACGCACGAACTCCTCCATGCCGGCCTGTCGAACCTGCTCTGCCAGGCTCGCCCGCAGGGGACCGTCGCCGACGATCAATCCGTGGATAACCCGTCCCGCCTCGCGGCATTGCCGCAAGGCGTGCAGGAAGCAGGTGTGGTCCTTGACCGGCGTGAGCGATCCGACCGTCCCGGCGACGAAGGCGTCTTGCGGAAGGCCCAGTGCGGCCCGAACCTCGGCGCGGGTGTCGTCGGAGAACGGATGAAAACGATCCGTGTCCACGCCGTTGGGAAGCCACGTGATCCACGACGATGGAATGCCCAGTTCCTCCACAAGCTGTCGGATCCCGGCGCGGGAGACGCACGCATACCGACGACAGACGCGCCGAAGCCACAGAGCGCGCAATCGATCACGCCGACCGAAACCCGCGTCCGACTGCAAGCCGTGAAAGCTGAGAATCAACGGCGGTCGGCCGCCCAGTACGCCGCCCAGCGCCGCGTCCGCCCAGACGCCCCAACCGCGGGCGTGAATCAGGGCCGGTCGGTACGACCGAACGACACGCGCCAGCCGCCACGCCGCCGACGCCCGCTCGGCCCGCACGCCCAGCGATACCAGTGTCGCGCCGACCGGCAGACGGTCGGCCAACGGACCCGGCCTCCGTAACGTGCAGATAACGTGATCGAATCGGTCGCTCGTGCCTGCCACAAGAGAAAGCAGAGTGCGTTCCATGCCCCCGGCATCCAGCGCGTTGAGCACGTGGAGAATCCGGGGAAGAGGATGTCGGCCTGCTGTCATCCCGGCCCTCCCGCCGCGTCCGATCCGGCGCCGCCCGTCGCCGCTCGATAGCGGGCGGGCCCATGCTCTCTCCAGCCGCGCAACGGGCGCGACAGGTCCGCCTCCAGTACGAAATCCGGCCCCAGCGCGGTCAGCGGTAACGCCACGTGGTCCGACACAGGCCGATGACGTCGAAAGCGATAGATCGTCAGCGTCCGGGCCGCGATGCGGCCATCGGCATTCTCCAGATCCACGCGGCCTATCGGCTCGAACCGATCCGAAGACAGCAACCGCAGGAACGTGTGATAGGCCGGATGGTTGATCTCCGGCCGGTCTTCCGACACGACCACGTCGACGCCCAGCGCCTCGAGCTGATCCAGCATCGCCTCCGGGCTTTCGAGCAAGGGGCGGTAGTCCTTATTGGCGTCCGGCTCGCCTGAGGAGAGAGTCTTGCTGGCGCGGAACACCGCGTGGCGCAAGTCCGGATCATGCCGGCGCACTTGCCAGATGAACACCCCATCCTGCCGACCGTGGATGAACAGCCGGCCGGTCTGCGAGGCGGCCATCGCCTGTTCCGCCGCCCGGGCGTACCCATGCAGGCCCGGTCGGAAGTTGGCGTATGTCTCCCACGCCGTCGCGACCAGTGCCACCGCCGCCAGCATGTGAGCCGTCCGGCGCCGGCCGAACTGGTCGGCGTAGAGAAACACGACGCCCAGGCCCAGAGCCACACCTGCCGGCCAGGCGTACGCCAGGTACCGGACCGGCTGGTACGATATGCACAGCCACATCACGACGGTGGCGAGGAACCAGGCAACCACGGGCCAGGCCGCGCCGCGCCGCGCCCGGGGGACCGCCAGCACCGCCCCCAACCCGCCGACCGTCAGAATCATCGGCGCCACGCCGAGCGATCGCAGGATTTTCCCGGACAACAGGGCGGGCGAGCCGAACCCATTACTGGCCAGCAAGGTATGCCACGTCTGATAGTACGAGAGGTTCAGGAAGCCATACGTGCCGCAAACCGCGGCCGCCAGGAACACCGGCAGCCAGAATCGCGGTTGAAGTAGCAGTCTCCAGCGCCGCGCCGCCACAAACTCCGCCGCCAGGGGGCCCAGCACGATCGGCGCATGAAAGCGCGTCAGGCCGACCGCCGCCGCCGCCGCACACGCCGCCCATAGCCAGAGCCCGCGCTGCGTCCGCAGATAGCGGCGAAACGCCAGCACGGATGCCACCATCCAGGCCAGAAAGGGAACCTCCAGCATCACGTGGCCGGACAATTCGAACAGGTCGGGGATCAGCCCGACAATGAGCGTCGTCCAGGTGGCGGCCGCCGTGCCGATGTACGCCCGAACCCAATGCCACCAGCCGATCAGGAAACCCGCCGTGAACAGTCCCAGCAGCACCCGGGCCGGCGTCGGGCCCACGCCGAACACGCGGAACGCCGCGCCTTCCATGCAGTAGAACAACGGCGGACTGACCAGCAGCCCCAGGTTCGGATACTGGGCGAAGTATCGCTTCGCAAAACCGGCCGGATCGTCGATCGGCCACTCGGTGAAGACGTCACACCAGAATGCGCCCGTCATTAGCTGCCGTGATTCGTCGTTGTTGTAGAACGGATCGCCACCGACCCAGGCAATGCCGCCGATCAGAATCGCATACGCCGCGATCCCCAAGGCCGCGATCCGCGAGCCGGTTCGTGTTACGATGCGCATGCCACGCCCTTCCACGACGCTGTGACGCGCTCATGCGTCCGCTGCGCGGGCGAGCGAGCGCCGGTCAGTTCGTCCAGAATCCTTGCCAGGATCTCCGCCGCGTGGCGGCGGTCATACCGATCCACCCTCGCCCAGGCCCTCTCGACGAATCCGCCGCCACGCCGCACCATTCGCTCGATCCCCAGGGCGATTTCCCCTTCGTCGCGCACGGAGCACACCAGGTGGTCGGCGACGGCGTCGGACAGCACATCCGCAATCGCGCCCTCGCGCGGGGCCAGGGCCAGAATGGGACGGCGGACCGCCAGATACTCGTAGAGCTTGTTGGGAACCTGCAACGCGCTGCCGGGGCCGTCGAGCCCGACGACCACGCACGCGTCCGCTCCGCGCAGCCGGCCCATGACCTCCGCGTGAGGCCGGACGCCCAGAATCCGCACGTGGTCGGCCACGCCCGCGATTTCCGCCAGCCGCGCGATCGGCCGCCCGTCGTAGGTCGGATCCCCCACGAAGTCGATCCGTGCCCGCCGGGCAATCTCCGCATCCTGCTCAACGACTCGTCTCAGACCCCGCAGAAGCGGAATCGGGCTGCGCTTGCCGTAAAAGTTTCCCGTGTGGATCAGCACGAAAGCGCCTTCGCCGAAGTCGCGGATCGGATCGGTCGCTTCGATCGTGTCGCGGTCATACCCGTTGGGCAGCGTCACCGATTTCGCCGCCGTCCAGGGCAGCCGGCGGACCAGCTCACGATGCAGGGTCGGCGTGTTGCAGACGATGCGGCTCGCGCCACGCAGCACCCGACGCTCCAGAAAACCATCCCACGCGGCCAGCGACGCATACCCCAGATCGCGGAACGGATTGCCGCCCCACGGATCCCGAAAGTCCGCCACCCACGGCCGACGCATCCGGGCCGCGGCCAGCAGGGCAATCAAATGTGCGCTGGCGAACGGCGACGTGGAGTACACCGCGTCCACCTTCCGGCCACCCGCCGCCGCCAGGCCGGGAACCACCCAGCCCAGCCGCGAATCCGGCGTCAGCAACAGGCGTGAGAACCAGTCCCGCAGACCGCGGCGAACGCCGGTGGCCTGCCCGGACGCGGCTCGTGCCGGATCTTTGTCGCGCGCGGATGATCGCCGCGCATTGCGACCACACAGACGCTTCAGATGCTCCGTCAGTGGCGCCCAGGACGTGCGGACGATGCGAGTGCCGGCCGGAACGCGGGCCAGCAAAGCCGGATCCACCGGCTCGCCGTCCGGCTCGACCGTAATGACCGTGCAGTCCCATCCACGGCCATCGAGGTGTCGGACAAACGCCAGCGTCCGATGCGTTCCGCTGCGCAGCATGGGGGGGAATGCGTAGGCGACGCACAGCAGCGAGCGACGGCGCCGGATTGGGGCCGCGGGGTGCGTCACCCGGCGTCCTCCCCGGCCATGTACGCCGCCATACGACCGCGGAAGACGGCCGGTCGCCGCCATCGCTGGAAAGTGCCGGTGACGTACCCCGCCGCCCCCCCGAGCATCACAGTCCAGAGAACCAGCATCCCCAAGGCGTACGCCCGCCGGCTCCCGAGATGTCGCGATATCGTCCAGCACCGTCGATGGAAACCCCACACGCAGAAGTAGCTCCACGCGACCGCCGCCAGCGCCCAGGCCCAAGGCTGCCAGAAACCGACCGCCACCAGACCCGCCAGCAGGCCCAGGTTGCGCAGGTGATAGACGTAATCGCCCGATTCGATCTGCGTGTGTCCCCGGCCCCGGCCATACAGATAGAACTGCCGGCCGATCGATCGCAGTGATGACCGCGGCCGCCAGCGAACCACGGCGCCGTCCCCCAGTGCCCACCGCACCCCCATCTTTCGCAATCGCAGGTCAAACAGCGTGTCTTCCGAGGTGTACAGCCAGTCCGGAAAGCCGCCGGCCCGCGCCCACACGTCCTTGCGAAACGCCATGGACCGCGCGGACGGGTTGAAGGTGGCCGGGTTCACAGGCTCCATCTGCCCGCGCATGGTGGCCAGTCCGACCACGCGCTCCAGCACCGAATGGGCTTCTATCGCATACAGGCCCGCCACCACGTCCACCGGCGAGTCGCTTTCGAACGGCCGAACCAGTTTCTCCAGCCAGTGCGCATCGAGCCGGCAGCCGGCGTCCGTGGTGGCAATGATCGGCCCGGCGGCCTCCGCGATGCCCAGGTTACGACCGGCGGCGATGTTGCAGTCCGGCGCCACCATCAGCCGAAGGTGCGGATGGACGCCGGCCAGCGACGCGACATACTCCCGCGTGCCGTCCGTCGACCCGCCGTCCACCACGACGACCTCGTCGGGAGCACGGCTTTGGCGCAACAGGGTCTCCAGCGCCGCCGCGCAGCCGGCCCGGTCGTTCAGCACCGTCATGACCACGGAGACCTTCATTTTGGCTCAGGACCCTTCACAAGACTGCGCAAGCGCGGAGCGATTTCCGCACAAACCAATGGTTTATCGGCGGTTCGGAAAGCGAGATTCACTTGCTTATCGGGCCGGCGGGTTACGGCTCCGTCGTCCGTGCTTATCGGACGCAGGGCGCCGCGGATGCACACGCGGGTCGAGATGACGCTCGTGGAGCGGGAGCTGGTTCGCCGTCCTTCGTGATCGCGAAGACATTGGCGTCGACCTGCCCCGGGCGCGGCGTCACCCACGACTGCCGACTCGCCTGCCCGTCCACGAATCGCTGGACATCCGGAATCGCATAATCGTGAAAGACGATGAAACCGCCGGGCGCAACGTATGGTGACCAGGCTTCAAAATCGGCCTTCACGCCGTCGTAGGAATGGTCCGCATCGATGAACAGAAACCGGATCGGCCGGCCGCAATGGCGATCTGCCATCTCGGTGGTGAGCCCGACATGCGTGTGGACACGGGCCTCCATTCCGGACGCACGAACGGTCTCATGGAACTTCGCCAGGGTACCGCCGCCATACTTGGCGGCGCTGGCGTATGTGGCGCCGCCTTCCTTGGTTGCCGCGAATGTGTCCACCGCGAACACGTCGCCCCGACCGCGGGCCTGGCAGGCGGCCGCCAGATGCACGGTGGTCAGGCCCACCCAGGCGCCGAGCTCGACCGTATCGCCTTCCGCGGGGCATTCGTAAGCCAATCGCACGACCGCCAGCAGTTGCTCCGGCGGCATCATCCCGTCCGTGCCGGCCCAGTGAATGCGCGACCAGAGGCGCAGAAGCTCCGCGGCCAGCGGGTGGTCCAGCGCCAGAACCTCCAGCGGCAGCCGAAACGGACGAAGCACTCCGCACGCCCGCAGGCCGGCCAGCCCCGTCCGCAGAACAGTCTGCCCCGCACGGGTGGCGGCAATCCTGTAGTAACTCTGTCCGATCCAGGACATTCCGCAGGCACTCCTCACGCCGTTTGTAGTTCGCACGGCCGCCGGTACTATCGGACGTTCGCGAGGGTCAGTTCGCCGAATTCCCGGATCGGGCAGGTATCGCTGCAACCTTTTTTCTGGCAGTGCGTTGCAGATCGCTTCGAGCTTCCCCAAGTGGGAGGAGTTGGACGCCGCGCGGCAACGTGACCGGCCGCCATGTTGAATGCCGATTCCGTGATCAGCGCATCCAGTTAAGTACGTGTGGCTGCGTAGATTACGTGCTTCTTTGGCTCCTATGGCACAAAGATGTTTTCTTCTTTTGCGCCATTTTCCCAGTCGAGAAATGTTGCTATTTTGAGAAATGCCGTATATGGTTTCTCATCATTTGGCGTTTTCCCGGACGAGATAGGCCGCATGGGCAAGGAAATCACTGAATCACAGATGCTGTCCCGCCTTGAGGTGGGTTCCATCCTGCTACCGCCGCTGGTGGTGCGCAAGTTTGCCGCAGAGAGTCCATCCGGCGGGGTGGACGCCCGCATTGAGGTGGGCGTGCCGGGCGAAGACACAGCATTCCGCTTTGCAGTGGAAAGCAAGGCGAACTCGACGCCGCGATCAGTGCAGTTGGCGGTGGCACAGGCAAAGGCGGCGGTCCGGGACAACGAGCACCCGATGATCCAGATCCCGTATCTCTCAGCAGAGCGGGTAGCCGAGCTGGAACAGCAGTTGGTCAGCGGAGTGGACCTGTGTGGAAACGGCGTGGTGATCGTGCCGGGAAGGCTCTGGCTGGTTCGAACGGGACAGCCGAACCAGTATCGGGATTCACGCCCGCTGATGAACCCGTATGCGGGCCGCTCCGCCCTTGTCGCTCGGATGCTGTTAACCCAGCGACGCTGGGAGTCGTTGAGCAGTCTGACGACGGCGATTCAGGAGCGGGGGGCGGCGATTTCACTGTCCCAGGCCTCCAAGGCCGTACGAGCCCTGGAGGAAGATCTGATCGTCACGAAGGATGGGGGGAGCATTACATTGCGGGAGCCGCTGCGGCTGCTGGACAAGCTGGGTGAAGGATGGAGCAGAGCGGGAGTGAAATCCCGCGAAGCGTTCCGCGTGGCAAAGGCGAACTGGGCGACGGCACTGTCTTTCGACAACCGGCTGCGCTGGGTGGTCACCGGTGAATCGTCCGCTGCTCGGTACGTCACGTTCTGGCAGAGCGGTCCTCTCATAATCGCGGTGTCGGACCTGTCGCTGGCGAAAGATCATCTGGAAGGAGAGCCGGAGCCCGTACGGAGCTTCGCGGATATCGAACTCGTGGAAACGAGCGAGTCGGGAGTGTTCTTCGCGTTTGAGACGGACGAGAAGGGAATCCGGTGGGCCAGTCGGCTGCAGACGTGGCTGGAGCTTCAGGCCGGTGACGCAAGGCAACGGGAAGCCGCTCATGACCTGCGAGCGCGGTTGCTCCAGGAGCTGACGCCGTGAATCAGAACCCGGTCGATCCCATCTGGTCCGAATTCGAGCCGCTCTGGCGCGGACTGCAGAAAGCAGGCAGCCCCTTGGTGCTCGTAGGAGGGTATGGTCTTATACTCAAGCAGCGATGGCTCACACGGAACGCCACCGTCTCGATCGCCGTTCCGATGGAACGGTGGCTTAACGCAACGCTTCGCGTCACGAAAGACGTGGACATCGTTGTAGGGCTGGACCTCATGAGATCGCGAGAGGCGCAAAGGGGGATGGCGGAGGCGATGAGGGACTGTGGTTTTGAGGAGTCTCCAGAAAACGCGCGATGGCAGTTCCAGAAGAAGCTGACCGAGGGCCGCGAACTGCGCGTGGAGTTCCATTCAGACAAACCCGAACCCGGCGAGAAACACCTGCGAACCGATGGAAAACGCGTCAAACACAGCCCCTCCCTGGGCAACAGCGGCATTCACGGGCGGGAGAACCCGGAGGCGGCCGGGGCTGATCTTCATGCATTCTCGTTTGAACTGGATGGTGTCGCGATCCAGGTGCCCAATCCTGTCACCTGGTGCAACATGAAGCTCACGGCGATGCGCGATCGCCGGCAGCGAGCAGAGAACCCGGATCGCGACGAGGACTATCGGGAAGTCCAGCGGAACGCGGCCAGCAAGCATGCGCAGGACGTCTGCCGGGCAGTGGCCATGACAACTCGGAATGAGAGTGATCAAGCACCAGCCATAATCGGGAGAATTCGGGACACGCGCGCATACATGGAAGCTGCCGCCATCTGCCGTGAGTCTTTCGGCAACCTCGACTCCTGGGGAGCACGGATGTTCGGGAGCATGTGGCAGGATGATGACGCCCGCCTGATCCTGGATATCCTGCATAGGTGGTACGACTGAAGCACTCCAAGCGGCAGGCCTCGGAAGCGGCGGCGCCAGAGAAAGCGGCCACTCGTCTGTCCGGCGGTGCGCCTGTCGTGGCCAGGCCCCCCCGGGAGCCGCCGTTGGAGAAGGTGCGTCACCGCGCGCCAGGCCCATTGGTACGTCAGGACCAGAACACCCAATCCTTGGCGATCACCACGTAGGTATACAGAACGAGATTTGTGATTCCGTGGGTGACGATGAGAAACAGCAGGCTCTTCTTCCAGTAGAACAGCAGGTTGTAGACCACCCAGCAGAGAATGCCCACCTCCCACATGGGGTGCTCCGCCGCGGACAGCAGGGAACAGAGGATGAACGACCGCCACGTGAAGGCGCCCAGCGGCACGCTTGCAAAGGCATGCCAGCGGATGAAAATGCGCAGCACGAACCCGCGCCAGAAAAGCTCCTCGACAATCGGCACCACCACCGAGGCGCCGCCGATGCGTACGATCAGAAAGAGCCAGAAGGCCAACCCCGTCCCCAACCGTGCATACGGATCGTAGAAATCGCTGCTCCTGGCGTCTTTGGCCATCAACTGCGTGGACTCGTACCAGGGCTGCGCCGCGAACCACTTGTGCACGTACACCCACATCGCAGCTACCAGCACCCCGAACACCAGCGCCCAGCTCAGGTGCGGCCGGCCCAGTGGAGGGAAATGACGCCAGAACAGCAGCGCCACCGCCAGCGCCCCGAACGTCCGCAAGGCGTACGTCCAGGGCAGCCACTGCGGCCCGAACAGCCCCCCGACGAACATGAGAATCAAAAACGCAAAAAAGGGCGCCACATACGGCAACTCCGGCGCCCGGGCGACGGCACGGTCTACCCAGTTTCCGGCCGGCGCCGGCGGCGGATGGAAATGGCCGGTCGGGGCTGTCTTGCTCATGATCGCGGATGCACCCTCCGCCCGGTCTGTGGCGCGGCAACCGGGTCGAGGGGTATCGTGTCCGATTCGTCCGCCCATCGTCAAGCCGCCCGGAGTTGCCCAAAGCGGTCTTCCGTGGCACAGTAAGACCCCCGCGGAACCCCGCGAGCAGGAGACGGAAAATGTCCGAGTCGATCCGAATGACCTGTCCCGGAT
Organism: Planctomycetota bacterium; assembly: GCA_052034525.1. GTDB lineage: Bacteria > Planctomycetota > Phycisphaerae > UBA1845 > UBA1845 > JAFGJQ01. The sequence goes on from JBPOIK010000144.1 coordinate 17,189, forward strand.
GCGGCGAGGTACAGGCGTTCGAGGCCGAACAGGCCCGACGCCCCCAGTCATGTCCGCGCTGCGAGGCCTTCCTTGGCATCCCGGCGGAGGAGGCCGAGGCCGCCCCGGAATCCGCCAACAGCACCATCGTGCTCATCTGCCCGTTCTGCGACGAGCGGGCCGCCTTCCACACGTCCGTCGCGGGCACTTCGCAACCCTGTCCGCACTGCGGGGAGGAGATCGACGTGCTGGGGTCCATGGTGGAGCCGGAGCACGTTGCGCACGCACTGTTCTTCCGCTGCGACTGGTGCCACCAGATCGTGCGGGCCGACGAAGCCGCACTCGAATCCGGCTGCCAGTGTCCGCTCTGTCACGAAACCAACGAAGCGAATGAGGTGATTTCCAACCGCATCACCACCGGCCAGGCGGAACGTCTGGGACTCATCGCTCCACCCGATTCGGAGGGGTGATTACGCCTGCGGAACCAGGCACACGTCCTGCACGGAGCGACGCAGGAGCCTCGACACCGGCACCACGGCGCTCGGCCGCACCGGCTGCGAAGGCCGCCAGCAGATCAGCCGGTCGCGAACATCGTTGATGGCCACGAGAAGGTCCGGCGCCACTTCCACCCGGCGCAGCGTCTGGCCACCGGCCTCGTACCGGCACGCATAACTGTCGCCCCGCACCCGGGCATGCACCGCCAGGGACGTGTCCGTGAAGAACAACCGGTCCACGCCGGCGGTCGGCAGCACATGAATCGATTCCGCCGGGCGACGGTTGCCCGCATGAAGAACGCTCGGCCCATCCGGCGCATCCACCGGCCAATGCAGAATCTCACCCTCCGCGTTTCCTGCGAACACATCGCCCCCGGCCACCGCCAGCGCCGTCAGAATCGCCCGACTTCCGCGGTACAGCACCGCGTCGGAGTCCGGCGCGTCCGCCGGAACGGCCGCAACACCCGCATCGATCGCGCAGAAAACCCGACCATCCTGGAACGTCACGCCGCGCACCGTCTGCGCCCGGCCCGTCAGGGCCTCCAGGACCGCCTGCGGCGCATCGGGACGATCCCGATGCCAGCACAGCAGCCCCAGCTCCGAGTGCGAACCCCACACGCGCTCGCCCGCAAGCGCCACCGCGTTGAACCCGCCCCGCACCTCGCGCGATCCGCCCGCCCGAAACACCGCCCGCGGCTCGGCCGCTTCGATGGAATACTCGTACAGCCCTCGCGCAGCCCCCACCATCAACACGCCGGGGGGGTCGGCCGGCAGCAGATGCCGCACGCTCCGCACGCCCCCCACCTCGGACGCAACGGAGAGGGTCCGCTGGGGCTCGTCCGGAGCGGATGCCGCGAAAAAGTGCAATCCGTCGCCGGTGGCCACCACGATCCATCGGGATGCCGTGCCCGCCGGCTCCGTGGCGAACAGGGCGCCGTACAGTTCGCCCCGCTCTCGCTCGGAGAACGTCCGGACCAGGTCGGGCAGTTCCACATCCGGCGAGGCGTCGGCCAGCCCTTTCAGCCGCGTAAGCATGGATTCCAGGTGGTCCAGGTGTGCCGCCTGCGCCGCTTCCAGCGCCTCTTGCAGTTGCCGTCGCGTCTGGTGCTCTGCCCGGCGCAGCGCCGCCCGATCCTCGGTGACGCGCACCTGGTGCAGGGTCGCGGATGCGAACCGCACGAGCGGGGCGGCGTCCAGCGCCATTCCCGCCTGGAAACACGCCGGCTGCAACGCGGCCGCGACGGCCCGGCCCCACGACTCCTGTGCCGCTCCGTCCACCAGTGCCGCCGCGTCGGATTCTCCCGCCAGCCGGACGAGGGTTTCTCGGAGCCGACTCTGCACGTAACGCGCCAGAGAGTCCAGATGGACGAGCGACGCGCTGCCCACCAGTGCGCCGCGGAACAGGCCCATTTCGCTTCGTTCGGGAATCAGCGTCAATCGCACATCCAGCTCGGCGCGGCACTGATACCGATCCCGCGAAAGAAGCCCGTCTTCGCTGATGTGCACGTCCAGCGGCGTGACGCGGATCAGCAGGACCTCATCGACGCCTTCGCGACTCAAAACGGCCCCGGGCGACACGAGCCGCTGTCCGCCGTGTTCGTCACACGCCAGCGCCGCCCACGCGGACGGCAGGTTAACGCTTCGTGTGAGAAAGCCGAACACTTCGGACGCCGGCAACAGGGCCGCCACCGCCGAGGCGTCACGAAAAAGGCCTTCCAGGTTCAACTTGCCCGCCATGGCGTTCACCCCGCGTCGTCATCGCCTGATCGTACGGTCCCATCCGGTATTCGCCGTGCGCGAGTCGCTATTTGGTTTCATCGCCCCGATTCCAGGAACTTCTCGAATCGGACCAGGTCCGACGGCTTGACGGAGGGCGGATTCGCGTCGATCACCTTCAGCAGATCGGCCATGCCGATGGGCCGTGGCTCGGCCCCGCTCACCGTTTCCATGAAGGGAATGGCCGCCGCCTGCTGGGCGATACTTTTGATGTCCGCCCCGCTGTGGCCCTCCAGGCGGTCACACAGCGACCCGAAATCCACATCCTCGGCCAGCGGACGATCGCCCAGATGGATCTCCAGCAGCTTGAAGCGGGCCGGGGCGTCCGGCAGGCCGATGTAGACGCGGGTGTCCAGCCGACCCGGCCGCAGCATGGCTTCATCCAGCAGCCACGGCTTGTTGGTCGCCCCCATGAACAACAGCGCGCGGTCGGCCGTTCGATCAAAGCCCTCCAGTTCCTGCAGAATCTGCGGCACCACGCGCTGCATCACCGTCGAGCCGTCCGACTGCCGCCGCGGCACCAGCGCCTCCACCTCGTCGATGAAAATGATGGACCTGGAATCGGCTTTGGCGGCGTCAAACAGCTTCTTGATGTTCTGTTCCGCCTCGCCCACCCATTTGCTGAGAATCTGAGCCGGGCTGATCAGGTAGAAGACGGCATCCAGCTCCCGGGCCACCGCCTTGGCCATCATCGTTTTGCCCGTGCCCGGCGGGCCGTACAACAGCACGCCGCCGCCTGCCGCAATGCCGTACTGCCTGGCCAGTTCCGGGTGGGAGAACGGATAGATCATTTTCAGGCGGATTTCCTGTTTCACATCCTCCAGGCCGGCGATGTCGTCAAATCCGAAGGTCGGCTTCTCGCGGACGACCCATTCCGACGCGCTCGGCCCGCGATCGTCGTCTTTCTCGCGGACCGCCTGCCGTCGCCGCGGCGGGGCGCTGCCGAGTCGGTCGCAGTCGCGGGCCAGGCCGATCAGTTCCGCCGCGATCTCCTCCCGCTGGCGGCGCACCTCCGGCGCCTCCGCCGATCCCGCCAGTTCCACCATGCACTCCGCCGCCTCGATCAGGTACGACTTGGCGGCCGCGTAGTCGCCGTTCCGAAAGGCGGCCACGCCTTTGGATTTCAGGCGATCGAATGTGGCAAATGAGACAGGCATGGTTCGGCTGCGCGAAAGGTTGAAAGTCAAACGTCCAATGTCCAGTGATCGAATCGCGCCCACAGCCGGCGCGAGGTCCGGCATCGCTGTTGTGCGATCAACAGGCTGCCCGGAACAACTCTGTACAGACGGCGCTCCCGCGAAGGACCGTCCCCATCACCCGCGCGCCGGCGCCGCCCCTCGCACCCTATTGCGTATCAGGCTTCTCGTCGATCTCCGCCCGCCGCGCGTTCGATGTCCGCCACAGGCTCGCCTCGTTACTTCTGCTTCTCTCCCTCGCCCTTGAGGGAGTTCAGCTCGGCCCGCAGGCCGGCGAGTTTGCCGAGTTCCTTCTGGTGCTCGGCCTCCTGCTCGGCCTCGATCATGCGGTCAATCTCCTCGTCCGTCACCAGCTCGGCGGCCGACTCGGCGTCCTGGGCGGCGATGTCCTCCACCGTGTCCAGGAACATGGACATCCGCTCCTCCATGGATTGCGATTGCACCATGGCTTTCTCCCACTCCGCCTGGGTCTTGAGCAGGTCCGTCTCGCCGAACAGCCGACCGATCTCCCGGGCCATCATGCCCATCGCCCCGGCAAAATCCGCGGACGCCTCCGCCTGCCGTTTGATCAACAGGGCGTTCTTGACCGACAGCAACTGCCGCTCGAGCACCCGCTTGACCAGGGCCGTCTTTTTCAATGAGTTACGGATGAACGCATATTGCGCCGAATCGCCGATCTGCCGCGCCCGCTGCGCGTTGCGGATGAACTCGTCCTGGAACCGGTTCTGCTCGCGAATGGCCTTCTCGATCCGCCGGATGCCCTGCCGGATCTTGATGTCCCGCTCGATCCGCCGTTCCTCCGACGATTTGAACAACGCCATAACGCACCTCGCGGCCCGGCCGCTCAGGAATCTCCGCCTTCCGGAATCACCACCCAGAGCACGATGTACACCGCCAACCCGGGAAACGCCGCCGAAAAGACGGAAACCAGCACGTACACCACCCGCAGCAGCGTCGGGTCCAGCCCGAAGTGCTCGGCCAGGCCGGCGCAGACGCCGGCGATCATCCGATTGCGGGTTGATCGTCTCAGCGGTCGATTCATCGCCAGCCTTCTTCCTACCCCTCGGCCGGAGCGCTGTGTTCGCGCACCCGTCGATCGGCTTCCTCAAACGCCTCCTGACCGTCCCGCAGCGTGCCGGCGTCCATCTTCTCCCAGATGGACAGCACCGCCTGCCCCGCCTCGGAAAGGCCCGACGCCCCCTGATCGACCTCCGCCCCGACGGACAACACCTCGTCCAGGCGCTCCTGGTAGGCTTCCGCGCGGATCGCGTCGTTCTCAATGAGTCGGCCCAGTCGCAGCATGTCCTTCTCGCTGATCAGACCCAGTCTGCCGCCGGCGCCCCGGGCCCGATCCGCGTTCTCGCGCAGCAGGCGCAGCCGCGAGACGGTCATCATCTCCTTGCTGCGGATGTTCAACTGCCGACCCAGCATCAACTGCTCGGTCGTTTTGAGCTCAAACTCCTGGGCCAGCACCCGGCGCACCTCCGGCGCGGTCTCCTTGGCGCCGCGCTCGAAGAGAAGCTGCTTGTCCGCCGCGATCTTCGTGATTTTTTTGAGAAGCTGGTTGCGGTCCTTCTCCAGGAGAAGCTCCTGCCGACGCAACTCCGTCCGCGACATCTGCGAAAGCGGTTTCTTGCGCTTGGTCAGCCAGTCGAAAAAGTCCATGCGAAGGTTCCAGCAAACACGGGTTCAGATCCTACGCTTCCGGCTCGGCGCGTCCGTTCGGCCGGTCGGCCGGCGGGGCCGGCTCGTCAAACTCCGCCATGGCCCGGCGAACGTCCTGCGGCTCCTGACCCGCCGGCGCGCCCGGGGCCGCGGCCTCCTCAAACTCCTTCAGGATGGCCAGTTCCTCGGAGCTGGCGGCCATGTCCGCCAGGCCGGTCTCCAGGCTGCTCACCAGGTCCGCGTCCGACCGGAGCGTTTCCAGCATTTCCTCGGCCTTCACGGCGTTCTGGGTCAGTTCCTCCGTGTCCGGCAGCCGGGCCATCTGGCCCTGCTGAATCAGCGTCAGATTGTGGATGTCGGTGCTCAGGATGTTGATCTGCTGATTCAGCATGTTCGCGGCGGTGTTCTGCCGCGCGATGTCCTTGCGCAACTGGACCAGTTGCGCCGCCAGCCGGCGCCGCGTCACCTGCGATTGCGTCGATCGGCCCTGGGCCAGCAGTTCGCCCTCCCGCTTTTCCAGCGTGGAGATGTCCTCGTACAGCCGGTCACGCCGCTGCGCCAGCCGGGCGCGGCGTTCCGAAAGCATGTTGATTTTCTGGGCCTCCTCTCCCTCGCGGGAAAAGAGCTGCCGGATGCGATCAACGACATTCATGGAACCGCTCTCCTGGATTCGCGCGGGCGCCCCGCGATACAGCAACACCTCGCCCCCCTTGCGGGTCACCCGGAGTTCCCCGTCCTCCGTGGCCACCAGGGCAAACGCGGCGGATACGATGGAATCCGCCAGTCCGGTCCGCTCGGCAATGGTTCGCGCCGACAGCCCGCCGGTCAGCAGTTCCACGCCGGACGCCTCGATCTCCCGCCGGGCCCGGGCAATCTTCTGACGGACGTCCTCCGGGTCGAACAGATTGCGGAGCTCCTCCTGGAGCGTCCCGCCCGGCGTCGCCACGCTCCAACCGCCTCCCGGGCGCGGCCACGCCAGCACCAGCGTGACGTTCGGCACATCCAGGCGGGATTGCAGGACCTCGTCCGTAAAGCCGCTCGGCGAGCACACGCCGATCACATGCGGTACTTTGGCCTCCCTCACGATCCGGCGCACGTGGTCGGTCAGATCGGCCAGCCCCACCGGGCCGGGCTTGCCCTCCGGCGAGAGCAGCGCGTCGAAGGAGGTCAGCACGCTGCCCACCGCCACGCCGGTCTTGCGGCGCAGAAGCAGCCATCGGCGCTCGGACCCGTGCAGCGCCACCCGTCGGTTGTGCGGTAACTGCTTGAGCAACTCGCGATCGTACATATGCCGACTCGCCATCGCCGCCCGCAGGGCGTCGCTGTCATCGTCGCGGACGGTCGTCCAGCGGTCTCCCCGGAGTTGCCGACCCTTCGCCGCCTCCAGATTGACCTCCACGCCCGCCAGAAACTCCGCCTCCGCGCGCAACGCCATCGCCGCGTCCGGATGCAGAATGCCGGGTTGTCCGCCTTCTGATGCTGCCACCGTCACAACCGCCGGCCGCACTGGCCGCAAAACCGGGCACCCGGCCGATTCGGATGCCTGCACTTGGTATTCGAGCAGAACCGCACAACATTCGCCGGCGTCGATCCCGCCGTCGTCAACACCCTGCGCGACCGGCCGATAAACGGGCCGACCACCCCCTGGAGTATCCGACCGACGAGCCGGGCCACGATCAGCAGCACCGCCACGCCGGACGCGACAACGACCAGAAAGAACAGCAGGATGGGGTGTTCCACGCCCATCGGTCACTCGCCGGCGGCACCCAGTCGGCTGCCGCAGAAAATGCAGTATCGGTCGCCCGCGTTGACAAACGCATGACACGCACGGCATCGCGGGACCGTCGCCACCAGTTGATGCCCACAGTGAATGCAGAACTGGTCGTTCGGATCGACCTGCCCATGACAGGTCGGGCACGTGGCGACCGAGGCCGGGTCCGAAGCGCTCAACCGCCGCCCGGCCTCCTGCAGGGCATCCAGAACGGCCCTCGCCGAGGGGAACCGTTGCTCCAGTCGTGTGTAACACCGACGAAAGACGTCGTCCAGCCGCGAGGGTACGGTCGGCTGAATTTCACTGGGCATCTCGATCCCGGCCGGTCGCCGGCCCGTCAGCATCTCGAACAGAACGATCCCGACGGCATACAGATCACTCCGTGGATCGATCGGCTCGCCCTCCCGCTGCTCGGGCGACATGTACGCCAGCGTGCCGGCAATGCTCCGCCCCTCGTCCGTCTGCAAGCTGCCCGACTGCATGATCGACGCGGTCGTCACCGTGGACGCCCGGCCCAGGCCGAAATCCCCCACTTTCACGGCGTGCTCCGGCAATCCGGCGATCTGCTCCGCCGGGTGGTTCAACAGGATGTTCGCCGGTTTGACGTCTCGATGGATCAGCCCGGCCTCGTGCGCGGCCACCAGCGCCTTGCAGACGCCGCGCAGCACCGTCTGGCACACACCCGCGGGCAGACCCGCCGGATGCGCGTCAATCACCTGTCGAAGCGACGGGCCGTCGACGAGTTCCATAATCAGATAGGGCGGGTCGTCGTATGCGTCGATATCCTCCACCCGTACGATGTTCGGGTGCCGCAGCCCGTGAACCACCACGCCCTCCTGCCGGAACGCCCGAACGTATTGCGGGTCCGTCAGTACCTTGATCGCCACCCGTTTGTTCAGCGTGTGATGCCGCGCGCTCCAGACCTGCGCAAAGCTCCCTTCGCCCCGCATCTCCTCCAGCAGGTAGTTGTTGATCCGATCCCCGGCTTTCAGAACGGCCATTCTTCGGCCCTCGTGATTCGCCGAGCCCCCGTCGGGCCTCGACGGCGTCAAAGGCCCTCCGACGCCTCGATGCGACGATCGATCGTCTCGCAGACCAGAAAATTATAAACCCCTGCTGCAAGGAAACCAAGAATGAGCACGGTCCAGCTCAGCGCGCCGCCCACGCGCCAGCCCGCCAGGTAAAGCGCAACCAGCACGTCCAGCAACAGATACGCCACCAGCATCAGGGCGGCGGCCAGATTGCTTTCCCGCTTGCGCACCCAGGGCACCACAAAGAACAGAGCCCACGGAAGCACGATGACGAATCCCAGCCAGGCCAGAACGTTGCGCACGACGCTCCAGAGGGTCTCCAGATGTTGCGGGTGCCGGTAGAACCAGAAGGTCGCCCCGAGCGAGGCCACCACGATGATGGCCGTCAGGACTTTGCCACCGACGTATTTGCCGATCGCCGCCCACACGAGTGCTCACCTCCGTCCCGTCCGCGAGGCCCGCCACCGGCCCATCGCGGTCCGGTACATCATAGCACACAACCTCGTTGCCAGCGATTACAAACAAGGCCTTCCAAAGGATGCGGCTCGCCTCTCGCGGCGGACGATCTTCAGCGTCGGCGCGCACGGGAAGAACGCGCGCGGTTCTGTGGCCAGAACGGATTCAGTCTTCGAGGGAGGATACTTCCACGCGATCCTTGCCGCGCTGCTTGGCGTCGTACAGGGCCCGGTCCGCGGCGCGCAGCAGCACGTCGGGAGGGCTGGAAGACCTGTCGTTCAACGCGGCCACGCCGATGCTCAGGCCGCCGGGCACGCGTGGAAGGCTCTCGCGCAGTCGCGCCTTGTACGCATCGGCGATGCGGCGGCTGAGGGTTTCCGCCTGGCGGCAGTCCGTCTGGGGCAGCAGCACCACGAACTCATCACCGCCGAACCGCGCCGCCACGTCCGAAGCGCGCAGTTGCATGGATATGGTCTGGGCGGCCAGAATCAACGTCCGGTCTCCCATCGGATGTCCGAAGCGATCATTCACCGCCTTGAAATCGTCGAGGTCAATCATCAGGCACGAAAGCGGGGTGCCGTACCGCCGGGCTTCCGACACGCTGCGCGAGAGCACCTCGTCGAAATGCCGCCGATTGTGCAGGCCGGTCAGCGGATCCCGCAGCGCCATCTCCCGCAACTGACCCGTGCGGCGCCGCACGCGCTCCTCCAGCTCGGCGTTCAGCGCGGTGACCCGCGATTCGTGCCGCTCCATCACTTCCGCCATATGGTTGAACGATCGGGCCAGCCGGCCGATTTCGTCGTGTCGATGGACCGTCGAACGGGCCGACAGGTGTCCCTGCGCCAACCGATCGGCCGTGCGCGACAGCTCGTCCAGCGGCAGGACGATCTGCCGCACCACGAGATAGGCCAGCGGGATGGTGATCAGCACCGCCACCAGCCCGATCCCCATCACCATATCCAGGACGAAGGAGAACTCCCGGAGCATGCTGTGCACGTCGAATCCGACCCGCACGTATCCGAGCAACGTCGAGGGACATCCCGCCTGATCCGCCGGCGCGTTCACCGGGTAGCTCACGTCCAGAAACGCGGGAACCCCCGGACCCGCCCGGCGCAGCGTGGGCTGTCCCAGCATCTCCCGGAACCCGTCGGTCTCCCGCACGCCGAAGGACGACGGCGGCATGCCCGCCTTGCCAGCCCAGACGAGCGGACGGCCCTCCCGGTCGCAGATCGCCACGAACACCAGCGGTTCACCCCGTCCGAACCGGTCCGCCAGGCTCTGCAGGGCGCCGGGGTCGTTGCGAGCCAGGGGTGACGCCGCCAGTTCGGCCAGCATGGCCGCCAGGTTCCGCGCGTGGGTCTGCTGAATGCGAGCCGTGGGGCGGCCGGCGAAATGCACGAACAGGCCGCCCGTAAGCGCCGAGACGCTCAACGTCAGCGCGACCACCAGCAGGGTGGACTTGCCCTGCAGACCGAGCATGGACGCCCGCATCCGCTGGGCGAATGGCCGGTGTTCCGGTGGCTGGCAAGATGCCTCCCGCATCGTTCAACGTCCGATCATGGGTGCTTCCCGCCCAACCGTACAATTCCGTCAGCATCCCCGGCAAATGCGGACCTGGTTTTTTCCGCCCCCTCCCCGCGGGTGCGCCCGGGGCGTCTGCGTGCTTATCGGAACCTGCGTCACAGGTGTTGAATTGTGGATCGGCCGGAGCGGCCCCGGCCGGAGCCCCCCTCGCGCCAGCCGTACGGAAACGGCTGAAAACCCGGCTGGATTACTTATCGGACGATGGGCCGGCGGTCACCTCGACATCGCCGGAAAGGCCTGCGCGCTGCCGGAGCGTGCCCTCCATCTGCTGAACCTGATGTGCCATCTTGGAGTTGGGAAATTCCTCTATGATTTGAAGCCCGATCTCCAGGGCCTCGCGCCATCGCTTGTCTTTGCAGGCCAGCTCGAACTGCGTACCGTACTGAGCCAGTTTCGCCCGGAAGACGCCACGGGCCGATTCCTCCAGCGCCCGCGCCTCGTCCCGCGTAAGGTAGCCGTCCAGTTCGGCCAGAATCTCTACGGCCTTATCCACGTCGATGTCGTCTTCCAGGCCGGTCTGCTTGACGGCCCCCTGCCAGGCCTCCAGCAGCTCCGCTTTGCGGGCCTCGCGCCGCTTCTGATGCTCTTCCGGCAGACGCTTGGTATGCTTGTCATCCGGCAGAACCCGCATCAGTCGCTCGATTTCCTGGCGGGCGCGGTCCCATTCGCTTCTGCTCCAGTGCTCTTCGATGCGCTCCAGCGCCTCATTCAACCGGTTCCGCATGTCGGCCGTCCGAGCGTCGATCACCTGCTCCCGCAGACGCTCCGCCTCGTCCCGATAGCCGAAACGGTGCTCCATCTGGTCCACCAGATACAGCGCGGCCTCCCAGTCCTCGCGGGCCATTTCCTCCCGAATGGCCGACCGGACCGCATCCCGCTCTTCCTCGCGTGACGTGATGGACTTGGTCGCCTCCGAAAGCCGGCTGCTCTTGGAGATGGAGCCCAGTACGTTCTGCTGCTTGCGGATCAGTTCACAGAGCTCCAGCGTCTGGTTGTACTGACGGTTGGAGTGTGATTCGATCTTCAACAGCAACACGGTGAACGCCATCATTACGATGGCGATGGTGATCAGGGCGACCCCGTACCCCACAGGCGAGATCAGCGTGGCCCATGGTTGATTCTGCCGGAGGACGGCGTCAACCCCCTGCCAGACCAACCCGGCCCCCCCCAGCACGGTGAGGGTCGCGAAGAAAAACACCAGCGTCCGGAGTCTAGAGAAGCGAACCGGATGCGAGATCATGGGCTATCTCCAGATCAAGCAGGTCTGGGCGCGGGGGCAAGATTCTGCGACAACTCTAGGGCAGGGGCGGGGTTAAGTCAATATTCCGCCGGCCATGCGGCCGAGGGCATGCCGGGCAGGCATCACCCCGGTCACGGATCGCGCCACCTCCGTCACCGTCAGGCCGCCTGTTGCTCGAAACGCTTCGCCCGGGTGCGGCGCGCGCGATCCTCCATCTCCAGCAGCTTCAACTGCTTCTCGATGGCCAGAATCTCGTTCGCGACCACCCGCAGAAACCCCACCACGCCGACCGCGATCACCCCGAACCAGGACAGACACTTCCACTTGAACATGCACGCCACTCCGGTGCTCAACCCGCCTTCTATCGGCGGGCAGCCCGCTCAAGTGAAGAAACGGCCGCCCGCGCAACGCCCCGGGCGGCAACGGGTTGCCTTGCCGACCCCGTCAGCCCCCGCCGTCGGGGCGACCGGCCGCGCCCCGTACGGCCACCGGCCGGGGTCCGGCCCTGTTGCATACGGGCAATCGTGCCCATACGATCCGCACAGCCGCACGGGCTGTCGCGCGGCAGAACCGTTCCGATCGCCAGCCGAGAGGAACGCGGCACGGGTTTTCGTGTCGGACTTGCCTCATCCTCCTCGGCATCGGCGAAGGAGTCAAAAATCCCGTTTCACTTTGGAGGGTGCCGTCATGCATAGTTTCGATCTCATCCGGGAAATGGGGCATGAGCAGGTCGTACTCTGCCACGACTCTGACGCCGGCCTGCAGGCCATCATCGCGATCCATAACACGCATCTGGGGCCGGCTCTGGGGGGGTCCCGCATGTGGGCGTATGAGTCCGATCATGCCGCACTGGTCGACGCGCTGAGGCTGTCCAAGGGGATGACCTACAAGGCCGCGGTCGCCGGTCTGAACCTTGGCGGCGGCAAGACCGTCATCATGGGCGATCCGGAAAAAGACAAGTCCGAGGCGATCTTCCGGGCCCTCGGTCGATTCGTCGAGAGCCTCAACGGCCGCTACATCACCGCCGAAGACGTCGGTACGTCCGTGGACGACATGGAGTACGTCCGGATGGAAACGTCGCACGTGGTCGGCGTGTCCGAGGCCCACGGCGGCAGCGGCGACCCGTCGCCCTTCACGGCCTACGGCACGTTCCGCGGCATCGAGGCGTGCGTGGAGCGACGCCTGCCGGGCAAGGAGCTCAAGGACCTGACCGTGGCCGTCCAGGGGATGGGGCACGTGGGAACGAACCTGGTCCGCCGCCTGGCCGAGGCCGGAGCCACACTCTGCGTGACGGACATCAACGAGCAGCGCTGCCGCGAGGCGGTGGACGGCCTGAAGAAAGTTACGATCGTCAAGCCGTCGGAGATCTACAGCGTGCCCTGCGACGTGTTCTCGCCTTGCGCTTTGGGCGCCATTCTCAACCCCAAGACGGTGGAAACGCTCAAGTGTTCCATTGTGGCCGGCGCCGCGAACAACCAGTTGGAGACGCCGGAGATGGCGGAGGTGCTCCGGAAGCGCAACATTCTCTACGCGCCGGACTACGCCATCAATGCCGGAGGGCTGATGAACGTATCCGTGGAACTGGAATCCTATTCCCGGGACCGCGCCACGCAGATGGTCAGTAAGATTTACAACACGATCCACACCATCTGCGGCATCGCGGAACGCGAGAAGATCACCACCGCCCGCGCTGCGGATCTGATGGCCGAACGCCGCCTGGAAATGGTCAGCAAGCTTCGGCGCTCGTATCTCCGGCGAACGTAGCCGCCCCCGGATTGCCCAGCCCCCCCCGACGGTCGGGAGGGCAATTGCGAACCGACGGGCGCCGTTCGACACGAATCGTCCGACCGGCCCGTGGACATCCGATCCGCGGGCCGTCGTCTTATCCGCCCGTTGCGGCACACGCTCCGTCAATTGCATATGGCGGGGCGGGTGGGGGTCTGGCATGATGCGCCGAACGGCGGTGGGGCATGTCGGATCGCGTGGGGAACGGGCAGCAGGTCGTGTCGGCGCTGGAAACAGGTGGCCTGAGTCGGGAGGAGTACTGCCGGCGGCGTCGCATGGACGACCGCACCTTGAGCCAACACGGCCCGGCGGCGCGCGAAAACGCGGACGGCCTACGGTGACCACACGTGGATGGTGTTGCCGTCCTGCAGCACCAACCCCACGTCGCAGAGCACCGTCCGACGAATCCGCTCGAACGCGCCCAAGTCCAGCACGCCGTCCGTTGCCGGCCGGCCTCCTCCCGCCAGATCAAAGAAGTACGCCTTGAATGTCGCGAGTTGGCCCCACACCGGCCGGTGGATCGCCACCACGTATCGTTCGCCAACGAACCGATCCTGAAAGTTCGGCCGATTCATCCCGCTCAGTTCCCACAGCAGGCGTCCGTCCAGGCTGTCCACCTCGCACACCTGACGCTCCGACGTCAAGATCAGCCGCCCGTCCACCAGATGAGTCCGCGGCGCGTCAAACGCCCCGCGGACCGGCGAAGAAACCGACCAAATCGGACGGCCGGTGTCCGGATTCACCTTCTCCAGCAGTCCCGACGCGGTGGCGAAATACAGTCCGTCCACGTCCGCGCACACCGTGGCGGGAAGCAGAACCCGGTCTGTCCCCCGCCGCCAGAGCAACTGGCCCGATGCCGCCTCGAAGGCACAAAGGCTCCGCTGCGTCATCGCAATCACCTTGCCGTCCAGGGACAACACGAAGGCAACAACGGCCTCATCGCCCGGCGGGACAAGCTGCCGGACGCGCGCTCCGGTCTCGGCATTCAGCACCTCCAGCACCGGCCGACCGGCACGCGCCGCCCGGATGATCACCCACGACTCCGAAACGCTTATCTCGCCGAACGCCTCGCTCTCGAGCTGCCGGCTCCAGACCACGCGCCCGTCGGACACGTCCAGGCACGTCGCCTGTCCGTTCTCCTGCACGCAGACCAGACGATTGTCGGCGCAGCCGAACGCGCGAAACTCCGTGAACTGCTCATGATCCGTCGCCGGATCCAGCAGATCGGCCGGATACACCCCGAACGCCCATCGCACGACGCCCGTCGCGGCGTCCACCGCCAGCACCTGGTGCCGCGTGGCGGCCACGGCCACCTCATCCGTAGCCAGCAGAAGCTCCGGCGCCATCCGGCACGGCGCGGGCTTCGGCCAGACGGGTTGATTCCCGGCGCCGAAGGCCTGAAGTCCGGCCTCCACAAAAACGTAATACTGCCGCCACGACGTTCCTCGCGCATCGGCGAAGCGGGGGGCCAGCAGCATCAACTCCGGCGAAAACGCACGGGGCGCCCGTGCGAGCAACGGCAACGCGAACGCCGGCCGCGATGGCTCCAGCGAACCCCACTGCCGGCGCAGGCGATCGCGCCACGTCGCGAAATCGAGCGACTCCGCCCCGACGTCGAACCGGTATGACGGAAACTGTCGCGCGCCTTGAATCATCCAGCGAGACGCCAATTCGTACCGCCCATCCTGCACGCATGCGTCGGCCAGGGCCCGGATGACCGCCGGCGCGTCCACCGTGGCCGCGTAGCGGGCCAGGGCCGCCCGATATGCCTCGGCGGCGCCCGTCGGATCGCCCCGGCGCATCAGCCACTGCCCCTTCTCCACCAGCGCCGCACCGGCGGCTTGGGCATTCGGATGCGTGTCGACCAGACGATCGAGCAGTTCGATCTCTCCCGTGCGGCGGGCCGCGGCCAGAAGACCCTGCGCCTCGCGCTCCCACGGGTCATACACGTCCGGGCCGTGCCACTCCATCAGCCGCGCAATCTGCCGCCGGGCCAGCTCGCCGGCCGGCTCCGACGGGTCCGCCACGGCCGCCGATACATGCTCGCGCAACGACCGATCAGCGATTACCTGCTGGTACAGCGCAACAGCCTGCCGGATCCGGCCCGTCGATTCGTCCCACGACGCCCGCGCAAACCGCAGGCGAACGTGAGCTTCCACGTCGGGGGGCGTCTGGGCCGCAACCGCGAACAATCGATCCAGAAGGGCAGGGTCCACCCCCGGACGGCTCTGTAGCCGGGTCGCGAACCGAAGGCTGTCTTCAAACAAGCGGCGCCGGGTGTCCGGAGTCAGGGGCCCGGCGAATCCTCCCGCCCGCCGAACCGCCTCTTCCACCGCTGCGGCGCCATCCGCGTCGCGACCAAGTCGAAACGCGGCGTCCGCCAGGTCGAGCGCCGCGCCGGGGTCTTCCGGACGCGCCCGCAACTCCGCCTCATGCCGGGCCCACACTTCCGCCCGCCGCGCGTAGACCCGCACGCCCTCCAGCGCGCCGGACACCAGTTGATCCGGCATCGGCAGCAGGTTGCCGCCCGAATCCTCCTCCCACGCCATCAACTCCGGCACGCCCGTCGCCACGTCCACCCGGCACAGGCCCGCGCTCGTCGGAATGAGCAGTTCGCCTTCGGTCAGCGCCGCATAGCCCGTGACCTGCGCGTCCGCCGGCCACGGCGCCGTCCAGACCAGAGCCCCGCCGGCCAGATCGTAACAGAACGCCTGGCCCGCCCCGAGCCCGTATACCCGTGATCCGCGGACACCCACCAGCGCCCGGGCATCGGCAAGCGCACTGCGCGGCACGGACCGAATCAGTCCGCCTCCGGCGCGGTCCAGCACCAGCAGGCTGGCGCAATCCAACGGCAACGCGACCAGCCCATCCGATGCCCCCAGCACCGGGCTGATCTGCCATCCGTCCGTGACCACGGCACGAGCCCCCTGGCCGCCGCCCCATTCGCGCCGCGACAGCGTGTCATAGGCGTACACCCAGAGAATCTTTCCACGGTGCGGACAAACTGCCGCCACAACCCCCAGACTGCTCTCCACGTACACCACGCCATCCACCAAGCTCGGGATGGATTCGGTGTTGCGCTGGGGTCCGTAGTCGCCCGTGGACGCGCCGCAAAGATGAGCCTGTGACATCAACCGGCCCGTCCGGGCATCAAACCGCAGAAGAAGCACATCCTCAAAACCGAACGATCGTTGCCGCCGCATCACGACGTACACGTTTCCGCCCGCCACCAGCGGCGCCCCGTCCAACCGCACCTCCACAAAACCTTCCGCCAGGTTCGCCGCCTCGACCCGCCACACCTCTCGTCCGTCGTCCGCCCGAAGGCAGACCAGGCGACTGGTGTCCGGCCGCTCCTGTTCCAGGCCCCAGCCGGCCTCCGGTTCCGCATGGATCACCGCATACACCAGCTCACCCACGGCACACGGCGCGAAGCAGGGCACACGGCGGCGCAGCAAACCCCACAATCTGCCGAAATCCGCCGGCACCCCACGGTACCGCCACAACGGCCGGCCCGTGCGAACATCGGCCGCCCAGACGGACGTTCCATCCGCCACCATCAGGCGCGCGCCGGACACGATCGGAAACGTGACGCTCGCAGCCAAATCCGGGTTCGCGTACTCCACGGTCGCGTCGGACCCGCCGGATGCCGAGTACAGCAGTCCCAGGTCGTCCGCATCGAACGCCACCACGCCGTCGCGCGCCGGCCCACCGCCGTACGTCGGCCACTCAAAGGCGAGTTCCGCGGCGGCAAGCGGTCGGTATTCCTGGAGACACTGCTCGACCACGGCCGCCAGAGGCTGCACCCGGCCCAACCATCGAACGCCCGTTCCGCCGGCATCCATCTCTTCGGCCACCCGCCGCGCGGCCTCGCCCTGCCCCATGAGCGCCAGGGCCACCGCCAGACGCGGCATCGTCGTTTCCCGAAGAGACGCGCGGTCCGGATGCTGCTCCAGCAATCGTCGACAGATCGACTGCGCCAACGCGAACTCGCCCGAAGCCAGGGCCAGCTCCGCCGCCGCCTCACCGATGGCAACGCCGGATTCCGTGCAGAAATGTGCGTCAAAAAGATCAAGCAGCGCGGGTAGATCGAAATGCGCAACCGCACGCGCCAGTCCCTCCCGAGCCTCGTCTTCGCAGAGTGAACGATAGGCAGCCAACCCCGCCGCCGGCCACGAGGCCACCGTGCGACTGACCGCCAGGCTCACCGGAATGTAGAGCGACGGGCCCGCCCGGGCCAGCGTCTGGCCGTACGATCGGGACGCTTCCTGGAGGGTCCGCGCCGCTTGCGGCCACTGCTCCGCCTCGGCCAGCGCCCCGGCCGCCGAGAGAGCCTCACAAGCCTCCAGGCTCTCATTAAGGTACGTGTCCGCCCGTGCCTCGTCCGGCGGTGCAGTCGTCGGCGGATCCTCTGCCCGGGCCGGTACAGAGGCTGCCCCGATCAGCAGCACGACCCGAAGGAACCACCGATGCGTCAAATGCCATCTGTTCATGGGAATGGTTGCCATTCACCCTCCCGCGACGCGACACATTCCGTCATCGGGCCTGCGCGAAGTGCCGGCCGAGCAGCGGCGCCAGGCGCTTCACCACGTCCGGATTCACTTTGCTCCGATCGGACCAGATGCCCAGCTCCAGGGCGTGCCACGCCTCGCAGTCGGCGATGGGCTCGCGCGCGAGTTTCGCCACCGCGGCCCGGATCAGCGCAATGGCGTTCTCCGTGGCCTGCTTGAGGTTGCCGAGAATCTCTTCCAGCAGCTTCTGTCGATCGCCGCCCTCGTGGGGCCGCCAGCAATCGTAATCGGTCGGCAGGGCGATCAGGGCATAGGCCATCTCGGCCTCCCGGGCGAGCCTGGCTTCCGGCATGCACGTCATTCCGATCAGATCGCCACCCCAGGCGCGGTGCATGTGTGATTCCGCCCGGGTGGAAAACTGCGGTCCCTCCATGCACACATATGTGCCGCGGGGATGGACCGTGGTAGACACGCCGTCGGCGACGGAAAGAATCACCTGTCGCAACCGGGGGCAGAAGGGTTCGGCGAACTCCACATGCGCCACCAATCCCTCGTCAAAAAAGGTGCCGGGCCGACGGAAGGTCTTGTCGATCACCTGGTCGCAGACCACGAGATGCCCGGGCTTGATTTCGTCGCGCAGACTGCCCGTCGCCCCGCTGGCGATCACCGTATCCACCCCCAGCACCTTCAGCCCGTAAAGATTCGCGCGGTACGGCACCACCGACGGATTCAACAGGTGCCCGTCCCCGTGACGATTCAGAAACACCACGTCCGCATTCTCCCACTTTGTGCGGAGGAACGGCCCGCTGGGCCGTCCGAACGGAGTGTCCAGCTCAATCGCCTCGCCCTTGTGGGAAGCGGACAGCGCCGCGCCCAGTCCCGTGCCGCCGATGATGCCGATCATAGTGAATCCCTTTACTCCTGTGGGCCCCCAACGGAGCCGCGCGTCATGGTCCGGCCCGAATGCAGAGGCGTCAACCGGGCCACGATCCCGGGCATCAGGCCGATCACCGTCCTTACCTCGTCCGGCGTGTTGAACCGGGACAGACTGAACCGGATCGATCCGTGCGCGTAGCGGACGTCCACGCCCATCGCCCGAAGCACGTGGGAGGGCTCCAGCGACCCGCTGCTGCACGCCGCGCCCGCCGACGCACAGACGCCCTGCTCACTCAACAGCAGCAGAATGGCGTCGGCCGCCGGTCCCGCGAACCCGATATTCGTGGTGTTGGCAATTCGCGGGGCCGGCGCGCCGTTGACCCGCGCCGACGCTACGGCATCGCAAATCCCGCGCTCCAGCATGTCGCGCAGCTCGCCGATCCGTTCCATCGTCGCCGGCCCCTCCCGAACCGCCGCCTCCGCCGCCACCCCCAGCCCGATGATCCCCGGCACGTTCTCCGTCCCCGCTCGAAGGGCTCCTTCCTGCGCGCCGCCGATCAACAGCGGCTCCACCCGACTGCGTTTCCGGACGTACAACGCTCCGACCCCTTTGGGACCGTGAAACTTGTGTCCGGACAGGCTCAGCAACGACACCGGAACACGTGTCACATCGATGGGAATCTTTCCGGCGGCCTGCACCGCGTCGACATGCAGAGGGACGCCCTTGTCGTGCGCGATCGCCGCGATGCGTTCGATGTCGAATAACACCCCCGTCTCGTTGTTCGCCCACAGGACGGACAACAGCCCGGTGTCCGGCGTCAGCGCGGATGCCAGCGCGTCCAGATCCATCTGACCCGACGCATCCACCCCCACCGTCTCCACCGGCCGGCCTTCGCCCTCCAGACGCTCGGCCAGTCGCCGTACCGCGCTGTGTTCCACGGCCGAAATCACCAGCCTGGGCCGGCCAGGTGTTGCGTTGAGTGTCCCGCGGACGGCCAGATGGATCGCCTCCGTCCCACCGCTGGTAAACACGATCTGGCGCGCATCTGACCCGAGCAGGGCGGCCACCCGTTCCCGGGCGCACTCGACCTGATGGCGAACCGCCTGCCCGAACGAATGGAGACTGGACGGATTGGCATACTGATCGCGCAGAAACGGCAACATGGCCTCCACCACCGCCTCCAGGGGCTGCGTCGTGGCGTTGTTGTCGAAAAAGAGATATCGGACCATCCGTTCCATCGTAGCCCCCCCGCCGGCCCCCGGCCAGCCGCGGTCCGTCTCTGCGTGCGGGCCGGACCCCCATTCGGCCGAGAACTCCGAGGCGGAACCCCGCCGGATCCATTGCGGACTGAGGTTCAAGACAGCCGGTCCACTGTCCGATAAACACCTGCACGGCCTCCGTGCATCCGGGAACGCAGACCCGACACCATCAGGCGACAATGGCAGACGTACTCGATCAAAGCGAAGTGGATGCCCTGCTGGCGGCCATGGACGCCCAGGAGTCGGACGACGCGCCGATAGACATCGGGCGACCCGCCCAGGCCACGAAGGACGTGCGCACGTACGACTTCAAACGGCCGGAGCGGGTCTCCAAGGACCAGATGCGGGCCCTGGAGAGCATCCACGAGGGCTTCGCCCGCAGCCTTGGCGCCGCCTTGTCCGGCCTGCTCCGCACCATCATCGAAGTGCGGATCGCCACCATCGAGCAGCTCACGTACAGCGAGTTCATCCACTCGCTGCCCAACCCCACGAACTTCAACCTACTCAGCGCCGAGCCGCTCGAAGGGCAGATGTGCCTGGAAATCAGCCCCCTGATCATCTACCCCATCATTGACCGACTGCTCGGCGGCACAAACTCCACCCTCTTCATCCCGCAGCGGCCGCTGACGATGATCGAGCTGAGGCTCGTCGGACGGATCATCGATCGGGCGCTGAACTGCCTGACCGAAGTCTGGTCCAACCTGGTGCCCGTGAAATTCAGGCTCACAGAGACGGAAAGCAACCCCCACCTCGTCCAGATCGTCGCCCCGAACGAAGTGGTGGTGGTGATCGGTTTTGAACTCAAAATGACCCAACGCGCCGGCACCATGAGCCTGTGCATTCCGTTCAACGTCATCGAACCGGTGGTGTCCAAGCTGGCCACGCAGGGCTGGCTGGCCTATCAGCGGCGGGCGAACGTGGAAGATCGCTCCGGGGACATCGTGGATTCCCTCCAGGACGCCAAGGTCAACATCACCGTATTCCTGGCCGAGACGGAAGTCACCGTCGGCGAGCTGCTGAACCTCCAGGTCGGCGACGTCATCCAGACCCTCAAGCCCGCCGCCTCCGATCTCATTCTCCAGGTGGAAGGAAAGAACAAATTCGCCGGCCGTATGGGCAAACACAAAGACAGCCGCGCCATCAAAATCACCCGCACCGCCGAAATCGGCGAGAAGCTGTAATCGCCCCGCCTTCCCCTCGAACGGTTTCCCGCTTGTTGCGCCCCGCGCCCACCGCTACCATCCAGGGGTGGACATGGAACCGGACTCGACCAACCCGCTTCCCGGCGAGCCTCCCTCACCGCTTCCCCCGCCGGCGAATGGTGCGCCCCGTGCAATCCCGCTGTTCGTTCCCTGGGCACGGCCGGCAGCGCCGCCGTCCGCCCGAACGCCGACGGGAATGGACCTGCTTGTCGCCCTCGCGCTGATCTGGGGCTTCGAACTGGTCGCTGGTTTCGGATTCGTTGTTGCACTGGCGGGCACGAATGCCGCCGCGGAGGTAACCACCCTTTTTTCGCCGTATCCCGTGTTTGCGCTGGCGGTCACCGCGTTGTCGCTCCTCTTCGCCCTGATCGTTTCCTGGTATTTCCTTTGCCACAAGTACCGCAAACCGTTCACGGAAGGATTCGCTCTCCACGCAGTCCGCCTTCGGAGCATTCTGGTTTCGGTTCTGCTGGCCGCAGGCGGCATGCTGGTGGGGGTGTGTGTCTTGGATGGGCAGGAACCGGACGATTCACCGTTAGCGCATATGGTGAGCACGCCGCTCGGCGCGTTGGCCTTCATGGCCTGGGCCGTGATTGTCCCGCCGCTGGAAGAGCTCTACTACCGGGGATTCCTCTACCCCGTGCTCGAGAAGTACATCGGTACGGTGGCCGCCATCATCATCGTGTCCGCCTGGTTCGCCGCCATGCATGCGATTCAGTTGCGGGGCGCGTGGATGGGCCTGGCGGTGGTGGCGGCTATGGGCACCCTTTTCACGCTTCAGCGCTGCCTGACGCGATCGCTGGTCCCGTCCATCTTGACACACTGGCTCTATAACGCGCTTGTCGTCTTCGTCGCACCGTTTCTCGTCACACCCTGAGCCGCCCCCGGCGACTACAGCTTCGTCCGGACGATCGCCAGAATCTCTCGCTCCAGCGCAACCGCCTGGTCCTCGATCGCCTGCGCCCGCGCCAGAATGTCGCTGACCCACGCCCGATCCTCCACGTCTTTCGCGTTGATCCGGACGTTCAGGTGGGCGCCCATCACCGCCGACCGGGCCGCCAGGGCCCCCACGCCCGCGTCGGATACACTGGCCGGATTGCCGATCTCGGCCATGGCCTGCACCACCTCCATCGCGTCGCACGCGACCCGCATGACGCGGAGCGGAACCTCGATCGCCCCCTTGGTCGCCTCCTGAATCGCCGCCTGGCGGGCGGCCACCTCGGCCGGCGTGCCCTTGGGCAGCCCGAACGCTTCCATGATCCGGTTGAACGCCTCCGTGTCCGCATCGATCAGCCGCAGCAGTTCGTCATGAAGCGCCTTGCCTTTTTCCGCCCAGGCGGAGAACTCCTCCCAGCGGGCGTCCCAGCCCCGCTTGTGGCTGCTGAGGTTCGCGACCATCGTCGCCAGCGCTGCCCCCATCGCCCCCATGGCCGCGGAGATTGACCCGCCGCCCGGCGCCGGCGACTCCGAGGCCGTCGCCTCCACAAAGCCCGCCAGCGTGCGGTCGATCAGCCGCTTGGGAGACCTGTCCGCCAGCTTGTACTCGATGATCTTCTCGTCCGGATCAAACGGCCCCAGGTCCTCCAGGCCCATCGACTTGATCGCGATCTTGATGATCTCCCGATCCGGAATGCCCAGCGATCGCTCCTGCTTGCGCAGATAGTGCCGGCCGGCCTCCAGCATCGCCTGCAGCGGCACCATGCCCACGATTTCCGAACCCGTCACCCGTACGCCGCGCGCCTCCGCCCGCCGGCAGCACTCATCGAACGCCACATGAATGGGCGTTACGCGGATGTTGGTCAGGTTGATCGAAATCTGCGCCACCCCGAACTCTTCGATGTACCATCCGATGGCCTTCACGCATTTGAGGCTGCCCGGCTGCCAGACCTTCTCGCCGTTCTCGTCCAGCACCGGTTTGCCGGTCGGCGTGCCGTCCACGGTCTTGATCCGGCCTTTCTCACGAATGTCGTACGCGATGGCGTTCGCCCGGCGCGTGGATGTCGTGTTCAGGTTCACGTTGTAGGCGACCAGAAAATCCCGCGCCCCGACGGCCGTGGCCCCGGACTTCGCGTTGAACGCGGCCGGACCGAAGTCCGGCCTCCATTCGGGCTTCGACAGCTTGTCTTTGAGCCCTTCGTATTCCCCCGCCCGCACCGTGGCCAGGTTGCGCCGCTCCTCGGAGAAGGCCGCGCTTTCGTAACAGTAGACCGTCAGACCCAGCTCCTCGCCCAGACGCCGCGCCAGCTCACGAGCATAGGCCACCGTCTCTTCCATCGTGATGTTCGCAACCGGGACCAGCGGGCACACGTCGCACGCCCCGAACCGCGGATGCTCGCCGTGGTGCCGGCGCATGTCGATCAGCTCGGACGCCTTGCGAACCGCCCGCACCGCCGCCTCCACCACCTCCGCCGGCGTGCCGGCGAACGTGACCACCGTGCGATTCGTCGCCCGGCCCGGGTCGACGTTCAGCAGCCGGACCCCCTCGACCGTCTCCACCTGGTCCGTAATCTGCCGGATGACGTTCGTATCGCGTCCCTCGCTGAAGTTCGGCACGCATTCGATGAGCTGACGTTCCATGACACCCAGTTCCCTTGGCCTGTCCGTCCGGCGGCGCCGTTCCGGTTTTCCGGTCGGCCCGCGGTATCCAACGCTCCGAGCAACCCGCGCATTGTAAAGGCGCCGCGGCCCGTTGCCACCCCGCCCCTCCGCGTACGCCGCCCGACGAAACCGCGCGGACCGCGCATGGGCGGTCCGCTCTTCGTGGGGAAACGCGGCCGGACGGGCGCGGCATCGTTGCGTTCCCTTGTTCCGGCAGGCCGGCCCGGATACCCTGTGCATCGCCGCGCCGGACCCTGACGAGACTGGACGAAGGCGCCCGCGCAGGACCGGCAGGCATGAATGCCGCACGATCGAATCGGCGCCGTACAGAAGCGGGTGGGCCATGCACGAAGACCACAACGAGAAGGCGAAGGACCGGTGGTACGACCGCAAGACACAGCTCATGGAGAAAATTCTCGGCAGGCAGCATGACTTGGTCGGGCACGCCATGATCCCGTATGCCGTCGGCGGCGCGCTCGATCTGTATTATTTCCCGAACGGCATCCCGGGAACCGCCATCGCCACGAAGGAACTGAGCGACTTGCCCGACAAGGGTTCCACCAACGACGTCTTCGATGTGTACGAACTTGTCATGTTCACCCGACAGGCCCTGAGCCTGGACGACTGGAAGGACAGCTCCACCCCGTTCGGCAAAGCCCACGCGAACCTGAGCCGCATTCTGAACCTCATCGCTCGCTACAGCGCCGAAGCAACCCTCAACCCGTGCGAGACGTGCGAGTTCCCGGAAGACATGGAGGACGTGGGCGGCAAATGCCTGATCTTCGACGCGTACGCAAGAGAGTCCGACGCCAAGGCGCCCTTTGGATTGCTCCTGCTGATCGAAATCTCCCGTTCGGAAATGCGCTTCGCCCAGAAGCGCGGGGGCGGCAAGCTGCTTTCGCGGCTCAAGCAGGCCAACCATTACCCGTACTCGGATCTGGATCGCGAGCCGGTGGCCTGATCCCAAAGCCGCTCGCCCCCGTGCAACGGCCGAAGACCCGCCGAAGCGCCCGTTACGGCCGCCCCGGCCGCCCGGGGAATCCCCATTCGAACGTCGGATGAAAGCCGGACTAAAACGGTCCCGGCGGCGGGGCCTCGTAGCGAGGCAACGGACCGAACTGCGCGGACATCTCGTTGATCAGGCGGATGACCCGCCGACGATCATGAACGGCCCGAAACTTGCCGGTCAGTGCGACCCGGGAAAACGGCGACGGGGTCCGCCCGATGCGACGGACCGGTTGCAGTGCGGACGACTCCACCTTGCCGGTCAGCGTGTCCTGGCGGTGGTTCTCCTGGA
Organism: Planctomycetota bacterium; assembly: GCA_052034525.1. Lineage (GTDB taxonomy): Bacteria > Planctomycetota > Phycisphaerae > UBA1845 > UBA1845 > JAFGJQ01. The sequence continues at coordinate 41,907 of JBPOIK010000144.1, forward strand.
CGAACACAAAACCGCCGCCCTCCAGGGCGACGCCGCCGAGGTCCGAGACAATCCAATAGCTGACGGTCGCATTCACTTGCGTGCTCTCGACGACCGTATCGCCGGGCACCGGCCGCCAGATGCCGTGAAGGTGAATCACCTGCGTGGTGTCCTCTTCCGCCTGCCCCACCAGATGCCCCTGGCGACGCGCCACGACGTCCACGGCGCCATCCGGCTGCCGGGCGTAGTAGCATTCGTCAAACTCCTCGAAAAAACGGCCCTGTTCCCCGGCCGGCCCGTAGTCCACAATCTCAAAACGCGTGGGGCGTGGCGCGCAGCCGGTCCCCGCCACAAGCAACAGAATACACGCCCACGCCGGCGTGGTCCGTTCTGCGAACCCGTGTCCTCTCAAGGCGACGCCCTGGCCGGTCATTCTCGTCTCCGTAACGAGGCACACCCTACGCCGCCGCGGCCGCGGCGTCAACGGACCCGAAGCAGCGGGCGGTTTGGCCTCCCGATCGCGCGTGCCTATAATGCGCGACCATGTGCGGGCCGACGCAGCAGGGGAATCCGGAAACCATGGCGCAGGACGAAAAACACCACGGCGCACCCCAACCCCGCCATCCGTCGGATCGGCCGTGCCGCGTGGCCGCGGTGGCGTATCTGAACTCCAAACCGCTGGTCTGCGGACTGGCCGATGACCCGGGCATGGAAGTCCGATTCGACGTTCCGGCCCGGCTGCCGGCCCTGCTGGACGACGGGTGCGTCGACGCCGCGCTGACGCCCGTCATCGATCTGCTGGACCCCGGACGCTCGTGGAAAATCGTGTCCGACGCATGCATCGGGTGCGACGGCGAGACCATGACCGTGCGCGTCTTTTCCCGGATCCCGCCCGACCGCGTCCGTCGGCTCTGGGTGGACCCGGCCTCCCACACATCCGTGGCACTGGCCCGGCTGATCTGGCACGAGTGCCATGATTGCCGACTGGACATTGAACCCCTGACGGACACGAACGACGTGGATGGCTGCCAAGCCGTCCTGCTCATCGGAGACAAGGTGATCACGGCGGCGCCCTACGGATTCACCTACCAGATGGACCTGGGGGCGGCCTGGAAAACCGTGACCGGTCTGCCGTTCGTCTTCGCGGTGTGGGCGGCGCAAACGTCCACCCCGACGGAATCACTCGCCGTCCGCCTTGCAGCGGCACGAGACCGCGGCGTTGCCGGCGCGGTCGCAATTGCCCACGAACACGGGCCGCGCCACGGCTGGCCGGTGGCCGTGGCGCAGACGTATCTGACCCGCAACCTCTCCTTCACCCTGAGTCCGCGTCATCGCGCGGGCATCGAGCGCTTTCTGACGCTGGGCCGGGTCCACGGCATTCTGCCGTTCGACCGGAAGCGGGTGTTCTCGTGAGGCCGACGATCCCATCCACGCCGGGCGCGACCTGGTCGCGCCTGAGTGACGCGGAGGCCCTGGAACTCTATCGCGGGGCCTCCATTCACGAACTGGGCCGCCTGGCCCACGCCCGAACGCTCGCCCTGCATCCCGAGCCGTATCGCACCTACGTGGTGGATCGGAACATCAACTACTCCAACCTCTGCACGGCGGGGTGCGCGTTCTGCAACTTCCGGGCCGGCCCCGGCCGCGCGAGCGGGTACGTACTGCGGCTGGAGGAGATCGATCGCAAGATCGAGGAGTTGGTGGCGATCGGCGGAACGCAGCTTCTTCTGCAAGGCGGGCTCGTGCCACCGGAAGAACTGGGCTTCGACTGGTACCTGGACCTGCTCAGACACATCAAAACTCGATTCCCCGGCATCCACCTGCACGCATTCAGCCCGCCCGAAGTGTTCGCGTTCCACCGGGCGTTCCACATGCCCGTCCCGGACGTGCTGCGCCGGTTGCAGGACGCGGGCCTGGACACAATCCCGGGAGGCGGAGCGGAAATTCTGGTCGATCGGGTTCGCCGCCGGATCAGCCCCGACAAGGCAAACACGGACGAGTATCTGGGGATCATGCGCGAAGCCCACCGAATCGGCATGAGAACCAGCGCAACCATGATGTTCGGCCACCTGGAAACCCTGGCCGAACGCATCGAGCATCTGCACCGCATCCGCGATCTTCAGGATGAGACCGGCGGCTGCACCGCCGTCATCTGCTGGACGTTCCAGCCGGGGAATACACCACTGGGTCGGACACGCCCACGTCCGGACGGCCTGGCGGAGCCCGACGGCCGGCATCTTTGCCTGGCGGGCGCCGATGCGTACCTGCGCACCGTGGCGCTGGCGCGGCTGTACCTGGACAACGTGCGGAACCTCCAGGCAAGCTGGGTGACACAGGGCCCCGCGATCGGGCAACTGTCACTGTTCTTCGGCGCAAACGACATGGGCTCGGTGATGATGGAGGAAAACGTCGTCTCGTCGGCCGGAACCATTTACCATTTGACAGAGCGAAAGATACGGCAGCTTATCGCGGATGCCGGCTACCAGCCCCGCAAACGCAACGGCTACTACCAACTGCTCGAATCCACCCGCGAGGAAGCGGCGGCGTCCACACGCTGGAATGGCTGACCGGCGTCGGGGGAACAGATTGCGCTTGCGTCCGAGCCCGAGAATCGGCTAAGGTAGTGGCAAAGCAGGAGGGGAAACGCCCATCCACGAATTGGTGCGTTCGCTCTGCTATCGACAGATCGTCGGCCGTCTTTCGGGTTCGTGCCATCAGAGGCAAGGAGGTGATTCTCGGTGCGCGGAAGAATCAAGCCTCCGCGTGAATTGAGGGTGTGCGGATGGAACGGCGGAGGGAACCGCCTGGGCCGCGCACACTGTGGCGGTTCGTGATGGAGCCCTGGATCCGGGCCGGGCGTTCATCCGGCGCTACTCTGGACGAATACGGCATGGCAAATCTGGAGGCCATCTGGCGGCAGGCCCAATCCGATCTTGTCATTCGTGGCAAGAAGGGGGAGGTAGACCTGTTCCTGTGGGAACACTCGGTACGCGTGGCGCGAACCGCAATGATGATTGTGGGGCTGGTCGATGCCGACGCGCATCCCGTGGATGCCATGGCCCTCGCGGCTGCGGCGCTGTATCACGATGCGGGCTGGGTGGTGCAGTATCGGGAGGGGCTCTGGCAACCGTCCGAAATCCTCAGCCGGGCGACGTCGGATCTCCAGCGCGAGCTCGGGGCCGCGTTTCTGGAGGAGCGGATCGGCGCGTTGCTCAACCCGCGGAGTCGGGAAATCGCAGCAATGACCGTTCGACGGCTCGGGGAGCGGAAAGCGGATAATCCGGAGGCTCAGGTTCTCGCCGAAGCGAATGCGCTGGATGGAATCGGGATGATGGCGTTCTGCCAGATGGTCCGCCGCTGCACAAGCGAGGGCAAGGGCATCCATTCGCTCATCGACACCTGGAAGCGACAGAAGGAGTATCATTTCTGGGAGGCTCGCGTGGCGGACGCCTTCCGGTTCTCCTGTGTACAGGAGCTCGCCCGCCGCCGACTCCAGCAGTTTGCGCACTTCATGGACGAGCTGGAGCGGCAGCACAGCGGCGACGACACGGCCCAGCTCCCCATCCGCGCAACCAGCCCCCTCCTCGACCATCTGCCCGTCATTTGAGCGACTCAACGGCCTCGCCCAGAAACCACTCGTTCGGCGTTTCGGCGGAGGAAATGATCCGGTACGCACACGAGTACCAGCGGTGCCGGTACTGCTGGGCCGATATGTCATACAGTCGGAGTGGATACTGCCCGGCCTGCGGGCTGAGGGCATGACCGTCCCGGCCGGCAATCAGCGTCTGAAAGGCATTTCGCCGAGGCGCCCGACGCGGACCGCACGGACCCCGCGATGGGATGCGCCCTCCAGCCAATCCTAGCCGCGGCCGACTTCATCCAGAACCAATGAGATCACGTTGTCCGGGCTGATCCGCCGGACCTCGTCGCTGTTGCGACGCTTGTACTCCACCACCCCCTCCGTCAGGCTCTTGCGCCCGACGGTGATCCGGATGGGAATACCGATGAGGTCCGCATCCTTGAATTTGAAGCCCGCCCGGGCATCGCGATCGTCCAGCAGCGTCTCCACGCCTTCGCTTTCGAGCCGGTCGTGAAGCGTGCGGGCCGTCTGCATCACCTGCTCGTCGCGCACGTCCAGCGCCACCACCAGCACGCGGAACGGCGCGATCCCCATGGGCCAGCAGATGCCCGCCTCGTCGTGGAACGATTCGATGGCCGCCGCCATGATGCGGTTCACGCCGATGCCGTAGCATCCCATGATGATCGGCCGAACTTCGCCCTTCTCATCCGCATAGGTGGCGTCCATGGCTGCGGAGTATTTTGTGCCCAGCTTGAAGACGTGGCCCACCTCGATGCACTTGTGAAACGACAGGGCGGACCCGCTGGCGGAATGGTCCTCCGGAGTGGCATAACGAATGTCGCCCGATTCGGTGATCTCAAAATCGCGGTCCGGATTCACACCCGTCACGTGGTAGTCCGCCTTGTTCGCCCCGGTCACCGCATTGTGCATGACGGTAACAGCCTGGTCGGCGACGATGCGGACCTTCAGCCCCGCCGGGCCCGCGAAACCCACCGGCGCCCCGGTCACCGCCTCGATCTCGCGGGGAGTCGCCAGCGTCAGCGACCTGGCGCGCAGATACCGCCGCAGCTTCGCCTCGTTGACCTCATGATCGCCTCGGACCAGGGCCACCACGTTGGAACCGTCCGCGTTGTAGACCAGCGTCTTGATCATGTCCTGCGGCCGGCACTTGAGAAACTGCGAAACCTGGTCAATGGTGCTCAGCCCGGGCGTGTGCACTTCCTGCAGCGGCTCCAGCCCGTTGCAGCCGGCATCCGCCACCGGGCCGACGCTCGCCCGCTCCAGACTGGCGCAGACCGAGCCGTCGTCCGACCGCACGAGGTAATCCTCGCCCGCCTCGCAGATCACCATGAACTCGTGCGACGCGTCGCCGCCGATCGGACCGGAGTCGGCCTCGACGGCCTGATACGGCAAACCGCACCGCTGGTAGATCCGACAGTACGTGTCGTACATCACCTGGTACGTCTCATCGAGGCTCGCCTTGTCGATGTGGAAGGAATACGCGTCCTTCATGAGAAACTCGCGGGTGCGAAGCACGCCGCTTTTGGGCCGGGCCTCGTCGCGGAACTTGGTCTGGATCTGGTAGAGGGTGATCGGGAGCTGCTTGTGACTTTTGAGATACGCCCGCGCGATCTCCGTAATCACCTCCTCGTGCGTCGGGCCCAGCACCGTGCCCCGACGGAACACCTTGTCGGGCAGGTGGATGAGCGTCTCGCCCATGGCCTCGACCCGGCCGGTCTCCTCCCACCATTCCACCGGCTGCATGGCCGGCATGTGGAGCTCGATGGCCCCGGCCCGGTTCATTTCCTGCCGGACGATGTTCGTAACATTCTGCAGCACCCGGTAGCCCAGCGGCAGGTACGTATACGCACCGGCCGCCACCTGGCGGATCAAGCCCGCCCGAAGCATGAGCTTATGGGAAACCGCGATGGCATCGGCAGGGACTTCTTTGACGGTCGGAATGAAGTATTTGGTCCAAAGCATGGCGAGCATCATCCCCGGCCGGCCGGGCGAACGCAAGGCGCTGACGAGGCGGGGTCGCCACGCCCGTTTCGGCCGCCGTGGCGGTCGTGCGGAATTATCGGCCGTTTGCCGTACAATGGCGTGAATGAAGCCGGACGACGAAATCTGCTATTGCTACCACGTCAGCCTGCGCAAGCTGGCCAACCACGCCCGTCGCGAGCGCCCCTGCCGTCCGTCGCAGATGACGGAATGCCTGGGCGCCGGCACCGGCTGCGGCTGGTGCATTCCGTTCCTGGTGAAGATCGCCGCCGACCCGGACCGCATCGACGTGGCGTTGACGCCGGAGGAATATGCCGCGGCCCGGAAGGAGTACATCCAGTCCGGCCGGCCCAAGAATCGGTTCTGAAAGAATGGTGAGTGCGGGGAACGGAGCGGCGGGGCGTCAAGATGGGGAGCACAGGTGGTGATCCGGCGGGCACAGGCACACTCGTGCCGGACGCGGGAGAACCGACGGAATGAGGAACGTCCCGTTTTCGGGGTCCAGAGGCCTGGCGGCAATCGCGGCAATGGCCGGGGCGGCCCTGGTGCTGATCGTCGCGTGGCCGTTCGTCGCGCATCCGGGTGAAGCCGTCATTGTGGCCATGGCGCCGGCGATGGGGCTGTGGCTGTGGCTCGGCTGGCCGGCGGTTCGGAGGATTTCCCCGCACAAGTATGTATTGTACGTCGTCGCGGTTTCGCCGCTTGTGGCGGCCGCGGCGTGGTTCGCGGCGTCGATGGCGCAGGGCCGGGTGATCTGGGTCGAGGT
>JBPOIK010000028.1:0-89278 GCA_052034525.1 Planctomycetota bacterium
GCTCTTCGACGCGACATGCCCCCTCCAAAGCCATCCGCCGACTGCGAAAACCCGGCCCCGACCCACCTACCTACCCGAGCCTCCGCCGCCGGTCTCCGCGTCCACGCCAACAACGCAACCGGCTTCCGCGGGAGGCGTTTGTCCCTCGGGCCCGGGCGAACGGGCGCGCGCCTGGCCGTCGTGGCCTAGAACCCGATGCCCTCGGGATCGAAGTCGGCGTCGGTGTAGCCGGGGTTCAGTCGCACGTCGACCAGGACATACCGGCCCAGCAACTGGCTCCCGTTGTCATCGGCATAGGAGATGCAACAAGTGGGCAGCAGCCACTCCTTGTCAATGAACACGCGCAGCAGCCGGTCCGGGTACACCTCTTCGTCTCCGGTGTACGGCAACCGGCGCTCGAAGACGTACGTCAAACGCTCGCCCACCGTGGCCTGGCCGATGTACTCCAGGTCCAGCGTGTTCTCCTTCCGGGCCTTCTCGGAATACAGGATGATCAGGTCCAGCGTTTTCCCGAAACCAAACTCGTCGATCGTTCGACGGGATTGGGTGTCCGCCAGACCCCCGCGGATGTCCTGCTTGATTTTCATCAGTTTCAGCAGGGCACCGGCCGGCCGCACCCACGCCTGCGGCATGTCGCCATCCCACCATTTGTCTTGCACGTACAGCGCGCGGGAGACGAGCATCGGGTTGCGCGTCCAGGTCATGTCGACACTGTAGGGCTCTTCACGAAACCGGACGGTCGTCCATTGCTCGGCCGTGAGCTTTCCCTGGACCAGCTCCTGCTTGATGAAGGTGCAGTCGTAGTCCCGGACCGTTCGGCCGTAATGATCTCGACACGCTTTGAAGAATGCCAGCGGATCCTCACGGGCCAGGCGCTCCATCTCATCGCCCGGGTCCGCGGCGGCGTCGGATCGCTCGGCCATCGCGATGGGGATTTCCTCCATGCCGGCAAAGGTGTCGTGCGGGCCGGCGTGCTGACATTGCAACCCGAGGGCCGCGCAGAGCAATGCGCCCACCAGGAGCCGACGATTCCGATTCGCACTGTGTTTCAAGGGAGAACGCATACAGCAGCCGCACTCATCGAAACGGCCATGCCGGGAGGCAGTGGGAAACGCCGGCGAACGTCCGAACGCTGGACATCAGCAGCGCCCCCCGCGTTCCGGAACTCGCTCCGACCTCTACCAAAGGATCGGCCAACCGTTCCGGTCGTCTTTAGCAGGACGCCGAACCACACCACTCCCTTTCATCTTCATCTGATGCATCGGGGTCAGGCGGGTTCGTTTGCCGTCGTACCCCCTTTGCGGCGGCCGCACCGCCGCACGCGTATTATACCAGGCAGTCAGCCTCTGGCTACAGACCAGCTTGCGGTTGCAGGGAAGCGGCGTTTGCGCCACGGAACCGCCGCAGCGAACACGAGAAGCCGTCGAAATCCCTAACTGCGGGTCGCTGCGTCGGTTGCGGGAAGGTAGATGGTGAAAGTCGTTCCCTGGCCCAACTGGCTGGTGACGAAAATCGAGCCGCCGGCGTCCTGAACCATTCCGTGTACGACGGCCAATCCCAACCCTTCTCCGGGGATTCGGGAGCCGCGGAGGGCATAAGGCCGGCTGTAGAATGGCTCAAAAATGCGGGAAAGCTCATCGTCGCTCATCCCACAGCCAGTGTCCTCAACCTGAAGGCAGACCTTGTCACCGGCGGCGCCCAGCCGGATGGTGAGCACATCGCCGCCTTGCATGGCCTGGATGGCATTGTCGATCAAGTTGAGCAGAACGGTATTGATGCGGTTTCGGTACACGCGGACCGGCGGAATGGGCTGGGACTCGAAGCGCAGCGCCAGACCACGTTTCCGGACCTCCGGTTCCATCCGGTGGACGAGCTGGGTGACCGTTTCCGTCAGGTCGGCAACCTCCTCGTGGCGCCGGTCCCCCTCGGCGAAGGCCAGCAGGCTGTCCACCAGTCGCGTGGCCCGGCCCAGAGCCTGGGCGGACTTCAGCAGGACGCGCTGCCGTACCTCCGGGTCGGTACTGGCCAGGGCGAAGTCCACACTGGTAACGATGCCGCCAAGAATGTTGTTGAAATGATGGGCCATGGCCCCCGCCATTTCGCCCAGAGAGGCCATTTTCCGGGACTGAGCCAGTTGCTCCACCAGTTGCACGCGGTTGGTGATGTCTCGAAAGCAGGCCAGGGCGCCGACCCCGCTTCCCTTGCGGTCGGGAATGGTCGACACGGTCACGGCCAACTGCCGCCGGACACCTTTCTTATCGCGATGCGCAAACTCGAACTGACTGGTCACACCTTGTTCAACGGCCGCTTTCAACGCCCGTTCGGCATCCTCTCGACCCTCTTGCGGAATCACCGCCAGCAGGGACGTTCCCACCATACGTCCGGCCGCGGCCCCGAACATACGAGAGGTGGCCTGGTTCCACGATTTGATGCGGAACTGAGCGTCCGTGCCGACCAGGGCCACGCCCGCATGCTCGAAGAGCAGACGGTAGTAGTCCGCCCCGAAGCCGATCATGCCTCGCCGGAAGCCCGTGCTGCGGGTTGGCTCGTCGGCCGTCATGGCTCTGTCACTCCGTGGTTTCCGAGCGGAACAACTGGGGGGTGGCAAAATACAGCGTCTCGTAGCGAACACCGGCTTCCACGCGCTCGAAAAACCGGTTCCCCAGCAGGTGAGGCATCTCGGCCTGCGGCCCGGGCCCGATCACCAGAATCCGCCCCGGCGTCAGGGTGAGGGTCGCGGACAGTTCGCTGTACGCGCAGCCTTCGTAGACCGGCCGCTCCACATATTCGCCGTCCTGCGTCTGCCATCGCCGGTCTGGCGACTGGACGGACACCTCCGGGAACACTCGCAGCAGCACACGTGGCGGATCATCCGCCTCCACCAGGTAATCGAGCTGGATGTACTTGTGACCCGCCCCGAAGGTCCGACCCTTCAACCCTCCCTGCCTGTCATAGGAGAAGATCGTTTCACCCTCCTGCACGTCTCCAATGTCCAGGATCAGGGGGTATCCAGGAGGCACCGCGTGTTGACGCCGCGTCGCTCGCGCGCCGTGGCCCTCCAGAACGGCGTGAATGGCAGGCCAGGCGTCGGCCGGGGCCACGCCGATCCGGATGCCGTTGCGGCCCAGGAGCACGCTCTGGCCGGGTTCCACACACAATTCGTCCACGTGGTTCCAGAGCTTCGACGAATGTCGATCGGAATCATAAGGCAGGTCCACACGCATCACGTCAAAATGCAACTCCACCACCATGGATCGGACGGACGATGGAGAGCGACTGCTGCTCAGCGGAGTGCGGAAAGGTTCCGCCGGAGCGCCTGCGGCATCGTTGGTTTTTGGCGCCTCGGCGGGGCCCCAGACGGGCCATCGACCGTCCTGGCAGGCGCCGCCCGCGACAACGAACCACGCGGCAAGAAGCACAATTCTGATACGGGCGCGAACCATAGACCCCTGTGTGGCGCGACTGGGCTGAATGTCCGGCCGCGATAGATGCGTTCCTACACGACCTCGGCGCAGACCTTCTGCGCGGCGTCGGTCAGGTCGGAGGCCGGGATAAGCTGTGGTATCGCCGCGTCCTTCAGCAACTGCTGGGCCCGCTCGACGTTTGTGCCCTCCAGCCGAACCACGACGGGCACGTTGAATCCGATTTCCCGGGCCGCTGCGATCAACGCCTCGGCGATCATGTCGCATTTGGCGATTCCGCCGAAGATGTTCACCAGCACGCCTTTGACTCTGGAGTCTGCCAGGATGATGCGAAACGCCTCTGTGGCCCCCTCCCGGGTCACCGATCCCCCAACGTCCAGGAAGTTGGCCGGTTCGCCGCCGTGCAGCTTGATGATGTCCATGGTTGCCATGGCCAGCCCCGCGCCGTTTACCAGGCAGCCGATGTTGCCATTCAACGCGATGTAGGTCAGATCCGCCTTACGGGCCCGAACCTCGATGGGATTGTCCTGCGACTCGTCATACATTTCCCGCAACTGGGGCTGGCGGAACATCGCGGAATCGTCGAAGTTCATCTTGGCGTCGATCGCAAGGATGTCACCCGAGGATGTTCGCACGAGCGGGTTAATCTCAGCCAAACTGCAGTCATACTTCATAAAAACGCCCACCAGTCCACAAAGCACGCGGGCCGCCGCTTTGGTTTGCTCTTTGTCCTCCAGACCAAGGGCGTGTACCAGGCGAGCGACCTGGAAACCTTGAATTCCCAGATGGGGATGAAGCCACTGTTTAAAAATGGCGTCTGGGTTGCGGGCGGCCACTTCCTCGATCTCCACGCCACCTTCGCGAGAGACCATGACCACGGGGCAGCGCTGAGATCGGTCCAGCACGACGGCGGCGTAGTACTCGGTGTCGATGTCCGCCGCAACAGCAACCAGGAGGCGGTTCACCGGCACGCCTTCGGGCCCGGTCTGTTTGGAAACCATACGGTTTCCGAGCATAAAGCTCGCCGCATCATGAACTTCCTGACGGGATTGACAGAGCTTGACGAAGCCGGCCTTGCCGCGCCCGCCTGCAAACACCTGGGCCTTAACCACCACTGTACCGCCCATCCGCTCATAGGCTGCAGTGGCCTGTTCGACCGTGGTGACCATCTCAAAGGGGGTCACCGGCACGCCGGCATCGGACAGGAGTTTTCGGGCCTGGCATTCATGAATTTTCATGCTGTCAACGCTCCGTTGCGCTGCGCCGGCGTCGCCGGCAGATGGAATGGGACAGTCGTTACGATGCGCGTATTCTGCCCGGAAGGTCCGGCATTTGCAAACACCGGGCGTTACTCCAGACATCCCCCCGAACCGTCGATGATACGTGCCGTACGGCGCTTCCGTGTGGCGGTCGGCGATTCCGCACTGCCCGAAAACCGGCGTTGCAAGCCAATCCATCGGACGTCGCAGCGCCAGGAGAGTGGTGGGTGCTCGGATTTCTTGCTCAACTCAGCGCGCATGAGCGCGTGACGGCTGTGCATCGAGCGTTCGTGGAGAAGTCGACGGAAGAGCTGTACCCGGTGCTTTTCTGGACCTTCGTTCTTCTGACGATCGTGTTGGCTGTCCTCGCGCTGACACACCGCGTGCAGAGCCATCTGGCCAGACGGCGTGAAAACCGCCGCCGCCAGGCGCTGTCTCGCTACCAGGACCAGTCCGACGAAGTGCCGAAGTTCGGCACTCCCCGTGCCTCCGTCACGGGGCTTCCTCCGACGCCGCTTGAACAGCATCCGGCCGTGCGCATGTAAGTCGATTCGCGAAGCGCCGCGGGCGTTTCCCTTTCCGAGACAAAGACCACCCGCCGGCCCGGCCGCCTGTCCACCCGTCCCCTGGGGTGTGGCGCGTTCACGGTCTTGCCTGCCTTGCGTCAGCCGGCGTCTTCCATTTGCTTTCTCCGTTCATGCTGACCTGGCGCTGGCGATGGGGTACACTTGCCACGGCAGGTACTGTCCCCGGGGTCAGAGCTGATGAAGTGGAAGTGTCCACGATGTCTGCTGGTCAATGTTGCGGCCGCCCGATTCTGTGCCCGCTGCGGGCTGTCGCTGACGCCCGGCGAGGCCGGACAGTTACAACCCGGGCGCATCCGGCACCCAAAGCCGCAGTCTCCGCCGGAGGGCTTTCAGCCGTGCCTGGAGGCCGAGCACCTGTTCTACCGCTGGGACCCGCCCTCCGCCGATGGGCTGCTGCCGGGCACGGAGGGCCTTGCGGTTTCACTGTTCAACGGAGCGTACCCGCTTGGGAAAATCATGGTCTTGATCAGGGGCCGGGACGATTCCGGCTGGGTCCGCCTCTCGATGTCGCGAGGCGTGGAGAGTCTGCCCGCGGGCCGGGTGGTTCGGGTTGACATTCCCTCCTGCGAACTGCCGGGCGAGGTTGTCCGGTCGGTGGCCGCCCTGGAGGTGGCCCTGGTCTCGGCAGAGTTCCGCCCGGATGAGTAGCGGTTCCGATCGCCGGCACGGCGGGAATGCGCCGTCAACACATTTTCGGCTGTGGTTTGCATCGCCCGGGCCGAGTTTCTGCTTTGCTCGCCCATTGGCGCGCAAGAACTGCCGGCATCCGCGTCAGTCAGAAGGGAGCGGTTCAGACTCACGGCATGGGCGGCAGGGGGCTGGGCATGGGGGCGGATTCCACCACACCGCGGAGGAACCGGCCGAGGTTGGCCGGCTGAATGACCGCCCGGGCGTAAAGGTCCGCGACCAACTCTTCCGCAAGCCGATTGAACAGAGCCTCGCGGTAGCGGTCCACGAGCTGCGGCTGAATAGTCTCGAAATCCGGCGGCTCACCGGTGTCGATCTGCCCGCAGCGAACGATGAAATACGCATCGTCCGTCTCAATGATGTCGCTGACCTGCCCGGTCTCCAGGGTGAACAGAGCATCGACAGCCGGTTGCCAGCGCTCGCGCACGCTGTCCCGGGCGACCATTCCCCAGGGTCCGCCCTCCGCGGCGTACAGTCCGCCGGAGTATTTCCGGGCCACCTCGGCGAACTCCGTGCCGGCGATCAGCTCGGATCGTGCCAGGGTGATGGCGGTCTTCGCGTCCAGGCGGACCATCTGGCCGTCGGCCGCCGTGACCGCCTCCAGCGGGGCATCCCTGGGCACCTCGATCAGGAACATCTCGCGGCGAGCCGGGCGGGTCATCTCGCCGAGATGCTCCTGGTAGTACTGCCACAGCTCGCGGCGCGTGGGGTTCGTCACCCGACGACCGACGTTCTGGTACAGGTATCGCTGGATCACCAGCTCGCGACGCAGACGCTGGCGATCCTGATCGAGCGTCAGGCCCTTGTCCGCCAGGGCTTTTTCGTAGCGGGTCTGCCGCCCCTGATACTGCTCGTTGATGATCTCGCGGATCCGCGCGTCCACGAACTTGTCAAACTGCTCCCCTTCCTGCTCGGTGACGCTCTTCGAAGCGGCCTGGTACAATAACCGCTCGCGTGCTTCCGCCCGAACGCGCGAGCCGACCGCGTCCACCAGGTATCGCTGGTACGGCTCAAGCGGCATGACGGCCGCCCGCTCCTCCAGTTCCTTGCGAACGGGCCGCAGAATCTCCTCCGCCGTCACCGTCTCGCCGTTGATGAACATCACCAGAACCGGTGAAGTATCGTCCGGAGCGGTCGGGCGCACGGCCGCCGGATCGTTTTTCCACGGATCGCTCGGTCGGGCGTGCAGGGGCGTCTGCTTGGGTTCGCCGCTCTTTTTCGCGGTGGGGCAGCCGGCGCCGGCCAGCATCGCCAGAAGCGCCAGGCTGATCGTCCATCGGGCCCGTTTCCAGCTTGTATCGCGGGTCATGACTTCGCCTCCGAAGCCGAACGGTTGAGGATTCTGCGGAGAATCGCCGGCAGCGTCCGGGGCTCGAGGTAGGCCGGCGGCATCCGCAGGTGTATCGTGTGCGCGTCCGGCATCCGGGCCGTGCCCGGGGCGTCGGCGAAGAGGCGATCCACCAGGCTCACGTTCTCCACGCTGAACACCACGTCCGGCTCCCGCAAAATGATCGACCGGATGCGCCATCGCCGGGCGAGCACGCGAATCTCCGCCTGCTCCAGCAGCCCGCGCACCGCGTCCGGGTACGGCCCGAACGCATCCTCCAGGTCTTTCTGGAGCTGGTCCAGCTCCTGCACAGTCCGACAGGCCGTCATGCGGCGGTAGATTTCGATCCGCGAGCGCTCGGCGCGAATATAGTGTGGCGGAATATGGGCGGCAATATCCAGCTCCACGTGGACAGGCGTCGGGCGGAGGTCGGGCTCGTTGGTCAGTCGCCGCACCGCGCTTTCCAGCAGGCTGCAGTACATCTCGTAGCCCACGGCGGCAATGTGCCCGCTCTGCTCGGGGCCCAGTATGTTGCCCGCCCCGCGGATTTCCAGGTCACGCATGGCGATGCGAAAGCCCGCCCCCAGCTCGGAAAACTCCTCGACGGCCTTGAGCCGCTTGGCCGCCTTGGACGTCACCGGCCGGTCGGGCGACAGCAGCAGGTAGCAATAGGCCTGGTGCTTCGACCGCCCCACACGGCCACGAAGCTGGTGCAGGTCGGCCAGGCCGAACCGGTCCGCCCGGTCGATGAAGATGGTGTTGGCGGCCGGGATGTCGATACCGCTTTCGATGATGGTCGTGCAGATCAGCACGTCTGCGGCGTGCCGCATGAACGCGGTCATGACGTTTTCCAGTGTTTTTTCCCGCATCTGCCCATGTCCAACCAGAATGCGGGCCTCCGGCACGATCCGCCGGACCTCGTCCGCCACGCGATCGATGGACTGCACCACGTTATGCACGAAAAAGACCTGCCCGTCGCGGTTCATCTCCCGCACGATGGCTTGGCGGATCAGGTTCGGATCCCAGGCGCAGACCTGAGTGGCGATGGATCGGCGGTCCACCGGCGGCGTCTCCAGCGCGCTGATGTCGCGAATGCCCAGCAGGGACATGTGCAGCGTGCGGGGAATGGGGGTGGCCGTCATGGTCAACACGTCCACCGTCTCCCGGAACCGTTTGAGCCGCTCCTTGTGCTCGACGCCGAACCGTTGTTCCTCGTCGACGACCACCAGCCCCAGGTTGGCGAAGCCCACGTCCTTGCTGAGCAGCCGGTGCGTGCCGATCACCACGTCCACCTGCCCCTTGCGCGCGGCCGACACGATCGCCGCCTGCTCCGCCTTCGTTCGGAAACGCGACAGGCACGATATCGACATCGGATAGTCGGCCAGCCGTTCGCGGAACGTCTGGTAATGCTGCTCGGCCAGCACGGTGGTCGGCACGAGCACCGCCACCTGCCGGCCGTATTCGACCACCTTGAAGGCGGCCCGCAGCGCGATTTCCGTTTTCCCGTACCCCACGTCGCCGCACAGCAGGCGGTCCATGGGCCGGGATGCGCACAGGTCGTGTTTGACCTGCTCGGCCGTCACGAGCTGATCTTCCGTTTCTTCATACTCGAACGCCGCCTCGAACTCGCGCTGCCACTGCGTGTCCGCCGGATAGGCGGTGCCCTCGTTCAGCCGGCGGGCGGCCTGGACGGCCAGCAGCGCTTCGGCCAGATCGGTGACGGCCCCGGTGACTTTTTCCTTGGTTCTGCGCCAGCGGGTGCCGCCCAGCTTCGACAGCCGGGGCCTGGCGCCGGCGGCCCCGATATACTTCTGAACCAGATCGACCTGGCTGGACGGCACCCGGAGGACGGCTTTGTCGTCAAACTCCAGCGTCAGAAACTCTTCCTGCTTGGCCGAATCGCCCTTACGGACCAGTTCCAGCCCCTTGAAGCGGGCGATGCCGTGCTGGGCATGCACCACCAGGTCGCCCGGCTGAAGCTCGGCCCACGTCTCCAGGGGCCGGGCGGCGTGGAATCGGCGCAGTCGGCGTCGCTGCCGCTGTCGCTGGAAGAGCTCGTGGTGCCCGACGACGATCGTCCGGGCCGCCCGCCATTCAAAACCCTGGTGCAGCAGACCGACCCGCAGCTCGATGCTGTCCGGCAGATCGCCTCGCGCTTCACGAATCAGCTCCGCCAGCCGGGACTGCTCGCCCTGGTTGTCACAGACGACGATTACCCGCGAGCTGTCGGCCTGCTCACAAAGCGTCTGAATAACCTCTGTCGGCTTGCCCTCGAACCGGGCCAGGCTGGCCACGTCAAAGCGGCAGACGTCTTCTCTCCGGTCGGTCGGGACGCCCGTCAGGCGGGAAAGGTAGATCCGGGCGAAGTCGTTGGCGCGGCGGAGGACGGACTCCACCGGGTACAGCTCCGACGGCTCGCCGAGCCGGCGGTGGAGCGTTCGACCCATCTCCTGCACCTCGACCGGCTCGTCCAGGGCGACGATGGCGTTGCCCGGCAGGTACGCCAGGAAATCCGCCCGTTGCTCGGTGGCCGGTGTCTTCTGCGGAAGGGCCGCGAGGGTGATCTCGCCGAGCGACTCCTTCGATCGCTGCGAGCTGACGTCAAACCGGCGGATCGACTCCACCTGGTCGCCGAACAGCTCGATCCGCACCGGCTCTTCATCCCCGCGCGGGAAGATGTCGACGATCCCGCCGCGCAGAGCGAAATCGCCGGGCGATTCCACCAGATCCAGCCGGGTGAACCCGCGCTCCACAAGCCACCCCGCGATCGCCTCCGAAATCGCCGTCCGGCCGACCGCGATGTGCAGCGTGTTAGCCGCCAACGCGGCGGGCGTGGGTACCGGCTGCATCAGGGCCAGTACGGGGCATACGATCAGGCTGGGCCTGTCGGCATCGTTACCGCCGCCGGCCAGCAGACTGCACAGTCGCAGTCGCTCCGCGTCGATCTCGCCCGCCGCCGCACCCTCGCCAGGCAACGTTTCCCACGCCGGAAACAGCTCGCACGCCCGACCCCCGAAAAACTCGAGATCCTCGCGGACGTTGTCGGCCTCGTCGAAATGCGAAGTGACGTACAGAATCGGCCGACCCGCAGCTTGCGCGACGGAGGCCACCAGCAGGCGCGCAAAAGATCCCCACAGCCCGCTGGCGGATATGGCCCCCGTCTCGGACCGCATCCGCTCACACAGGCGCGCCAGATTCGGATCGGCGGCGATCGAGTCGATCACCATGGTCGTGTGAAAATGATAGCGGCTCCGGCCGGAGCGGGGCAATTCGGCCGGCTCAGAAAGCCGATCGACGGGCGTAGCGGATGGCCTGTTTCACGGCCTCGCCCGCGGGAGGGGTCAACCGACCCAGTTCGGCAAACGTGACGGCGGTTACGCCGCGGGCCGTGGCCGCGCCTACGTCGGCCACCAGACCCTGCGGACGGCTGACCGTCTCGGCCTCCACACGGAATTCCAACTCACAGCCGTCGGGGAACTCGACGCCGGAGTATTGCCAGCACACCCCGGTAACACTCCGCTGCACGAACTCGAGCGAATCCGCATGTTCCCGACCCGTGCGATGAAGAATGATGGGAATACCGCACGTGCCCGCCAGATGCGCCGTGGCGCGAGTCAGGCGGGTGGACTGGTCGGCCACATACGCCCGCAGCACGGGGTCCGCGGCAAGGTGCTCGGCGAAGGATCGGACGCCGGCCGGACCGCTCTCCAGCACGTTGTGCAGCGTCACGCGAACCGAGCGGACGGCCGCATCCACGTCCAGTCCCCGCTCGGCCGCCTGCTGCCGGCACGACTCACAGAAGCAGACGGCCAGCAACCCGCAGACCAGGTCGCGGTCCGCAACCGGAATCGTCAGGCCGGCCGTGGCCTCGCCCATCCAGCCCAGATCCCAGTCGTGCAGGACGATCGCATCCGGCGCGAACATCCGACCCACCTGTGCCACCAGGCTCGCCACCATCGCCCGCACGTCCGGATGGGTCGAGCACAGCCGCGTCGGGGAGACATCGTCCAGCGCGTTCTTGAACGCACACGCCGCGTGCCGCTCCGCCAGCCGGCCCAGCCGAAGTGTCGAAAGCGCCACGCGCAGGCCCAAGCCGCGGTCACGAACGGCCGTGACGGCGGCGCCGAGGCGGTTTCGGCCCCTGGCGATCTCGGCAACGATCGGCCTGCAGCGGATGGCGGCGCACGCTTCATCATCGGGCGCAAACAGCAGACCGCCCCGCGTCCGGACGACGACCGGATCAGGACGGCGACGCACGCGCAGGGCGGCGAGCGGCCCGCAACCGGCCACGAGCGTCACGCCCGTAGCGCCCAGCGTGCCCTGCACGTAATCGAGCTCCGCATCAAGCGCATCGTCGTCAAAATCCCACGCCTGCGCCTGGATGAATACCTGCAGCATGGCCGCCCGTCCGTTCCCGATTCGCCGCCGCCACCACGGCCGATTTATCCTAGCACGCCGAACGCCCGCGGCCAATCCGCCGGCCATCCCGGAGCATTCCGCGGATTGCACACCTGTGATTTTCTTGAATCGCGAACCGGTGGAAAAATAAGGACGAACTGCCGGGCCTTTTCGGGTATAAGCGGTAAGGCGCGCGTGCCGCGGGGCGCGGGCGCTACGCGGGACCAGACCCCCCGACCATCGCAGAGGGCCGCCGAACCATGCCTCCTTCCATTGACGCGATTCATACAGGCGACTGCATCGCGGGCATGAGCGCCATGAAACCCGAGAGTGTGGACCTCGTGTTCGCCGATCCGCCCTTCAACATCGGCTATGACTACGATGAGTACGACGACCGCAAGGCGCGCGACGAATACCTCGCCTGGTCGCGGAACTGGATGGCCGAGGTATGGCGGGTGCTTAAACCGACGGGCACATTCTGGCTGGCCATCGGGGATGAATATGCGGCGGAACTGAAACTGCTGGCCCAGCGGGAGCTGGAATTCATCTGTCGAAGCTGGGTGGTCTGGTACTATACGTTCGGCGTCCACTGCGTTCGGAAGTTCGCGCGGTCTCACGCGCACCTGTTTCATTTCGTGAAGCACGCGAAGGATTTCACGTTCAACATTGACGACCCGAACGTGCGCGTGCCCTCGGCCCGGCAGCTCGTGTACGCCGACACGCGGGCCAATCCCCGGGGCCGGCTGCCGGACGATACCTGGATCCTGCGGCCCCAGGACATTCCCAACGCCTTCGAGGCGGACGGCGACACGTGGTATTACGCGCGGGTGGCCGGCACCTTCAAGGAACGCCGCGGCTTCCACGGATGCCAGATGCCGGAGCAGATTCTGGGGCGGATTATCCGCGTCTCCTCCAACCCGGGCGACCTGGTGCTGGATCCGTTCACCGGCAGCGGCACGACCCCGACGGTCGCCAAGAAACTCGGTCGCCATTGGGTGGGTTTTGAGCTCTCGAAGGAGTATGCCCAGCAATCCGGCGAGCGGGTCCGACGAGCCCGGGTCGGCGACCCGCTGGACGGCCCGCCAAACCCGCTGCTCAGCGCGCCGGCCACGCCCAAGGCGCCTCCGGAGCGAAAGCGACACTCCCGGCGAAACGCCGCGTGGGCGGACGGAGCGCCCAGACTCTTCTGAGGCGTCCGCGAGATCGGCGGAAGAAAACCCGCGTGGCCGGAACCGGAGGCCGGCGGCCCGACCGGCGATTCGCCTCATGCCAGCGTCTTGCGAAAGCGGCGCGACGCCAGCCAGAGCGTCGCCACGCCCATCAGGGCGAGCGCCGCCATCTGCGGCCACAGGACCGCGGCCCCGACACCCTTGAGAAAGATCCCGCGCACGATCACCAGGAAGTAGCGCAGCGGGTTGAAATACGTGAACCACTGAACCGTCCGGGGCATGTTCGCGATCGGGAACATGAAGCCCGACAGCAACACCGCCGGAAAGTAGAAGAAAAAGGTGCTCATCATCGCCTGCTGCTGCGTTTCGCTGATGGTGGATATGAGCAGGCCGATGCCCAGCGTGGTCATCAGGTACAGCGTCGTGGCGGCCAGCAGAAGGAGCAGGTTGCCGCGGATCGGCACATCGAACCAGAACACGCCGACCAGCGTGATGCCGATCACGTCGGCGAAGCCGATCAGGGCGAAGGGCATCGTCTTGCCCAGGATGAACTCCGCCGGCGTGATCGGCGACACCATGATCTGCTCCATCGTGCCGATCTCCTTCTCCCGGACGACGGCCATGCTGGTCAGCATGAGCGTGATGAGCAGCACGATAATGGCGATCACGCCGGGCACGTAGAAGTTGCGGCTTTCCAGGTTCTCGTTGAACCAGGACCGCGCCTGCAGCACCACGCCGGTCGACTCACGCGGCACGCCGGTCCGCCGCGTGAGCCGCGTGACCAGCACCTTCTGCGAGAACTGCCGGGTGATCTTGGCGCTGTAGTCCAGCACGATGCCCGCCGTGTTGGAGTCCGTGCCGTCCACGATGATCTGCAGCAGCGCCGTCCGGCCGGCCCGCAGATCGTCCTCGAACCCGCGGTTGATCCCCAGCACGACCCGCGCGCGCCCCTGGTCCACCAGGCGCCGCGCCCGGTCGTCGTTGTCGACATGTTCGAGAATGTCGAAGTAGCCCGAGTGCTCGAATCGAGCGATCAACTCGCGGCTGGCCACGCTGTTGTCCCGGTCGAGAACCGCCGTCGCCACGTGCTTCACGTCCGTGGTGACGGCATAGCCGAAAACGAGCACCTGGACCACCGGCATGAGGAAGATCACGCCGCGCATCTTCGGATCACGGAGGATCTGCGTGAACTCCTTGATCAGCATGTGCCGGATGCGTTCAAACACGGCTACACCAGCTTCTTGCGGAACGTGACGTTGGCCAGCAGCACCATCGCCGCGGCGAAAACCGTCAGCAGGCCGGCCTGGGCGGCCAGAGCCTGCGGCCCCGCGCCTTTGAGGTAAATGCCCTTGAGCAGGGCCACGAAATAGCGCGCGGGAATCAGGTACGTGAGGAACTGAATGGGCCCGGGCATGTTGCTGATGGCATACATGAAACCCGACAGCAGAAACGACGGCAGAAACGTGAGCACCATCGCCAACTGGCTCGCCAGGAGCTGGCTGCGCGTCAGAATGCTGATCAGCATCCCCAGCGACAGGGCGCCGACCAGGAAGACGGCCGCCATGACGAAATCAGGATCACGCTGCCGCGCAAAGGCACCGCAAAGACGAACCGGCCCATCAGCACGGCCAGCAGAACGTCCAGCATTCCGATCGCGAAATACGGCAGAAGCTTGCCCAGAACCAGTTCGGGACCCCTGACCGGAGTCGAGATGAGCTGCTCCATGCTGCCGCGCTCCCATTCGCGCGCCACGGTCAGCGAGGTGAGCAAGGCGGCGATCACCATCATGATGACGGCGATCAGGCCGGGAATGATGTAGTTTCTGGACTCCATGTCCGGGTTGAACCAGACGCGCGGCCGCACATCCAGCGGCGGCCACAGGGCCGGCCCGCCGACGCGCCGGACCTCGCGCACCGCGACATCCTGCGAATACGACTGCGCGATCGCTTCCGCGTACCCCATCGCAATGGTCGCCGTGTTGGAGTCGCTGCCGTCGACGATCATCTGCACTCCGGCGGGTCGACCGGACCCGAGGCGCTGGGCAAAATCCCGCGGAATGACCAGCGCGACGAGGGCGTCCCCGGTGTCAATCGCACGCTCCAGCTCCCGATAATTTCGGATATGGCCGCGGATCGAGAAATACGGCGATCCGGCGAAGCGGCTGAGAAACTCCCGGCTGGTCTGTGACTCGCTCTGGTCCCAGACCACCGTCGGCACGTCATCCACGTCCAGGGTCAGGGCATACCCGAAGAGCACCAGCAGAAGCATCGGGATGGCGACGGCCATCCCCAGGCTGCGCGGGTCGCGCAGGATGTGCAGGAACTCCTTGCGCGCGACGGCCCGGAGGCGGGCGGGGCTCATCGACGCACCTCCCGCGGCGGCGGCTCCAGGCGATCGCGAGCCTCGATCAGCGATACGAACACATCCTCCAGGGACGGCACAATCGGCTCGACCCGCTCGACCCGATAGCCGCGTTGCTGCAGCCGGGTCCGGATGCTCCCGGCCGCCGCGTTGCCGTCCTGCGCCACCACGTGCAACCCGCGCCCGAACAGGGCCACTTCCTGAACGCCCGGCACACTCTCGATTTCCCCCAGCGCGTCCTGCGGCCGGTCGCAGAGCACCTCCAGAACGTCCTGGCGCATTCGTTGCGTTTTCAGCGCGTCCGGCGTCCCGGCCGCGATCAGTTCGCCCCGGTAAATCAGGCCGAGACGGTCGCAGTATTCCGCTTCATCCATGTAATGCGTGGTGACGAACACCGTGACGCCCTTGCCGGCCAGGTCGTAGATCAGGTCCCAGAAACGCCGCCGACTCATCGGGTCCACGCCGGAGGTCGGCTCGTCCAGAAAAAGCAGCGGCGGCTCATGCAGAATCGCGCAGCCCAGCGCCAGGCGCTGTTTCCAGCCGCCGGACAGCGCCGCCGTGCGCGAGTGACGGTGCTCGCGCAGACCGGCCATTTCAATGACCCATTCCTTGCGGTGGCGCTTCCGGGACGCGGGAACCCGGTAGATACCGCTGTAAAAATCAATGTTCTCCTCGACGGTGAGATCCTCGTAGAGCGAGAATTTCTGGCTCATGTAGCCGATGTGGGCCTTGATCTGCTCGGCCTCCCGGCGAACGTCGAAGCCGGCGACCGTCCCGCGGCCGCCGCTGGGCGCCAGCAGCCCGCAGAGCATGCGGATCGTGGTGGATTTCCCGGCGCCGTTGGGACCGAGAAACCCGAATATCTCGCCCCGCTCGACCTCGAAACTCACGCCGTTGACGGCGATGAAGCTGCCGAAGCGTTTCTCCAGGTTCTGGACGACCACGGCCTTCTCCGGATCAGTCGTGCGCACGGGGCCCGCCCTCTCTTTCGCCGGACAGAACCGAGATGAACACGTCTTCCAGCGTGGGTTCCACCGGTGCAATTCCCGCGTATTCCAGGTCCGCATCCGCAAGAAGCCGCTCAATCCGCGCGGTCGTCTCCGGCGGTGTCTGCGTCACGATGTGCACGCGATCTCCAAAGAGACCCACCGACGCGGTCGCCAGCCGTTCCCGCAGCAACGCCGTGACGCGCCGGGCCCGGGCGGACCGCACCTCCAGGATCGTCCCGCGCGACAGGCGCTTGATCTCGCCGGGCGTCCCGACCGCCATCAGCCGCCCTTCGTGAATGAGGGCCAGCCGGTTGCAGCGTTCCGCCTCGTCCAGATAGGCCGTCGAGACGAAGATCGTGACGTTCTCGCGCAAGAGCTGATACAACACCCGCCAGAAGTCGCGGCGCGACACGGGATCGACGCCGTTCGTCGGCTCGTCCAGAAAGAGCACCTTGGGCGTGTGGATCAGGGCGCAGGCCAGGCCGAGCTTCTGCTTCATGCCGCCTGACAGATGGCCCGCCCGCCGCTTCCCAAACGGCGTAAGATTGCTGAACGCCAGCAGGCGGTCGATTCGGTCCGCCCGGCCCTTTCGCGGAACGCCATAGATGTCCGCGTAAAAATGAATGTTCTCCAGGACCGTCAGGTCGGGATACAGGCCGAACCGCTGGCTCATGTAGCCGATGATCTCCTTGACGGCCTCGGCCTCGCGCACCACGTGGTGTCCGCCGACCCAGGCATCGCCCGAAGTGGGATCCATGATGGACGTAAGCAGCCGCATGGTGGTCGTCTTGCCGGCCCCGTCCGGACCGACGAGCCCGAAGATTTCGCCCGGCGCCACGCGCAGCGTGAGGCCGTCCACCGCGGTCAGCCGGTCGAACGATTTCGTCAGGCGGTCTGTGCGGATCGCGTCCATGGCGCACCTTACGCATCGGGATTCAGCCGAATCTCCGCGTCCGCCGGCATCCCCGGCTTGAGCTCCATGTTCACGTTGCGGATGTCGATCTTGATCCGGTAGACGAGCTTCACACGCTCCCGGGTCGTCTGAACGTTCTTCGGCGTAAACTCCGCCTCGGCCGACACGAACGACACGCGGCCTTCGTACGCCTTGCCGGGGTACGTGTCGGTGAAGACGCGCGCCGGCTGGCCGACCTTCACGCGGCCCAGGTCGGTCTCGTTCACGTATGCCCGCAGCCAGACGTTCTCCAGGTCGCCGACAGTGACGACGGGCGTGCCGGGCGCCACGTATTCGCCCGGCTCCACGTTCTCCGACAGCACGACGCCGGACAGCGGCGATGCCAGCGTGGCATAGCCCAATCGCGTCTCCGCCAGCGCCAGCGAGGCCCGGGCCTGCTCGACTCGCGCGCGGGCCTGCTCGATGGTCTCCCGCCGCGGCCCTTCCTTGACCAGGTTGTACCGTTCCCGGGCTTCCGCCACCGCGGCCCGGGCCTGCTCGATGTCCTCGCGCCGCGGCCCCTCGCGGATCAGCAGCAGTTGCTCGGCCGCCTCCTGAAGCCGCGCGGCGGCACTCTCGTAGCGGGCTTTGGCGCTGTCGTACTCCTGGTTGGCCGCCAGATGGCGCTCATGCAGATCTCGCAGACGGTTGAAGTTCGTTTCCGCGTCGGCCAGCTCCGCCCGCGTCCGAGAGACGATCGCCTCGGCGACCGCGATCTCCTGCGGCCGCGAGCCCGTCTCCAGCTTCGCCAGGAACGCCTGGGCCTTCTCCAGCGCCGCCGCCGCCCCGGCGATTTCCGCCGGCCGCGACCCGGCCTCCAGCTCCGCCAGCGCCGACTCCATCACTCGCAGCTCCCCCTGGCGGATGGCGACCTCGCTGAGCAGGTCGGACCGATCGAGCAGGGCAACCGTTGCGCCTCGGGCGACAATCTGGCCTTCCGAAACCCGCCGATCGTCCACGCGACCGGCAATCTTGAAGCTCACTTCGGCGTCGGTGATCTCGATGTTGCCGCAGACCCGCAGAACGTCCGGCTCGTGCTGAGCCCGGGTGCTGACGTACCAGTACGCGGCCGCGGCAATGACGATTCCGACCGGAACGATCACGAATCTCGGTTCGCCTTTCATGGGGTCACCTGCCTGCGTGAACGGTTGTTGTTCTTCTGGACAGACGAAAAACCCTCCCGACCGGTCCGCCGGCACAGCGCGGTTCTCCCGGTGACGCCATTCGACGCGCCGCGCGACGAGTGGACCTGAACGCTGTTCATGTCCGACCCTCCCCACCGCCGCCAATCGTTTCGGCGAAAACCCGCCACGACTGCTTGGCCTGTCTGGTCACATCGAACGCGCCGTCGCTGACCTGCCACAGAATCGCTGCCGGTTGGACCAACCCCAGCATCATCACGGCCACCACGGCGGCGTCCACGTCCGATCGGATTCGACCGGCCTTCTGCCCCTCGCGAATGAGCCCGGCCACGCGCTGGAGATAATCGCTCACGATCCGATATACCTTGGCCCGTCGCTCCGGGTGCCCCACGCACATCTCCTCGGAGAAGACCACGCGCGGAATGCCCTGGTTCTCCCGGATGAGGCGGATGTGCCGCATGAGCAGCCGCCGCAGTTGCTCCAGCGGGTCGGCCACTTCGGCGTGGACGGCCTCCACGTTGGCGCAGAGCCGGTCGTGGATCAGGTCCAGCACGCTGCCGACGAGTTGTTCCTTGTTCTCAAAGTGCCGGTAAATCGCCGAAGGCACCAGGCCGACCTGCCGGGCGACCCGCGCCACACTGAGGGCCTTGAGGCCGTGACTTCCGATGAGGCTCAGCGCTGCTTGGGCAATCTGGTCCTGCCGAATCTCGGTTTCGAGTTTCTCCGCACACATTCGGGCACCATTGTGAATAAGTATTCACATTATTAGCCGGAAGCACACGGCTGTCAAACGAACACTTGAAAACGCCGGTGGGATTGGTTATAACCTTCGGAATTACAGTGTATTATGTGTTAAAGAATTATACATAGATACCATAAGAAACGCGGCTGCGCCAGTGAGAAGAACAGGTGTCCGTACGTTCACAACACACCCAGCGACGCGGCAACACCAGCGCCTGTATCGGACCGCCGACAGGGGGTGACTGCGGTGGGCCCGAACCGGGCGCAGGCACGGTCCGACGGCGCACGGACTGAATCGGCGCCGGCCGGCTCCCGAACGATCTGTTCACCTCGCCGCGCGCGGAACCGAGTTATTTCGGGCATTTCTTGAGGGTCATGAACCAGTCCAGCACCCGGGTGTCTTCCGCGGGTTTGTCCACGCGCTCCTTGGCGGTGCCGCAGGAACCCGGCGGAGGGACAATGACCTCATCCCCCGGCTGCCAGTTGGCCGGCGTGGCCACCTTGTGCTGGTCGGACATCTGCATGGCCACCAGCAGTCGCTTGATCTCCTCCATGTTTCGCCCGTTGCTGAGCGGGTAGTAGAGAATGGCCCGGACCACCGCGTCGGGGTCGATGATGAAAACGGCCCGCACCGCCTGCGTGGTACTTGCGGCGGGTTGAAGCATGCCGAACGCACGGGACACGTCCATGGTCAGGTCGCTGATGACCGGGAAGGTCACCTCGATCTGTTTCATTCCCTTGTATTCAATTCGCTCCCGAATGGTCCGCAGCCATGCAATGTGGCTGTAGGTGCTGTCAATGGACAACCCCAGCAGCCGGCAGTTGAGTTTTTCAAAATCATCCTGCATCGCGGCGAACGTCATGAACTCCGTCGTGCAGACCGGTGTGAAGTCGGCCGGGTGAGAGAAAAAGATCACCCATTTGCCCTTGTAGTCGTCGGGAAAGCGGATGAGGCCCTGGGTTGTCTCCGCGGTGAAGGACGGCGCCTTCTCTCCAATAAGCGGCAGTCGATTCTCGCACGTCACAGTTGGTCTCCTTGGTGATTGGTCATGGGAAATCCAGCCGCGTGCCCGCCGTGCAGTGGAAGCAGCGATCCGGCAACGCCTGGTAGAGTGCGGCCATGGCACGCAGCCCGGTGCAATGAGCCAGGCCGATTCTTTCCACGTCGGCGGCCGCCAGGGTGCGGGCCGTGAGTTCCAGCCGCCGGTCGGTCGCGGACAGCAGGTGCATTCCGCCCAGTACGGCGTGGATGGGAGCTCCTCCGGTCAGGGTCTGGATGTGCGTCAGGGTGTTCACGACCCCGCTGTGGGCGCAGCCCAGCAGCACCACCAGTCCCTGGTCCGTCTCGAGATACATCGCCTGGTCGTCCGGAAGGGAATCGGTCTGGCTGCACGCCCTGTCGCGATAGAACGCCCCGCCGACATCTTCCCAATCATTCTGCCGGGGCACTTCGCCGGTCAGCCAGACCCCGTCGCCCAGGTCCACGGGGCCGCGGTGGGTCAACACCAGATCCGCCACCTGCGGCCGCAGCCACTCCGCGGATTCGATCGGAGAACGAACCGTCTGAATCCGCCCGTTCGGCCGCTGGATGAAGCGGTCTTGAAAAGCAGCGGCGTGGGCATACACCGTGGCGCTTGCAAACTGCGGCAGGGCGCGGGCAAGGCCGCCCGTGTGATCGTAGTGGCCGTGGCTCAAGGCCACGATCGCGGCGGCCGACAGTTCGACGTTCAAAGCGGCGGCGTTATGCACCAGGGCCGGCCCCTGTCCCGTGTCGAACAGAATGCGCCGTCCGTTCCGTTCGACCCAGAAGGCCAGACCGTGTTCGCCGATCAGGTCTCTCTGGCCGGCGCTGTTTTCGACCAGCACGGTTATTCGCGTGGAGGGACGGGGCATAGGCCGTTATCCTGGCTGACCAGCGCGGGCCGATGGACGAACAGGCCATTGGCCGTCGCCCGAACGCGGTCGTTCTGCACCAGCTCCGCCCGGAGTTGCAGAGCGGATGACGCCGATCGCACGAGTCGGGCCCGCACCCGCACCGGCGCGTCCACCGCGACCAGATGGCGGAACTTGATCTCCATGGTGGCCGTCACGCCCACATAACCGTGGGCGAACAGACAATTCGTCATGGCCGCGTCGAGCAGAAGCGAGATGATGCCTCCGTGCATCAGGCGAGCGTAGCCCTGCAGGGAATCGTCGCCGTTCAGCGTCGCTTCGACCCAGCCGCCCTCCGCCTGCCGGAACGTCAGACGCAAGCCTCGCGGGTTGTCCGCACCGCAGACCACGCAACGCGTGTGGCCGGGGCCTCGCGCGGCGGGTCGGGCTTGCGGCACGGGTTCAGTGGTCACAGACATTGTCGCCGGCTTCCAGGGTTCCGGCCAGGTAGGCGCTGGCAATCTCGTCCGGGGTTCCCCCCGCGGCGCCGACCACAACCTTCACGCCATTCTGCGCAAAAAGCTGCAAGGCCCGCTGGCCCATTCCTCCGGCGATGATCACGTTCACCCCCTGGCCGTGCAGCCAGCGGGGCAACGCGCCCGGCTCGTGCGCGGGCGGGACGAGGTACTCGCGCGTCAGAATCGTCTGCGCGGCCGGATCCACCTCGAGAATGGCAAACTGCTCGCAGTGCCCGAAGTGCATGCAGAGCTGCCCGCCCGCGACCGGTATGGCGATCTTCATGGCTTCTCCTGTTGCTTTCTCCCTTTGTCTGTGCCGTCGTCTCGACGGAACCCGCGCCGTCAGGACCAGTGCCCCTCCACATCCGCCGCGGCCACCGGAGGCAGCCGCCCCGCCTTGAAATCCTCCACGGCCTGTTGCACCGTGCCGGCCTGGACGGTGTGGACCTGGATGCTCCCGGCCTTCAACGTGGCGAACGCCTTGGGGCCCACATGCCCCGTAATCAGCGCCACCGCGCCCAGTTCGATGACCTTTCGCCCCGCCTGAATCCCCGCCCCCTGCGGCGCGTTCAGGTTGATAACGTTGTCCACGGCTGAATGCTCGCCCGTCTCTGTGTCCACCACGATCAGATAGGCGGCTCGCCCGAACCGCGGATCGATCGGGGAATCCAGGTCCGGTCCCTGGGCTGTCACGATTACGCGCATGACTCCTCCATGCTCAAAGTCCGAGCGGCACGTGTCACAGGAGGCTCCAGACGGACGAACAGGCAACACCGGCTACGGCGCGGCGCAGGGGTTGTGCATCTCGTCCACGTCTTCCTCATCCTCCAGGGGGACGGCCGGGGTCGGAGTCGTGTATTGCACCTCGCGGTTGTCCGGCACCATGCTGTACGGAACACCGATGTTGACGCCATACTCCGACTTCACCCACTCGTCGAAGCTCGCAACCCAGTCGACCTCGTGGCTGTCCAGCAGGTCTTCGTACGGCTTCCACCAGTCCTTCTTCATCCCACCCAGGTAGGCGTGAGACACCACCATGATGCGCTTGGGATGCTTGTCCAGCGTCTCCGCCAGTATCTGCCCGAATTCCGGTCCGGTTGCTCCGCGCGCCCACAGGGAATAATCACACAGGCTGCCGCGGCCCATGTCTTCAAACGTCACGTTGCTGACCGAGATAATTCTGCACCTGTACTCGTCCGTCTTGTAGATCAGGGCCTCCACATCGCCGATTCCCCGGGCCAGCACGTACTGCACACCCAACGCGTCCGCCGCCTTCAGCGTGTTCTCGTCATAGGCGAAGTAGCCGCTGCTGAACACGCGCATGGGCTTGCCCGTAACACCCTCCACCAGGGTCTTGGCGGCCTGCATGCTCTCGAGCTGCTCTTCATACGGCACGTCCCACAGCGGGCCTCCGGTATGCAGCCCCATGATTTCGTGCCCGCGATCGGCCAGCCAGCGGACGTCCTCGGGATAGTCTTCCAGCACCGACATTCGAACATTGATGAGCGCTTTGAGTCCGCGCTGATCCAGCTCATGCGCCCAGTTGCGCAGCCCCTGGATGTCCTCGTGGAACTCGATAAGCTGCATGAAGGCCTGCGGTTTCTGAAGCACGGGAGACGGCGTGTCCGTTGTCGGTCCGTCGGGCGTCCCGCCGGTCGGCGGGGGGGTCGCATTGCAGCCAAAGAGCACGACGGCGGCCAAGGCCAGCAACACGATCGATATGCCGTTTTTTGCCTGCATCATGGTCGGTTCCTCCTTCTGACTGTGTGCGGTCTTGCCCAGCCGCCCGGCAGGCGACTGGAAAACCCGCCCACGCAACGATGTATCCGAAACGCAAACACGAGGCCTGCGAACCTGCAGGCACTTCCGGGAATCCAAGTACGGCCATTTACGACGTCCGCCCGTCCTGCGGCGCAAGCAGCCTTTCCATCGCCTCCTTGACCTCTGCGTCAAATCCGGAAAAAGCCCGGCCTTTGAAGAAGAAGATGGGCAGGTATTGGAAGCTGGTGGATACGCCCTCGCTGGTGGCGAACACGGCCGCGAGCTGCTCCAGCAGGTCCGCCTCATCCTCCGCGGTCGTCAGGTGCTCCTCTATAACAAGAGTGGAATACCTTGCCTGTGCGTCCTCCATCCACCTCAACGCAGCCATGCACATCGGACCGCTGTTGTTGTGGAAAACCAGCATCGTGTCCGCCGTGGAGTCGGGCACGCAGATGTCCTCAGAGCACTCCAGCCCCGCGCCGCAGATTCCATCCGTCAGGCAGGCGCCTCCCAATTCTCCGGCGGCGAAATCCGACGGGGTCTGCCCGCCGCCGCGGCCAAGCCGCGCCTGACAAACAGGACAATTGGCTGGATCAAGCGTACATCCGGCCATGAGAAACACCAGCACTCCCATCAGACGAACAACACGAGACATAAAAACGATCCTCACTCTTCCGGTGCAAGTCAAAAACCGTGGCCATGAACAGCCTGCTTTACTCACATAACGCTGGGCAAACGGCGTTCCAGGGCCGCCCAATGCGGCAATTATCGGTCGTAACAATATTGTTGAAAGAAGGTTAAGGCGTTATCCCGGTGCCGCCAGACGTTCGATGCCGTGCGACATGGTCTTCAATACCGTTGCATTTTGCCACATCATCGTCGCCGGCTCCGACCATCCATCGCGGGGGCCTCGATGCCCAGGGCCTTGAGCTTGCGGTACAGCGTGCTCGGATTGATTCCCAAATCGGCGGCGGCCTGCTTGCGGTTGCCCTCGTGCCGCCGCAGCGCCTCGGCGATCAGCAGCCGTTCCATCGATTCCAGCGTGGTGGGGCCCTCGTCGGTTCGCGGAGAGCGACCGGCCGTCGGGCGCAGCTCCGGCGGCAGGTGATGCAGCTCGATCAGCCCGCCCCGGCACAGGACGAACGCCTGCTCGATGATGTTCTCCAGCTCGCGGACGTTGCCGGGATAGTCATACTCCATCAGTCGAGCGAGCACGCCCCCGGACACGCCGGCAATGCTCTTGCCCTGCATGCCGTTGAATTTCCTCACGAGCCGGTCAATGAGCAGTGGAATGTCTTCACGACGCTGCCGCAGACCCGGCAGCTTCAGATGCACCACACGGACGCGGTAATACAGGTCTTCGCGAAAAGCCCCCGCCCCGACCATGGCGGCCAGATCCTTGTTCGTCGCCGCCACCACCCGAACGTTCACCTTCAACGATTCGACGGACCCCAGCGGCTCGATACACCGCTCCTGCAGCACCCGCAGCAACCGCGCCTGCATGGCCGGCGAGATGTCCCCGATTTCGTCGAGAAAGACCGTGCCGCCGTCGGCCAGGGCAAACCGTCCGGGCTTGTCCCGCCGGGCGTCGGTGAATGCTCCGGCCTTGTGCCCGAACAGTTCGGATTCCAGCAGGGTATCCGGCAGCGCGGCGCAGTTGATGGCCACAAAACGCTTTTTCCGCCGGCGCGAAAGGTTGTGGATCGCCCGGGCAAACAGCTCCTTGCCCGTGCCGCTGGCGCCTTCGATCAGCACCGTGCTGTCGCTTTCGGCCACCTGCGGCAGAATCTGAAACAGGCTCATCATGGCTGGACTGCGCCCGACGATGTCCTCGAAGGTATAGCGTGATTCGAGCTCCTTCTGAAGCTGCTCCACCTCGCTGAGATCCTGGAATGTCTCGACCCCGCCGATAATCGATCCGTCCGCCGCCTGGAGGAGGGCCGTCGAAATGCGGATCGGAATCCGGCGCCCGTCATGACTGACAATGTGCGCCGTCGCGTTCACGACGGGCTTGCCGGTACTGAGCGTCTGCCGCAGCGCGCAGGCACTCTCACAGATGCTTGCCCGGAATACCTCGCAGCAGGGACGTCCCAAGGCGTCGTCCCGGGACACCCCCGTGATCCGTTCCGCCGCCTGGTTGAAGGTCGTGACGCGCCAGTCCAGATCGACGGTGAACACACCCTCGTTGATCGAATCCAGGATCACGTCCTGCGACTGGCGGCCGGAAGTTGCGAACACAATTCACCTCGTTGCGCCAGATCCTAGAGGGGAACTCGGCAAATTGCAACGGTACAGCGTGGCGTAAACTTGCACATTGCAACAATTACCTGGAGGCGGTCTGCATAGGTCAAGGCATGTAACATAAATAAATATAAATGGTTACACTCGAAGGCGACAGAAAACACGAACTGGCACGCAATCTGTGACAAGTCGTTTTGATGAAGATTGCGATTCCTCAGTGGCAGGGCCGGGTTTCGCCCGTTCTCGATGCGGCGGCCAGCCTGCTCGTCGTCGAGGCGGCGGAGGGTCAGCCGATCAGCCGCCGCGAGGTTCACCTGGCGGCGGTCGATCCGATCCAGCGCGCTCGGGAAATCGGGCGGGAGGGAGCGGACGTGCTGATCTGCGGGGCGCTCTCCTGGCCACTGGAGGCCGCGTTGTCCTCCACCGGCATTCGCGTGGTTCCGCATATCTGCGGAAATGTGGACGCGGTGTTGGCCGCTTTTCTGGACGGTTCGCTGGGACACAAGGCGTACGTGATGCCCGGGTGTTGTGGACGGCGCCGGCGCGGGCAGAACGGCCCACGTCGTGGTCGCGGTCGCCGGGGGAAGTCGCAGGAGATGGGGTGACACTCCCGCCAGCCGGCGGGCTTAGTGGTGTGTGTGGAAACCGAACGCGCGGCACGCCGCGCAGAAAGAGTAAGGAGGTAGCAGACAATGCCAGCAGGTGATCGAACCGGACCGATGGGCTTGGGTCCGATGACCGGCCGAGGTGCCGGGTATTGCGCCGGGTATGCGATGCCGGGCTACATGAATCCGATGCCCGGCTACGGTTGGGGCATGGGGCGGGGTATGGGCTTCGGGCGAGGCCGGGGGGGCGGTCGCGGGTGGCGTCACTGGTACCACGCGACCGGATTGCCGTTCTGGGCGCGGACGGCGGCGCCTTTGGCCACGGATGCGCCCGCAGACGCCGAGGCGCGCGCGCTGCGCGCCCAGGCCGCACAGATGGAGAGAACGCTGGAAGAAATCCGGCGGCGGCTCGCGGAACTGGAGTCTACCCAGACCAAGGGGGCGTAACTTGGCCGGACGAGAATGTCGCGGACGGCGAAGTCGCGGGCTGAACGACGGGCGAGGACGAAGGAAAGGATGCGGTTCCGGCGGGCGCTGGGTCCGGAACCCCGGCGGGACGCCCAACAGCGCCCCCCGAACCGCCATCCCGGATGCGTTCAATCAGCCGCTCCCGCCCGCAGCGCCCCAACCCAGGGCACTACCTCCGTTTCGAGCGCAGGCCGGGAAGCTTCAAGGCCAATGGGATACAATCCGTACCGGTGGCGAGGGCGCACGGCCGAATGCCGTTCGTCGCGTGGCAGTGGTTGACCACGGAACCTGTCAACTCTGCGGCGTCTGTGAGGAGGCGTGCCCCCGGGACGCCATCCGGATGACGACGGCGATCAGCGTGGACCACTCCCGATGCACGGGCTGCGGCGTTTGTGTCGGATTGTGCCCGGTCGGTGCCATGCATCTGGAGAATGTTGGAGTGTGAGGGTCGAAATGAGCGTACCGCCTGATGAATGCCGCGACCGCCTCCGGTTTCGCCTGAACGACGCCAGCGGCGTTCTTCGCTTCGTGGAATTCGAGATTCTGGGCACGCCGACCTGCCGGGATCTGGAGACGACGCTTCGCAGCTATCTGGTCGGTCGTCCGCTGGCCGAGGTGGATCTGGACTATCTGCGAACCCTGCATTGCGCGGGCCGTGGCGATTGTGTTCACGCCGTGATCCGGGAAGTGCAGAAACACCAGGCGCTATTTCTCCATGACCGGAGAAAGAGACCTGCGTGATGTTGAAAGACGTCCCCGGAGAACTCAAGAGACACGCGCCTTTCACGGCCTTCGGCACGCTCACCGGCCTGGGCATCATGGGTGTGATCGTCTGGACCGGCGTCTCGAAATCCACATCCGCCCGACTGTTCTGGACCCTGCACCCGCTGCACGTTCTGCTCAGCGCCCTGGTGACGACGGCCATGTACGAGCGGCACGGACCCCGCTCGAACTGGAGTCGATTTCTCGTCGGGTATTTCGGCTCCATCGGTATCGCCACTCTGAGCGATTCGGTGATGCCGTTTGTGGGCGAATGGATGATGAACCTGCCGAATCGCGGAGTCCACATCGGCTTCATCGAGAAATGGTGGCTCGTGAACCCGCTGGCCGTTGTGGGAATTCTCGTGGGCGCTCGCTGGCCGCACACGCGAACGCCGCATGCCGCGCACGTGCTTCTGAGCACCTGGGCGTCGCTGTTTCACATGACGATGGCGGGCGCCATCGCAGACTTGGGCTCGATGCTGCTGGCCGGGGTGTTCCTGTTCCTGGCCGTCTGGGTTCCCTGCTGTACCAGCGACATCGTGTTTCCCCTGCTTTTTGTTCGTCGAACCAACGTACCGGCGGCGGATGCCGCGCGAGGTCACGCATCATGAAAATCGCCGTCGCCAGCGGCAAGGGCGGAACGGGCAAGACCACAGTGGCCACGAACCTGGCCTGGGTCGCCGCGGAGACCGGACGGACCGTGGCCTACGTGGACTGCGACGTGGAAGAGCCGAACGGCCACCTGTTTCTGACGCCCGAGTGGTGCGCCGAGCAGGTGATCACGCGTCCGGTGCCGCAGGTGGACGAGGCCCGG
Organism: Planctomycetota bacterium; assembly: GCA_052034525.1. Classification (GTDB taxonomy): domain Bacteria; phylum Planctomycetota; class Phycisphaerae; order UBA1845; family UBA1845; genus JAFGJQ01. The sequence continues at coordinate 28,076 of JBPOIK010000028.1, forward strand.
TGCTCCCACTGCGGCAAGTGCGGCGAAATCTGCCAGTTCAGCGCGATCGTTCCACTGGACAACACCGTTCTTGTGTTCCCCGAATTGTGTCACAGCTGCGGCGGATGCAGGCTGGTCTGCCCGACCGGCGCCATTCGAGAGGTTCCGCGCGAGATCGGCGTGCTGCGCACCGGACATGCAGCGCAGATCCGGTTCACGGACGGGCTGTTGAACGTGGGTGAGGCAATGAGCCCTCCGTTGATCCGGCAAGTCAAGGCGGCAGCCCCGCAGGCCGACCTGATTCTCATCGACGCACCGCCCGGCACATCGTGCCCGGTGGTCGAAGCGGTGCGGGGCGTGGATTTCGTGCTGCTGGTGACGGAACCCACGCCGTTCGGACTCAACGATTTGAAACTGGCTGCGGAAATGACCCGCGCCATGAGCCTGCCGATGGGCCTGGTCATCAACCGGGCGGGCTCAGGCACCCCGGAGACCCGGCAATACGCCCGCGCCCAGCGGCTGGCGGTGCTCGCCGAGATTCCGGATGACCGGCGAGTGGCCGAAGCGTATTCGCGGGGCGAACTGGCCGCCGGGGTGCTCCCGGCGTACCGTCGCGTATTTCAGAAGCTGCTGACTCGACTGGAGAGGGCAGGCGACTCATCGCGCATCACTCCGTCGGCGGCAGGGAGTGAGCCGTCATGAATGAGCTGGTGGTGATCAGCGGCAAAGGGGGGACTGGCAAAACCTCTATCACGGCCTGTCTGGCCGTGCTTGCGGAACGGTGCGTCGTCGCCGACTGCGACGTGGATGCGGCGGACCTGCACCTGGTGCTGGAGCCGCGGATCCAGCATCGAGAGGAGTTTCGCAGCGGCCACGAGGCCATCATCCGCCAGGCGGACTGCATTTCGTGCGGCGCCTGCGTGGCGTACTGTCGCTACGATGCGGTGAGACAGTGCTTCGTCGGGCATGATGCGGCTGTGACGCGCGGCCCCCACGCCGCGTGCCGAAACTGCGATCTCTGTCAGCGGGCGTGCTCCCTGCGGACCAACGAGATTCTGCGGGAAATGTGGCAGGCTTCCGGGCACGAGGGCCAGCCCGTGTTCGTCGTGGATCCGCTGGCGTGTGAAGGCTGTGGAGTCTGTGTCCACTTCTGTCCCGTCCGGGCCATCGATTTCGTGGAGCGCACGTGCGGCGAATGGTTCATCTCGGATACGCGCTGCGGGCCGATGGTACACGCCCGGCTCGGCACCGCCGCGGAGAACTCCGGCAAGCTGGTCAGCCTGATCCGAAAAAATGCCCGTCGACTCGCCGGAGAGCACGGAATCGACCGCATTCTCATCGATGGTTCGCCGGGCATCGGCTGCCCGGTGATCGCAAGCATCACCGGCGCCGCCCTGGTCCTGATTGTGACGGAGCCGACGCCCAGCGGCCTGCACGATCTGACGCGGGTAGGTGACCTGACGGGGCATTTTGACATCCCCACCCTCGTGTGCATCAATAAGTGGGACATCAACCCCGACGTGTCCCGGGCGATCGAGACCCACGCCGCCGCGGCGGGCATGCGTGTGGTCGGCCGGGTTCGCTATGATCCGGCCGTAACGCAAGCCCAGATTCAAGGCAAAGCGGTGGTGGAGCACGCGACAACCGGCTGCGTGGAGGATATGCGAGCGCTGTGGGCCGAGATTCAGCCGCTCTGGACCGCGCCCGCCCGGGCCGACCACGCCCACTCCCGATCGGCCCACCCTTCCCTGGCTGGCGGGTCGGACCGAGTCTGACACGCTACCGTCCGAGCCTGGCGCGCGGAGGTCAACGGGAGCATCTGTGCATGCGGCCCAGCAGGGGCAGCGCGACGACCAGAAGCAGCAGGCCCGGGGCCGCTCCGGTCCCGCATAGAATCGGCCAGATGTTCAATCCGGCATTGTCGTCGATGGGGTTCCTGTCGCACAACGGATCGTCGTCGATGGACCCGCACGGGTCACAGCCCGTGTTGCCGATCTCCTCAGGAAGCAGCCTGCTGTCCGATGGCTCTCCGGTGCGCTCATCGACTTTCACTACGGTGCCGCGATCGGTCATCCAGAATACGGCCGGGTAGCCGTCCGCATCGTCGGCGAACAGGATTTGGCCGGCGGCAAAACCGTTGTAGAACACGTTGTTGTCTTCATCGACGAACAGCCGGTTGAGCCGCCTGTCACGGCCTGTGATCAGGATCACTTCTCCGGTCTGGGCGACGACCGTGAGATTCGCGTTGGAGGTGTTGACCACTCCGCAGATGTCGCCCGTCTGGGGATCCTCAAAACGCTCCCACGGTTTGCCGAACTGCGCCCACGCCGTGGTCGGCAGCGCGAACCACGCCATTGTCGCCACCAGTCCGGAACACATGCCACGCACATTCTTGATGTTCACTCCGCACTCCCTTCGCCGCTTCGACCGGCCCTCGCGTTCATCTGGTTGATCCCGCGTCGGGCCGACGGAGAATAGCGCTCCACCGCGTTCCCGTCAACCGCGGCCGGAAACCGCTCGGAATGGATCGACGCGCCCGGGACGAATTCCTCCGCCGGGCCGATCTCGGCATTCCGGGCGCATCGCGAATACCGTCGACACGAAACCGCAGACGACGGGGACGTGTCCCACCGGCGCTCCATCCACGTTGCCACTCACGGTCGACTTCGGCAGGCCTGACGGAGCGCCACGCAACCGGTTCTGATCGAAGAGACGGGTTCTTCCGCTTGCCGGGGCAGCCCCTTCCCGCGACAATCTGTTGCTGATACACGCACGCAAACCGGACGTTCAGCGGGGGTAGCAAGCATGTTGAAAAGAATCGTGAGACACCGGCGGGTCTGGTTCGTGTGCCTGCTGGCCGGGCTGCCGATCGGTTGCGGAGGCGGGGGCGGCGGACGAAAGGACCGCATCGTCGTCACCCGGATCCCGGACTTCTACAAGGGCGACCTGACCCGGCTGGCCGTCGTGCCGTTCGGCAACCGGACCGGAGTGCGCGGCGCGGCCGAGCGGATCGGCGACCGAATCTCCGCCGAGCTGACCAACAACGCAACCTACGAGGTCTACACCCGTTCCCACTTGTGCGACATTCTGGCGGAGCACGACGCCATCGCCGCCGGCATCATCGACGCGGATCTGGCCCGGACGATCGGGCGGGTCAAGGCCGTTCAAGCCCTGATCTGCGGCGTGCTTAACCGCTACGATGCCGACACCCGTCACGAAATCCGATCCATCCCGGTCCCCACCTGGGGTCAGGACGCTTACGGCAACGCGGTGATCACCGGCTGGCAGCAGATTCCGTATGACTGGTATCGCCATGAGGTGACCGTCGACTGCCAGGTGGTGGTGCTCGACGCGGTGACGGGGCGGCAGATCGCCGCGGTCAGCCAACCCGTCAGCCTCTCGGCCGAAGGCACTCCACCCAAGCACATCGCCTCACTACTGCTCCTCGCGGCCGAGGCTCAACTGATCCGACACGTGCTGGAGTCCGTGGCCGTCACCCGCAAGGAGATCAAGGTTCCCAAGGACGCCGTGCGGATCGCCTGTGATTTTTACGACCAGGAATGGGACTGGCAGGACCGATTCACGCCGGACATGGACAGCGTGCATGTAGTGGTTCGTCTGCCTGCCGAGGCCGATCGCAACAATTTCCGCATCACCATTGTGCCGAAGGGAGGCCGCGAGGTGCTGGCCGAGACGGACTTCACCTGGAACAAAGAGCACGAACGGGAGAGCTACCGATTCTCCGTGCAAGAGCTTCTTGACAGAAACGGCTATGGGGACTATCAGGCCAAGCTGTACTCCGGGCCGAGTCCCGTCGCCTGGCGCAATTTTCGGATTGTCGAACCCAAGCGATAGGCCGCCCGACGGAACACGACTGTGCCTTCAACCGGCTCTACTACAACCGGCGCCCATGTAGTCATCGTCGGAGCCGGGGCCGCCGGCCTGACGACCGCTATTTTCGTCGCGCGGCGCCGACCCGAAACGACCCTCGCCGTATTGGACGGAGCCCGCCGGCCGGGGGCAAAGATCCTGGTCTCCGGGGGCGGCCGGTGCAACGTCACCAACGTCCGCGTCACGCCGGCCGACTTCTGCGGCGGCAACCCGAACACCATCCGCCGCGTGCTGCAGGCATTTCCCGTCGACCAGACCGTTTCGTTCTTTCGTGAAATCGGCGTCTCTTTGCATGAGGAGGAAAACGGCAAGCTCTTCCCCGACTCCAACGACGCCCGCACGGTGCTGGACGCTCTCCTGGCCGAAGCTCGCGCCCGCGGCGTTCGCATCGTGCCTTCCGCCCGCGTGACCGACATCGTCCGCGACGAAGCCGGCTTCTGTCTTCGCGTGGGGGATGCCGTCTGGACCGCCCCCCGGGTCGTGCTGGCCACCGGCGGCCTGTCTCTGCCCCGAACCGGCAGCGACGGAAGCGGATATGCGCTCGCCCGCAGCCTTGGACACTCGATCGTGCCCACCACGCCCGCGCTGGATCCGCTGGTGCTTGAGGGTGACTTCCATACTCCGCTGGCCGGCATCGCTCATGACGTGGAGCTGGCCGTTGCCGCGGAGGGGTCAAAGCCGCTCCGCCACGCCGGGGCCCTGCTCTGGACGCATTTCGGCGTCAGCGGCTCGGTGGTGCTGGACGTATCCCGTCACTGGCATCGCGCCACGCTTGAAAACCGCCGGGTAACACTCACGGCCAATCTGCTCCCCGGCCACGACTTCGCCTCGGTGGAACGGCTGCTCCTGGACCTGGCCAAGAACCAGCCTCGGTCGTTTCTGCACAATGCGCTGGCGTCATTAGTCCCCGCTCGGCTGGCGGCGGCCATCGTCGCCCGCCTCCATCTGAACGGCCAGGTTCCCATGGCTCACTTGGCCAAGCCGGACCGGCGACGCCTGACGCATGCCCTCCACGACTGGCCCCTGCCTGTCATTGCCGGGCGCGGCTACGAGCACGCCGAAGTCACCGCCGGCGGAGTTCCGCTCGACGAAGTGGATCCCGTCACGCTTGCCTCCCGTCCCTGTCCGGGGCTGTACCTGGTCGGCGAACTGCTCGACGTGGACGGGCGCCTCGGCGGCTTCAACTTCCAGTGGGCCTGGTCCAGCGCCCACGTGGCGGCCAGCGCGATGTAGAGTCCCGCGCGCCCGTGTTCCGCGCGGCGGATGTCTCCACGTGCGTTACTCCCGTGCCGTTGTCGGGGCGTTCGGCTTGGCCGGCGGTTCGCACGATCCCGCAATGCCGTGTGGGGGACCGGCTGGAGGATCGGTTCGAATACCACTTTGTCGTGGATGAGGCCACGGCGATTCGTGCGTCGCGCCGCTCAATCGAGCCGCGCTTCTCATGCGGAACATGGGCTATGCTGCGGGTCACGATCTTGCGGGCGCGGCGGTGGCGCTCGACAGGCTCGGCACAGACCGGTCAATCTTCATCCGGGACGGCTTGTTGCTTCAAGCGATCCCGGCCGCAGATTTCGCCATGCTTGACCCGGGTGGCGGGGCGGCTCTATAGTCGCCAGGGGTTCCGGGCCAATCAGGAGCATTCGACAGGAATCGGGCATGAGCGAAAAAACGCTGGACATCGTATTCACCGCGCCGCATCCGGACGACCTGGAAATCGGCATGGGCGGGGCGATTGCCAAGCTGGTCAAACTGGGCTACCGCGTGGGAATGGTTCATATGACCAACGGCGAGCCGACGCCGCGCGGCTCGCCGGAAACACGGGTGAAAGAGGCGGCTGCCGCGGCCGAAATTCTGGGTGCCACGGCCTGGGAGATTTTGGACCTGCCCAATCGCGAGCTGATGGACGGGCCCGCTGCGCGCTATGCGTTGGCCACTGTCTTGCGCAAGTACCGGCCGAAAATTCTGGTGGGCATGGCCGGGCGCACGCCGGCCGGCTCGCCGGATCACTATCAGGCCCAGCTCATCACGGAGGCGGCACGCTTCTACTCCCAGCTCACGAAATGGAACGACCGATTCGCCGGCACGGAGCCGCACCGGGTGGATCACCTGGTCTATCGGCCGGTGCCCGGCTCCGCCGAGGTCACCCACTGGCCGGGCTGTTTTGTGGTGGATATCACCGACGTGATCGAGCAGAAGATCGCGGCGATTTCGTGCTATCAATCACAGTTTGAGGGAGCCCGCCTGGACGGGCTGTTGCACTACGTGCGTGCGATCAGCGGTTCGGAGGGGGCCCGGTGCGGATTTCGGTATGGAGAGATGTACTCGCTTCCGCGTCCGCCGGGCGTTTCCGACATGGTCGCGTTGCTGGGCGACTGGCGTGTTCCGGCGCCGTTTGCGGAAAACGACCGCTCGGCATCGGATGCGGTACGATAAGGGCACGCACTGGACGCGGGATGCCCCGGCGTGGATACTGAGGGCGTCCGGAACGCCGGATTGCCTGCGGGCGGGCGCCCGCACGTGGGCGAGACACTTCATGCGGGGAGGTGCCTGATGGAAGTCTTCGTCGACGATCGCCCCTACCAGGCCGCGTTGGATGACCAGGAGCCGCTGTCCGCCCTGGTCAACGAGGTGCGTGACCGGGTCTGCGATGCGGGTCGCATCGTGGTGCATATCCGCTGTGACGGAACGGACATCACCGGAGCAGGCTTTGAAGAACGAATGACGCAGCCTTTCGGGACGTACCGGAGGGTGGACCTGTTCACGGGCAGCCCCAAAGACCTCGTCGAGGATGCCCTGGATCAGGCGGACGACCTGCTGCGCCAGAGCCAAGAGGATCGCGTGCGAATCGTGGACGCCCTGGCGGCCGGGCGCACGTCGGATGCCATCGATCTGCTGGCCCGCTGCATGCACGCCTGGCACCAGGTTCATCAGGGCATCGCCAACGCCGTGTCCATCCTGGATCTGGACGTGAACAGCATCCAGATTGACGGAAAACCGGCGGCCGGCCTGCTCGAAACGACTCGCGATCGACTTCTGCAGGTGCGGGACGCCATCGAGGGCCGCGATTTCGTGCTTCTGTCCGACACGCTGCAGTATGAGTTTGAGGAAGTGATCCACACTTGGAAGGGCGTGGTCGCCGCCCTGCGTCAGCGGCTGTAGTCGCGACGCCAACCCGCGAATGCGTGCCGATCGCGGATTGCCGTTCGCACGCATGCCGACCCGCGTGCCGCGCGGAGCGTGTCGGCAGTTTTTGGGTGTGCCACGGAGACGTGCCGCGGTGCGCACGGCGCACGCCGGCCCCGAACCGGCACATGATCGAAAACCCTTGTCCTTTCAAAGACGCATCCGAGCATGGCCACACCGACGTTCGAGCTGGTGACCAGGTACGTTCCACGTAACCGCGACTGTCTCCTGCTGCCCTATCTGAGTCAGACGAAGACGGCGTTTCCCGCCCGACTGCTGCCTCGGGAGATCACGGCCGTCGTCCGTCCCGCCCGGGACCGCGGCGCCACGCGGACAGCGTTCCGTGGCCTGGCGGGCCGAGCGGAGTTGCTGATCCATACGGCCCGACTTGATGCCGAGCATTCGACGCCCCGGCTGGAACTCAAGAAAGCGGTGGCCGCCGCGCTGGCCACGGCCCGGAAGGAAGAGTGCCGGCGTCTCGTGGTGATCGTGGAGAGCCGGCTCGCGGAACTGATCTCGGCCGCCCAGGAAGGCGCGCTGCTGGGTGGGTACTCGTTCGACACCTACCTGAGCAAGAAAACGCCGCCGATGCCGGTGTTGCTGGTATCCGATCTCCGCCAGGCAGCGGGGGTTCGTCGACAACTCGGCCGACGAGCCGTTATTCACGAGTGTGTGAACTTCGCCCGTGACGTCCTGAACGAGCCGCCGAACGTGATCCAACCGACCAGCCTGGCGCAGGCCTTCGCGACGCTGGGCCGGCGCTGCGGGCTGAAAGTGACCGTCTGGGACGAAAAGAGGCTGGCGCGGGAGAAGTGCGGCGGTGTGCTGGGCGTCGGCCAGGGCGCCCGGGTGAAGCCTCGCCTGGTCATCGGCGAATATGCTCCGCGGGGTGCCCGTCGGCATCTGTGCCTGGTGGGCAAGGGGATCACGTTTGACACGGGCGGCTATTGCCTCAAGCCCGCAGACGGACAGGTCGGAATGAAATACGACATGGGCGGGGCGGCGATGGTTTTTCCGGCCGCCTGCGCCATCGCCCGGCTGAAGCTGCCGATTCGGGTAACAGCCATCACGCCGCTGGCGGAGAACGCGGTTTCCGGGGAGGCCTTCTATACCACCTCGATTCTCACCACCCGGTCCGGGCGCACGGTGGAGGTGCACAACACGGACGCAGAAGGGCGACTGATTCTGGCGGACGCCCTGGCGCTGGCGGCGGAGCGCAAGCCCGACTGGATCATCGACGCCGCCACGCTGACCGGGGCCTGTGTGATCGCGCTGGGCAACGACATCGCCGGCGTGTACGGCACGGACGCGAACTTCACGCAATCGTTGATCCGGGCCGGCACCGATGAGGACGAATGGTACTGGGAGCTGCCGCTGCATATGCCCTACGCCGAGCAGCTCAAGACAACCATCGCCGACTGCAAGAACGTGACCGCCCGGTGGGGGGGCTCCATTACCGCAGCGCTGTTTCTCAAGCAGTGGGTCCCTGACGGGTTGAAGTGGATTCACTGCGACATCGCGGGCCCGGGCATCAAGGAAGAGCCGCTGGCGCACCTGGGCACGGGCGCCAACGGCTTCGGCGTCAAAACGCTGGTCACGCTGGCCGAGCGGCTGGGAGGGAGATAGCGGCGGCGCCGCGCGGACGGCCCTCGACGGCGGGCGCGCGCTCGGTAAATTGCATCCGGCGGCGGACTGGGTCCTGTGAATGGGCCGTCCGAATCGGCGCTCGCAATTGCCTGGGAACGCCTGCCTTATGCGCGCGGCCTCATTGCGGCGCAACACTTCATTCAGCGCAGGCGTTTGGGGCCGGCCGCCTTCACGTCGTCCGTGCAGCCGGTGGCGAAGAGCTTGAAATTCTCGATGAACCGGGCTGCCAGCGCGTCATACTTCTTCCAGTATTCGTCCTTGCTGCCCCAGCCTTCGGACGGGTCCAGCACGTTCTGCGGCACGTTCGGACAGCTTGTGGGCACCTCGAACCCGAACAGCTTGTCCTTCCGGAACTTCACCTCGTGCAGTTGCCCGTCGAGGGCGGCGGCCAGCAGGGATCGCGTGTGATGGATGCTGAACCGCTTGCCCACGCCGAACGGCCCGCCCGTCCAGCCGGTGTTGACGAGCCAGCACTGGGCGCCGTGCTGGATGAGTTTCTTTTTCAGCAGGTTGGCGTACACGTACGGATGATGCACCATGAACGGACCGCCGAAGCAGGTGCTGAAGGTGATCTGCGGTTCGATGCCCAGGCCGATCTCCGTGCCCGCGATCTTCGAGGTGTATCCGCTGATGAAGTGATACATCGCCTCGCTCGGAGTGAGCCGGGCGATGGGCGGCATCACGCCGGAGGCGTCGCACGTCAGGAAGATGACGTTTTTCGGATGCCGGCGGACCATGCGATCCGGGACCACGTTGGGGACGAAGCTCAGCGGGTATGACGCCCGCGTGTTCTCCGTGACCTTGTCGTCGTCCAGGTCGATCCGCCGGGACGCCACGTCGTACGGCACGTTTTCCAGAATCGTACCGAATCGCGACGTGCAGCCGTAGATCTGCGGCTCGTGCTCGGGCGAAAGCCGGATGACCTTTGCGTAGCAGCCGCCCTCGAAGTTGAAGACGCCGGTGTCGCTCCAGCCGTGCTCGTCGTCGCCGATCAGGTGTCGACTGGGATCGGCCGACAGGGTGGTCTTGCCCGTACCGCTGAGGCCGAAGAACAGCGCCACGTCGCCGTTGCGGCCCACATTGGCCGAGCAGTGCATGGAGAGTACGCCGTCGTTGGGCAGCAGGTAGTTCAGGACGGTGAAGACCGTCTTCTTGATTTCACCGCCGTAGGCGGACCCGCCGATGAGGGCCATGCGTTCGGCGAAGTTGATGACGATCGTGGTTTCGCTGCGTCCGCTGTCGATGCGGGGATCGCAGATGAAGCCCGGACAGGCGATCACGGTGAATTCCGGCACGTGCTGCCGCAGCTCGTCGCGGTTGTCCGTGGTCAGAAACATGTTCCGGGCGAACAGACTCTGCCAGGCCGTGTCGGTGATGATTCGCACGGGAAGACGATGCTCGGGCGCCGCCCCCGCGTAACAATCCTGCACGAACAGCTCCTCGCCCTGAAGGTACGCCTGCAGCCGAGCCAGCAGCGTGGAGAACTTCTCCGGGCTGAAGGGCCGGTTGTACTGGCCCCACCAGATCTTGTCGGCCGACGTGTCCTCCTGAACGATGAACTTGTCGGACGCGGCGCGGGCGGTGTGCTTGCCGGTGAAGACGGCCAGGGCCCCGCCGTGCGTCAGGTGCGCCTCGCCACGGAAGATCGCCTCCTCGTACAGGGCCTCCGTGGGCAGGTTCCAGAAAACGCGGTCCAGCCCGAGCAACCCGTGGTTTCGCAGCTTGAAATCCGATGCGCGATCGTCCGCGTGACGGCGGGCAGGCGTGTCAAAATCCAGATACTTTCCCATGTCCGGTTCCTCACAAACGGCCTGGCCGATGCAGACCGGCGGTCGGCAAGGCTCGCTCGTTTCTACGTCCAGTCACGCACCAGTTTGCGATCGCCGAGGTACAGTTCGTTCGGACTGTTGGGGTCCAGCGCCCATTTGATCCGCTCGATGCCTTCGGTGATGTCCTTGATCGTCCCACACGTGGAAAGCCGCAGATGTCCGTCCAGCCCGAACTCTTTGCCCGGTACCGTGACCACGCGGACCTTGTCCAGCAGGAACTGCGCCAGCTTCGTCGAATCCTTCTGATAGGCGGAGAAATCCGGGAAGCAGTAGAACGCGCCGTCCGGCGGCGAAATCTTCACGCCCTCGAACGCCCGCAGAGCCTCCACCATGACATTGCGGTTGTTCTCCAGCGTCATCCGCAGCGACTCCACGCCGGACTGCACGCCGTTCATGGCGGCGATCGCCGCGTGCTGGAGCATCACCGACGGTCCGGAGGTCTGATGGCTCTGGATGTTGCACATCGCCTCGAGGAGCCGTTTGTTTCCGACCGCCCACCCGATGCGGAACCCCGTCATGGCGTACGCCTTCGAGACGCCGTTGATCAGCACCAGACGGGAGTTCTCGCTGAGGTCCTTGGCATACTGGTAGCAATTCAGCGGCTTGCGCCCGTCGAAAATCAGCCGATGGTAGATGTCGTCCACGATCAGCCACAGCCCGCGCTTCTCGCAGAACTCCACTACCTCCGCCATGAACGGCTCGGAATACATGGCGCCGGACGGGTTGTTCGGGCAGTTGATGATGACGGCCCTGGTGTACGATCCGACCTTCTCTTCGATGTCCCGCAGCCGGGGATAGAACGTCCCGTCCTCCGGCAGCACCGGCACGGGATGCCCGCCGCAGAGCTTGACCATCTCCGGGTAACTCACCCAGTACGGCGCCGGGAAGATCACTTCTTCCTGCGGGTTCAGAATGGCCTGCAGGCAGACCATAATGGCCTGTTTCGCCCCGCTGGAGGCCATCACGTTCTCGGGCTCCACGCGCCGGCCGTACCACTCCTCCGTGTAGCGGATGATGGCCCGTTTCATGTCGCGTGTGCCGTCGGCCGGGGCATAGCGGACTTCGCCGGAGTTCAACAGGGCGGCGCCCGCCACCAGGGCGTCGATGGGGGCCTTGCTTTTGGGTTCACCACCGCCGAGATGAATGACCGGCTCGCCCTTCTCGCGAAGAAAGGCGGCGGTCTGATTCAACCGCAGCGTCGCGGACTCACTGATGGAGCGCGCTATCTGACTGATGCTCATGACCACTTCCTCCGGCGGGCGCACAGTCTTTGCGCACGCCGCGCCCACACCCGGCGCGATCGTATTCGCCGCCGGCAAACGTAGTGCCTTTGCGACCGTGGCCTGGCTGCCACGGCGTCGACCCAATCCGCTACTGGTTTACATCATGGGCGGTTTTTTGCAAGTCCGGAAAGATTTTTGCACAGATCCTGGCCCGCATGAAAGCGGAAGGCACCCATTGGTCGACCTGCATGAAGCCACTCGCCGGGCCGGACAAACGGGACTGTCCCCGGGGTGCCGCCCGAGCATCGTCGGGGCCCACCGTTACGCCAGGGGTTCCTTGCGGAACACGAACTGGTCGTTACGAATCGCAACCAATTGAACGGCTCGAGTTGCCGCAAACTCATCGACGGCCTTCTTTACGCCGCCTTTCCACCACCCACCCTCCGTGTAGTCATCGCCCGCGATGAACCCGCCGGGCCGGGTTTTGGCCAGCGCCAACTCCAAATCCGCTTTCACGTATTCATACAGGTGGTTCCCGTCGATGTAGACCCAGTCAAAGTACTCATCGGGAAACTCACCCATCGCGGCGGCCGAGCATGCACGATGGATCGTCACTTGGCCACGACGGATTTCCCGCTCGAATCGGGCGCACACATGCAGGTAACGCGCATCCATCTCCGCCTGGCCGTTCGCTTTGCCGCCGTACCAGGCCTCCTTGTACGTTGCCGATGCCTCATGCTTCCACGGGTCGATCAGGTGAAGCTCCCTCGGGCGGACAACCTCCAGCATGCTTTTTGAGAAGTCGCCCTTGTGGACGCCGATCTCCACCCCAACCGACTTTCGGGGCAGCATGTCCAACAGGAACCCCCGCGAATCCGCATGCCTGGGAATCAACCCAAGACTGCGTGCGATTCTGCGGGCGCCGGGCACCCTTCTGATGATCGCTCTAAGCATGTCAGACTCCAGGTGTCGAATCGAGGGCTTGCGGCGCGCCTGGAGAAGCCGCCCGGACGCCGCTGCCGCTCCGGGCTCCGACGCGATCGGCCTGCTGGCCACAGAAACCTAAAGTACTCTCCTCATCCGCTCCAGCGCCTCGTCGAGGCGACGCTCCGGCACGGTCAGACCCATCCGGAACCACCCCTCGCCGCCCGCGCCGAATCCGACACCCGGGATGACCGTGATGGCCGCCTGTTCGAGCATCCGGTTGGCGAAGGTCAACGAGTCTACGCCGCCCGGGCAGCGGGCCCAGATGTAGAACGCGCCGCGGGGGGGATTGAACCTCACTCCCAGTGCTGTCAGGCCGGTCACGAGCAGATCCCGGCGACGTCGATATAACTCGTTCATGGCGCGAGTGGACTTGCCGTCCGCCTCGGACAAGGCCTCGCTGCCGGCCCACTGGATGGCCTTAAAGGGGCCGGAGTCCACGTTGCTTTTGACAAGCGCAAGATGCCGGAGGGCCTCGGCGTTGCCAACGGCGAAACCGATCCGCCAGCCGGTCATGTTGTACGATTTGGAAAGCGAGTGCAGCTCGATGGCGCACTCCCGGGCGTCGGGCACCTGAAGAATGCTGGGGGCCGGCTCGTCAAACCAGGTGTCAATGTAGGCCGCATCATGCACCAGCAGAATGTCATGCTTCCGGGCGAACGCCACCGCCTCCCGGAAAAAGGCGGGTGTGGCCACGGCACCCGTCGGGTTGTTCGGGTAGTTCAGGTAGAGGATCCGCGCCGAATCCGCCACCGCGGGCGGAATGTCCTCCAAGCGCGGCAGCCACCCGGTCTCTTCGCTCATGACCATGGGCCACGGTACGCCGCCGGCCAGAATCGTCCCGGAAGCATAGGCCGGATAGCCCGGATCGGGCACCAGCACGTGCTCGCCCGGATTGACGAAAGCCAGCGGCAGGTGCGCAATGGCGTCCTTGGACCCGATTAACGGAACCAATTCCTTCACGGGATCCAGTTGGACCCCGAACCGCCGGGCCATGGAATCCACCGCAGCCTGCCGAAATTCCCGCACACCAGCACCAAGAGCGTAGGTGTGGTTCCGCGGATCACGAATCGCCCGGCCCATCGCCTCCACCACGAAGTCGGGCGTCGGCTGATCCGGGTCTCCCACACCCAGGTCGATCACATCGATCCCCGCGCTGATCGCCTCCCTCTTTTTTCGATCAATCTCGAAGGCAAGGTAGGGGGGAATCCGGTTAAGACGGTCGGCATGGCGCATAAGAACTGCTCCCAGGTAAAAGGATTACTCTGCGTCCGCTGCGGATAGAAAGCTGCGAACCAGACTTGTGTAGCAATTGACGTACCACGACGCGGACACCAGCCGACATAACAGATATACTTCAAAAAAGACGTTAAAATTTCATATCTGGCGAAACGGTTCGGCGTCGGCATCGCTGAGATCCACTTGAAGCCCGGGGATTGCCGCGACCAGCCGATCCGCCAGAGGTCGCAGGGCCGGTCGCTCGCTCGTCCAGTGGTTCAGGGCGATGGCACAGGCCCCGTGCCGCTGAATGGCCAGGGCATCGTGATGGCGAATCTCTCCCGTCACAACCACGTCGCCCGGGCGCAAACCGGCCCGAAAGATACTCCCGCCCGCGGCCCCGACCAGGCAGATGGCCCGCCCGACGACGGCGTCCGAGTTGCCCACCATCTGGACCGTGTTGGCCGCCAGCGCCCGCTTGAGCCGGTCTGCCAACGCACCCAGTTGGATCGGCGGTTCCAGCCGGCCCTGCCGGCCCAGGCTCGCCGTACAGGGGCGCTTCAGCGGATAGATGTCAATGGCCGGCTCTTCGTACGGGTGAGCGGCACGAATGGCTCGCAGCACGTCGGCCATGCGGGACTCGGGAATCACGGACTCGAGTCGCAGCTCCGCCACGGTCTCGAAGTGGCCGGCCTTGCCAACTGCGGGGTTCGACTCGTCGGAACCCAGAAAGGTCCCCTGCCCCGCCACGCGGAAACTGCACCGGCTGTACTGGCCGATGCGCCCGGCTCCGGCGGCAAACATGGCCTCCGCCACCCGGTCTACCTCGGCCGCCGGCACGAAGACCACCACTTTGCACTCGGGCGGACCGGGTGACTCAGTCCATTCCAGAGGCATCGGATCCCGGACTTCGCAGAGGCGGGCCAGCACGTCGTTCGTGCCTCCCTCGGCGGCGTCCAGGGCGGTGTGAGGCGAGTAGATGGCGATGCCCTGCGCAATGCACCGGAAGACAATTGCGTCCGTGCCGCGGCTTGCGGCATTCAATCGGCTGATCGGCTTGAACAGCGGCGGGTGATAGGCCACGACGAGGTCCGCTCGTTTTCGCACGGCCTCGTCGACGACGGCCGGCGTCAGGTCGATGCACATCAGAGCCCGTCGAACGGACGCGGCCGGATTGCCCGCCAGAAGGCCGACGTTGTCCCACGGCTGTGCCAGGGCCGGGTGGGCCAGCCGCTCTAACGCCGCGCATACGTCCGCCACGGTCACGCTGGCTTGTGAGGCATACGGATCAGGCATGTTCGCTGCACTCCCTGGCCACGCACTGGCGATAGGCGGCCAGCAACTGTCTGGCCAACGGGCCGGGCCGCCCGTCGGCGATGTCCTTGCGTTCCACGCGAATGACCGGCATGACCCGCATAACGGAGTTGGTCAGAAACACCTCGTCCGCATCCAGCAGGTCGTCGATGCCCAGAACGCGTTCTTCCGCTGGAATAGAGGCCCGGCGACACAGTTCGAGCACCAGTGCCCGGGCGATGCCGGGCAGCACGGGCGTGTCCAGTCCGGGCGTCATGAGCGTGCCGCTCCGCACGACGAACACGTTGGTGATGGCGCCCTCGGCCAGCCGGTTCTCCGTGGTGAACCAGAGGGCTTCGGCACAGCGCTGCGCCCGGGCCGCTCGCAGCGCCAGCAGCCGCGGCAGGTAGTTGGTGGTTTTGTGACCCGCCAGCGGATCCGACGGAGAAACGCGATGGTGTGAGATCAAAACGGTCACGCCGCTGCGGTAGAGTTCGTCCGGGTAGTCCGCCGCGCCGCCGGCCGTTGCGCAGATGGTGGGGTCGGGCTCGCCCGACGCGTCGCGCACGGAGCCCGCGCTGACGGTCAGGCGCGCGCGTCCGCTCGTCACGCCGTTGAGGCGGAGGAGTTCCACAAACTGCTCCGCGGAGGGCAGTCGGCTGCGTTCGAGAGGAAACAGCAGTTGTTCGGCCGAGCGGATGAGCCGCTGCACGTGCTGTTCAAGCCGGAAAAGGCGGCCCTGCTCCGCCCGCATGGTCTCAAACAGGCCGGCGCCGTGCAGGAACGCTCCGTCGTCCACGGAGATCCAAGCCTCCCGGCGGGGGACGAACCGACCGTTCAGCAGGACGATGTCTTCCACTTCTGCCGACTCCACGCGATTCTATGGGGTGCCGCGCGTCGCTGCGTCGTGGCCGAGCGCGCGGATCATGCCGGTCGCCTTGGCCAGAGTCTCTTCGTATTCCGCCCGCGGCTGACTGTCGGCGACGATGCCGCCGCCGGCGTAGAGATGCACGGCCGGTCCATGCATCACCATCGTCCGAATGGCCACGTTCAGCGACAGCGAACCGTCCAGGCCGATGCACCCGACGGCACCACAATACCCGTCCCGCGGCGTGGGCTCCAGTTCGTCGATGATCTGCATGGCACGGATCTTCGGGGCGCCGGTGATGGAGCCGCCGGGGAACGCGGCCCCAAGCAGGTCCACCCGGGTCCGGTCGTCGGCCAGCGGGAGCCGGCGCCGACCGTTGCGCACGTGCCAATCCACGCCACCGACGTACCGGGTGTGCGGGTGATGGTCACGGATGACCGCGGTGTCGTACAGCGCGAACCTCACGAACGGCTGCAAATGCCCGCGGCGGCGTCCGTGTCTGCCTCCAGCGTGAGGACCGGCTCGCAGCCGAGGATTGTGTATTGTCGTGCGGGAGTGTCGGTCGTGGACCGTTGGAGGGCAGAACCTCCGGGCGCGTCATGGAACGCGACCGTCGCCCATTCCAGGGGCGTGTCGCACGGCGCCTGGGCGACCGCGCCGCGAATTCCGGTGTCGCCGGAGTGGGCCCGCATGGCCGCCCCAGTATACTCCGAGACGCCCGCAGGTGCGAAAAGAGCCGCTGCGTTGACAACCGCCATAGGCGGGACTAAGAATGACAACCGTACGAACGGAGCACAACCACGCGTCAGGCTTTTCGATTCGTCAAGGATGGTGTGCCATGTCTGCTCGGCGAATAATGACGATTGCAGGGTTGCTGGGAATGGGCGGATGGTGTTGGGCGCAGCCGGCCGAACCGGCGGCGGAACCCGCTTCGCCCGCGGTCGCCTTCGTGCCATATGTCGGCGAGGTGACCGGAGACAGCGTATACGTCCGC
Organism: Planctomycetota bacterium; assembly: GCA_052034525.1. GTDB lineage: Bacteria > Planctomycetota > Phycisphaerae > UBA1845 > UBA1845 > JAFGJQ01. Next base: position 45,185 of record JBPOIK010000028.1, read on the forward strand.
AGCGGACCCAGCACCAATTACTACACGGTAGGCAAAGTGAATGCGGGTCAGCGAGTGACCGTGCTGGACGAAAAAGAAAGCTGGGTCGGCATCGCTCCGCCGGCGGGCTGTTTCAGCCTGATTGATGTCCGGTATGTCGATCGCGACCGCGACCCGACGGTCGGCATCGTCAACGGAGAGCGGGTGAATGTCCGGGCGGGCGCGGACGGCGTGCGCGATCCGTACGCCGTGCAGATGCAGTTGGAGCGAGGCGCACACGTGCGCATCCTGGGTGATTTTCCGAACGGATTCCTGCGCATCGAGCCGCCCCAAGGCGCGAAGCTCTGGGTATTCGGACAGTACGTGCAGCGGGTGGAAGGGGCCGACGTGCCCGTAGCGTCGACCGCGGACACACCGGCGGATGCTCCCGTTCCCACGACGCAGCCCGCCGGCGAAACGGCGACGACATCGGCCGATACGACGCGGATCACGGTCCCCGCCGCGCCGCCCGGCGCCAAGACGGACAAAGGCGATCGGGCCGTTCTGGAAGCCCTGGAAGCCGCGGTGAAGGCCGAGATGACCCGGCCGCTGTTTGAGCGGAATGTCCGCCCTCTGGCGGAAAAGTTCCAGGCCCTGGCCAACCAGACCAAAGACGAGTACACGGCGCACTATGCCAGAACCAGAGTGGCGCAGTTGCAGGACCTGGCGGACACGATTGAATCCGTCAAGAAAGCCTACGACGTACACGGCGGAATCGCCGGAGAGCGCGAGCAGTTCGCCCGCGAGCGGGAACGGATCAAGACGGTGCGCATCCGCGAGCCGGAGGGCTTCGCGGCCGAGGGAGAGCTGCGGGAAAGCGCGGTGTACGCCTCTCCCACGGGGCCGCGGCGGTACCGGTTGCTCGATCCGGGCAAAGACGTCACGCGCACGCTGGCCTACGTGGAGATCCCGCCAGACAGCTCGATCGACGTGACGAAATATCTCGGTCGGCGGGTGGGTGTGCGGGCGCGGACGAAGCAATTGAAGGTGGACAGCGTAGACCCGGTCCCGATCATCGTGGCGGACGAACTGGTGCTCCTGGAGGAGGCTCCGCCGAAGGTGGAATAGAATGCGGCCGGCCCGGCGATCCCGGTGCGATCGCCACAAGGCAAGCTGGCCGGGCGGCGGGCGAGGCGATACGGTTTCCTGTGGCGGGCGTTTGCGGCGCGTGGAGACAACAGGTTTATGAGCGACAGGTGGAATCGATTCGTGCGGGCGGCGGCCTGCGTGACGGGGGCCGGCGTGCTTCTCCAGACGGTCGGATGCGACCCGAACGGCCTGCTGACCCAGTGGACGCTCAGCGTCGCCGGCAAATTCCTCACGAGCTACTTCTACGACCTCTTGAACGTCCAGCCGCCGTTCGTGTTCTGACGGTCTCCGCCGTCTTGCACGGCGGGAGGGCGGCCGCCGTGTCAGGGCGGAACGACTCCGCCGCGGCGCCCCATCCGTCCGGCAAGCAGTGGTCATGGCAACACCGGTTGAAACCGCAACGATCATCGGCGACGGGGCGATGGGCACCGTGTGCGGACTGATCCTCGCCGGCCGCGAGGTCCGCGTGCGACTCTGGGGCCCGTTCGAGGAACACATCCGACAGATCGCGGCGGACCGCGAGAACCGCCGGTTCCTGCCCGGCCACCGGCTCCCGGACAATCTGATCCCCACGACCGACAAACGCGAGGCGCTGACGGACACCGAGCTGATCGTCTCGGCGATTCCATGTCAGTACACGCGCGGCGTGTGGGAGGGGCTCCGAAGTTGCTATCCGCGGGGCGTACCGGTCTGTTCCGTGACCAAGGGGCTGGAGATCGACCGGCTGATGTGGCCGACGCAGATCATCCGCGACGTACTGGGCGACGCACCGGTGGTAGCGCTGTCGGGCCCGAGCATCGCCCCGGAGGTGGCCCGCGGCCTGCCGGCCACGGTCGTCGCGGCGTCAGACGACCTGAACCTCGCGGAGCTGGTGCAACACTCGTTCTCCACGGAAACGTTCCGCGTTTACACGAACAACGACCGCCTCGGCGTGGAACTGGCCGGCGCCACGAAAAACGTGATCGCACTGGCCGCCGGCATCATCGACGGCATCGGGGCGGGCGACAATGCCAAGGCCGCCCTGCTCACCCGCGGGCTGGTGGAGATCACGCGGTTGGGGACGGCCATGGGCGCTCAGCCCGGCACGTTCAAAGGATTGGCCGGCATTGGCGACCTGGTGACCACCTGCATTTCCCCCATCGGCCGCAACCGCACCGCCGGCGAGAAGATCGGCCGCGGCATGGGCATGCGGGAGGTGATTGACTCCACGCCGTCCGTCATCGAGGGCATCCCCACCACGGAGGCCGTTCTGGAACTGGCCATGCGGCACAACATCGAGATGCCCATCACGCACGCGGTGCATTCCGTACTGCACGGCCACCGCTCCCCGCGTGAAGCCATCCACGACCTGATGACCCGACAACTCAAGCCGGAATGAGCCGGAAAAAGCACCCGATCGGCCGCGTGTTCAAGGCGATTCCGCGCCCGGGGAGGGCGGGAATGCACGGCTTTGAGATCGACGATACCTTCCCATGCTTCGCCGAAGGCAAGTGGTTGCACAACAGGACGAGCGCTCGAACCCCCACACCGGGTCCGCGGTTCAGAGACAGTGATACAACGCGCGGCCGAACCGGCCCGATCGCCGGACCGGGCGGGCCACCGCGCGCCACCCGCCTCCCGACACCCGCTAATCGGCGGCGTCGGGGGCCCCGCTGAACGACTGCAAGGCAAGATAACTCAGGCCGAATCGCTTGATATTGTCGAGCTGCTTGTCGAACTCGTCGAAGTGCGACTCCTCGTCGTTGACCAGTCGCTCGAAAATCTGTTTCGTGCCGTTGTCGGCATTGGCAGCGCACTTCAGCGCGAAATCGTTGTAGACGGCAATCGCGCCCTGTTCCATTTCGCAGGCCCGGGCCACGATCGCCTCCGCTTCGGTCACGATCTCCACCGGCCCGGCCGTGACCATCTCCACATCGCCCTTGAGGAATAGAATACGCTCCGCCAGCGTCTCGACATGCCCCATCTCCATGATGGCGATCCGCTTGAACAGCGCTGCCAGCGGGCCGAACCCCTGGTCATCCAGGTGAAAATGCCAGTACATGTACTGATGCACCGCCTGCAACTCGTCAGCCACCGCCCGGTTCAGAAGCTCAATACTCTTGCCTTTGTCCATGAGCCGTATTCCTTCCAGTGGAAAGTCCCTGGTTCCCCGGTCCGCCACGCCGTCCGGAATCCGTCATCCTGCACAATTCCCCGCTCAACGCAACCCGGACCTCAGACCCGGCCGCGATGTCGGCTACGAACCGGACGCCTCGGGCCCCATCGCTTCGCCGCCGACCAGGGTGTCGGCCATCGACTCTGCCGCCTCCGGCGTCTCCTCGAACCGCACGCACACGGCCGCGGCCACCAGCAGAACCGCCAGAACATATAGCGATTCGCGGAACGTGCCGCTCCAGTCGAACACCATGCCCGCCAGTGCCGGAGTCGCCGCCGCGAACATGTTCGACGAGAACAGGTATCCGTACACCCGACCCACGTGCGGCGCGCCCCACCGCCGGCCCGCCGACGACGCATATAACACCAGCACTCCGCCGTAGTTGAAACCCGCTACCGCCGCCAGGACGGACAATCCCACCGCAGACGACAACAGCCACGGGTGAAAAGCCAGCAGCGCCGCCTGGCCCAGGAGGTTGGCCCGGATGGCCGTCCGGGCCGGCATGACGTCGAAGATCAACCCCCACGAAATCCGGCCGATCGCGTTCGCCACGGCAAACACGGCCACCGCCAGCGCGCCGGCCTTGCCGCCGAGGCTCATGTTGAGCTGGCTGAGGTTCGCGTTCACGGTGAGGCCCGCCGCCAGCCCGGAGACCATGGCCGCGTACAACACCCAGAACGCCCGCTCGCGCAGGAACCGGGCCGGAGGGGAAGATCGACGGGCCGGGTCGTCCGCGCCTGGCGGATACCGAAGCAGCCACGCCGCCGGCAGGCACACCAGGAAAAACGCCAGCCCCAGCCACCGCATGGTGGCAAACGGCGTCCACCCCGACCCGCTCATCAGATGCTCGCTCACCTGCGAAATGAGAGCGGCCCCGCCGCCGAAGCCGGCCACCGCCACGCCGGTCACCAGCCCTTTGCGTTCGGGGAACCAGCGCATGCCCACGGCAATCGGAACCAGATACGCCAGCCCGACCCCCAGGCCGCCCAGCACGCCCATCCCCGCCACCGTGAATAGGAAATGGATTCGACCGAGCCCGGCCAGAAACCACCCCGCGGCGAACACCAGCGCGCCGAGCGTGGCCATACGCGTGGGGCCCAATCGCTCGAGCAGGCGACCCGCCACGATCGTCGTGGCCGGAAACACCACGTAGAACATGCTGAACGGAAGCTGGGCCGTGCCCTGCGCCAAGCCGGTCGTTTCGTGCAGATGTCGCACAAACACCGACCAGGCGTAGGTCGCACCCAGGCAGACCTGCATAATCACCGAGGCGGCCAGCACCACGTAAGCGCGTTTGGTCATGGCATGAGTCTACCGGTTACGATCCATTCCGACAGCCGGTTATTGCCCATCGCAACCGCGCCGATCGGGCGCGCGGGTTGGAGCTCACTTCCGCCGCGCCAGGCGTGATCGGGTGCTCGCATACATGCTCGTACAAGCCCGCCAGACGCCCGGCCTCCAGGGCGGCGGCCACTCGGTCCTCCTCCCCGCTGTGGAACGAGATGATCCCCAGCCTGCCGCCCGGGCGCAGGCAGTACGGCGCCTGGCGAAGAAGCTGCTCCAGGCCGCTGAGTTCGTCATTGACCAGGATGCGAAGGGCCTGGAACGTCCGCGCGGCCGGATGCAGATCGCCCGGGCGACTTTCCGGCCGCCGGCGCCATTGGCGCATCGAGATGCCCTTGGCCTCGAACACCAGCCGGACCAGCTCGCGAGTCCGCCGGATGGGCTGCCGGTCTCGTCGATCGACGATCAGTCCGGCGATGCGGTCCGCGGCCGGTTCGTCCGCCAGACGTCGCAGGGCCAGGGTCAGCGTCTCGCGGTCCAGAGAGGCCAGCAGGTTCGCGGCCGTATGCGGACGCCGCAGGTCCATCCGCATGTCCAACGGGCCGTCCTGCCGGAAGCTGAACCCCCGGGCGGGATCGTCGATCTGCATGCTGGAGGCACCCAGATCGGCAAACACAATGTCAAACCCGCTGATTCCCTCCTCGCCGAGCACCCGGCCAATACCGCCGAAATGCCGGTGGTACAACCGCAGGGTCGCCGGCGGCTGCCGGCGGCTCGGGACGTCGCCGGGTAGAACCAGAGCCACCGGCCTGTCCAGGGCATTCGCCAGCCGCTGTCCGGTGCGGGCCAGTTGCGGGCCGTCCAGGTCGAGCCCGATCAGCCGTCCGCCCGGCGCGATGCGGCGCAGAAACGCCTCCGCGTGCCCGCCGTAGCCGATGGTGCAATCAACGACCACGTCGCCGGGCCGCGGGTTCAACGCCGCCATCACTTCATCCAGCAACACCGGGACGTGCGTGCCCGCCGGCGTGCGTCCCTGGGCCCGCACGTGCTCGTGCATCTCCGGATGCGCATCGGGCGCCAGCTCCTTGTACCGGTGCTCGAATCGCCTGGGATGTGTGCCCGGGTAGCGCGGCCGGCGCCGCCGGGGCGGCAACGGACCTCGTTCGGAATGCTCTTCGGAACCCATTGCCGCAGATTCTACCGCGCGCCGGAATGCCGGCGATCCTCCGTTGTCGCGCATTCCGGCGATTCCCGCGTCAATACGTGGCGACGATGGTCTGTTCGCCTTCCAGCGTTCCGGGCAGTTCGATCCACTCCTTCCGCGGATCAAACCCGGACCACGGCTGGCCGTTCACGCTCACACGGCGGATCGGCCGGGCGTCCGGGTGACGCAATCGAAGGAACACGCGTTTCGGGGGCGTTCGCGTCGGCGGTGTAAGGCTCGCTTCGATCCGACCGGCCCCCGCCTGTGATTTCAGCTCCAGCGAGAGCGGCCCGAAGTGCGTCGCCGCCCGATGAATGGCCGCCGTCCGCCCGTCCGCCAGCCAATACCGCGGGATTGCCTGTCCGAGGTACAGGTCCGGCCCGTCCTCCCGCACGAACATCAGCCGCAGCCAGAAGGTGCTCTGAGCCTCATCCGACGTCTTGAAATGGTCACCGAACGGATAACCCAGCTCCGGCGCGGAGTGTTCGTTGCACATCCGCACGTCCGGGTAGAATGCGGAGGCGAACGCGTTGAAGTACGCCCGCAGGTAGTGCTTTACCTCGTCGCGCCACAGATACGACGGCGGACCGTCCAGCAGGTTCGCCTGCATGGAGAACCCCCCGCGCGAAAACCAGAACCGGTCGAACACGGGAATCGAGTACCCGTACCGGTCCGAAATGTACAGGTTGTCTTCGTAATCCTTCAGAATCCACGTCGCCTCCGGCGCATCCGGCGGGATCAGCCCGTAATACAGCAGGAACATCGGTCCTTCCAGCGTCTCGCGAATCCAGCCAAGCGCGCGACCGCGCAGATGCAGGTGCGAGGGGTACTTCGGAACGTAGGTGCCGTCCCGCAATCGCACGACCGGCGTGCGGATGCGCGCCTCCGTCAGTCCCCGCATCACGTCCTGGGAATATGCCCGCGCCTCCCGCACCAGCCGCTCGGCCTCGGGGTGTCCAAAATCCGCCAGCGCCGCCGCCAGGGCCTCCAGTCCCCAGGCCGAGGCCGCGTTGGTGGCCAGCCAATACCAGTAGTCCTGCACGTCCTCGAGTCCGCCGGCGGGCAGAAATCCATATTCGATGGGACGCGCGTCCGGCGTCTTTCCGTTCTGCGTGGCGTGCCGCTCCCGAATGATCCAGTCGCACGCCGCCACCAGTTTCGGCGCCGCCTGCGTCATCCAGGCGCGGTCCCGCGTGTGCCACCAGTGCTCCGCCATGCCCCAGCAGACGTAGCCGTGCGATTTGTTGTACCCGCCCATCTCGTGCCCGCCGGACCCGTAGAACAGCCCCTCCGTGCCCGCGAAGTTGCCCGGCAGCGGCGCTGTTCCCTGAGACTCCAGGTACGAGTCCAGGCAGCGCCGGGCCACATCGGCGTATCCGCGCCGGTCCAGATCGCTGATCATCATGATGGCTTCGTTCGGGAAGTCTCCATAGTAAAACGAGCCGACGTGGGCATGCAGGCGATCCGAGTCAACCTCGCCCTGGCAGTTGATGAGCAGGTGCCGCAGGTGCGCCCGGTAAAAATCATTCAGCCACGGTTCGGGTGTTTCGATCTGCGTGCCGGCCGCCGTGCGCTCGATCCAGAAATCGCAGACCCGCGCCGCGTCCTCCATAAAATCCCGCCCGCGAAGCGGCTCGATCTCCGCCTCCCCGGCGAGGGTGATCGACGGCACCATCGCGTGCATGGTGTGCGACTCTCCCGGGCCGAGCCGCCGCGACCAGCGCAACCGGGCGCCGTCGGCCGTCCAGGCGTCGGCATCCGCCCCCGGCAGCACCAGCCGCACCCGCTCGCCCTCGGCCGTGACGGCCGACACCACATCCCCGTGCATCACCAGAGGCTCCGGCGGATGATCAAACGGCTCCGAGACGAGCGTCAGCGATGCGGTGGCCGGGATCTGATCCGACGTGTTAACCACGCGGATGCGGACCAGCAGCACGCTGGGGTCATCCACGCGCACGGACTCCAGCGGGCCGTTCAGCGCGTCCAGCACCGTCCACTGTTCATAGAGCAACGGACCTTCCTGCCACCAGGTCCGCAGCACCGGCAGGTAGCCTTCCGCCAGCTCTCGACCGCCGCGGCGATCCGGCCCCGGAAAACCGAAACGCAGGCGGAGCCCGCTTCCCGGCCAATTCTTCCGGTCGGTGTCTTTCCGGCTCCGAGGCAGATCAAACCAGCGCGGCTCGCTGGTGATTGTGACGTCGCCGTTGGGATCCTGCCGCATGGTGTTGCGGTTACCCGGCAGTCCATGCACGAAATACAGGGGTCGCTTGAGCGGCATGTCGTCCCACGCCCGCATCAGTGTCTGTTCAGGCTCATCGAACACGCGATCATAGACGCCCTTCGTCGGATACTCCTTGAGCATTGCGCGCCAGCCGTCCGGCGTTATGCCGTCATCCGCTCGAACCACAAGCGAGCCCAGATCGTCCACGAGAATTCGATCGCCCCGGGCCACCTCATCGGCGGCAAAGGAAAACGACCGCTCCGCCGAACGCACGGTGACGATCGTCCGGTCATAACGCCCGTCCAGAGGATCGACGGCCATGGTCAGGTCGGCTTCCACCGCGCCTTCCGCCCCGGCCCCCAGCGTCCATGAGCCGTCCTCCGCAACGACCGCGGCCGTTCCGGGCACCGCTCGAACGGCCCGAACGGAACCGTTGTGAATCTCCAGGCGTCCGCGCTCGTCACCGCGCGGCCCTGCTCCTTCCATCCGGGGTTTGTCGAAGTGCAGCCGCACCGTCAACGGCCGGCAGATGCCGTCGGTGAACGCCTGCATTCGTTCCACCCGCGGCAACGACGGCTCGCCCGCCAGCCGCACCTTCAGCGTTCGGCGGAACGTCACGCCGTTCTCGCCGACTTCGGGAAACTCGCTGCGCGCCGTCGAAGCGAATGCGATCGACGCGGTTCGACCGTTCAGCGTCACGTGAGTAACGGCCGGTTTCCACTGACCGTTGGTCCAGTCGTCGGTCGCCCACCACCCCTGTCCGCAGGCGCCGGAGTCGATCAGGAGCGGGTCGGGGCCGCCGTCCCATACGTCATGCCAGTATTCAACGCGGATCGCATCGGGTGACGGCGGGGCTGCTCCGTCCGCGAAGGTCACCACAAGCTCGCGAACCTTCCGCGGCTCATCCCACTGGAGCCCGTGGGGGTTGCCGCCCTCGTCCCGGATAACCTCCGCGAACGGAGCAGCGTCAAACCGGGTAATTCCCCCGTTGGTTTCGTCGGCAACGGCGCCGAGCGCGCCGGCCAGGCCGACCGCGATAACCAGGAATCCGAACGTCATGGCAAGTCTCCTGTCGGTTCGTTCATGCTACAGGGATACCCGCGCCGTGATCTTTGTCCGACGGATCAGGGCGCCGAGGGCGGCCGGGGACAACAGCCTGCTGGATCAAACCTCAGCGTACCGCGGCGGCGTTGCTGCATCAAGCCGCGTCGTCGAGAACAAACGCGGCGCGGACTGCAGGCGCGGCGGGTGGCCATGGACAACGGTTCTCGCTCGATGCCGAAAGCATTTTCATCCTTTCCTGGACGTGCGAGCGCATCATGGCATCGCCAGAAGCCCGCGCCTGCTGAGTTCCGCGGGAGACTCCCGTGCCGGGTCAAACGCCCGCAAGCGCAAGCCATACGCGCACTCTTGCGCGGGCAGGCGGTACGGCGCGTGCGGCAGGGCGCCCCAACTGTCGTCGCCGCCCAGACCCATCTGCCTCAGGTCCAGATTCAGCGTCACGTCGTCGCCGCGTTCGATTTCGAACGGATGCTTGGGGCCCTCCAGCGCGGCCGTGGAAAACGGCAGTGCGTTGACGCTCAGCAGGGGCCGGCCGACGGCCAGCACGCCGATCTCGCCGTCACCGGTCAGGACAACCCAGCGAACGTCGACCTTGTTGCCGCTTTCACCGGGCTCGGAATAGTCGGCAAAAAACTGACTCGAAACGGAGCCCGCATACAGCCCGATTCGCGCGTCGTTTCGGTCGCCATACGTTTCGTGCGGACCCGCACCAAACCAGACCATGTCCGTAAGCGAGCCGATCAGGCCCATCTGCATTCCGAAACGCGGGAGCTCGGGCAATCCTTCCTGCCTCGGTGCAAAGGCAACCTCGACGACAACGTCACCCGAACCGTAGAAGGCGTACGTCAGCGTGCAGACGGAATTCACGGCGGTCAACATGCCGGCCGCACGGACAATCGCAAGCGGCGGCGCCGACCGGCGAACCTCAAGATCGGTCAGTCTCCAGCTCCGGTGCGCGTCACGCCATACCTGCAGCCGCAGCGGCATCGCGTTCCCGCGATCGTTGTCGGTCGGCGCCCGCCAGAAGTGCGGATGAAGCGGCGCCGTGATCAGCTCAGTCTGACCGTACTTCCAGGAAGCCATCCAGCCGGTTCGCCCGTCAATCGTCCATCGCGAATCGCCGACCTCCACGAAAACGCCGTCCGGACTTTCCGTGACCTTCACCTCCGCCATGTCGTCAAGATCGAGAACCGCGGCCGGGGCCGACATGGGCAGCTTGAATTGCGCCCAAGCCATTTCCGTGCCGCGCGGGGCCCACCGCTGCCCCGGGTCCAATCGAAACGACAGATCGAGAAAGTACTCCGCCCCTGGCGCAGCGGCGATCTCGGGAAGCGGTACGGCCACCGTCCGCGTCTCGTGTGGAGCCAGGTCGAGACCGTCCAGCTTCCCCTCGGCGACGGCCTTTCCATCGGCCGTGACCGTCCAGATGCATTCCACGGCATCGCTCAGCGTCGTGAAGTCGTACCAGTTGGTGATTTCGATTTCGCCGCGGGCGAGGTCAAGCGGTTTCACCTGAACGTTCTGGTAGACCTTTTTCACCTGAGCCAGGCCCGGATGCGGCCGGCGATCGGGCGTCATCAGCCCGTTGCAGCAGAAATTGTCGTCATGCGGCGTCCCGGGCGGACCGAAATCGCCTCCGTACGCCCAGAACCAGCCGCGATCGGACCCGGGGCCCGTCCATTCGCCCCGTTGGACGGCTTCGCGCAGATCGACCCGCAACACCAGATCGGCGTCCGCTCTGGAGTCGAGATCGGCGATCTCCGATTCCGCCAACGCCCGCTTGTACATGCGCACCTCGCGAATGATCGCGTTGGTCTTGCGCTCCGTGCACTGCGGGTTCGTGCCGATGCCGAGCGGATAGGTGTTTGAAGCGACGGTGCCGTTGTAGGGTGTGGCGCCGGCCGGCTTCCCGTCGATATAGAGCCGCAGTTCACTCGAGGCGCGGACGCCCGCAATGTGATGCCAGTGGCCGTACCAGTCGTCCGGCACGTCGACGGCGACGCTGCTCCACGTCGGGTCGCCCGCCTCGGAACCGCTGCCGAAAACGAAAAACTCGACGCGATCGTCGCGCTGCTTCAATCCGTACTGGGTATCGCCTTTGACGAGATACGGGCAGTGCCCGTTTGGAGTCAGCGGCTTGACCCAGGCTTCCAGGCTGAACTCGCCGGTCAGGTCCAGGGCCGCGTGATGGTCGAAGCGCGCGTAGCCGGTCGGCACGCCGTCGAGTTCCCCCTCTTTGATCAGAACGCCGACCAGCCCGTGCGGGCCGCGATCGGGCAGCACGTGGCGCGGCGGGATCGCTTTGCGCAGCCCCTGGTCGACCCAATCCCAGATAAATCCGCCCTGCAGGTATTTCTTCGAATAGATCAGGTCCCAGTATTCCCACAGGTTGCCGTTGGAGTTGCCCATGGCATGGCTGTATTCGCTGAGGATGAACGGACGCTCCCGGCGCTTGCCGGCATACGCGGCCAGGCGGTCCGGCCGGGCGTACATCGGGCAAATGATGTCGGTGGCGGGGTCGTCGCCGGCTCGTTCGTAATGCACCGGGCGGGACGGATCCCGTCGCTTGATCCAGGCCGAGGTGGCCGCGAAGTTCGGCCCGAAGCCGGCCTCGTTTCCCAACGACCAGATGACGATCGACGGATGGTTCTTGTCACGCTCGACCATCCGAATCGTCCGGTCCATATGGGCGTCCGCGAAGGCCGGATCCCGGGCCAGCGACCGTTCGCCGTACCCCATCCCGTGTGACTCGATATTCGCCTCGTCGATCAGGTAGATGCCGTACTCGTCGCACAGGTCGTACCAGATCGGCTGATTGGGATAATGGCACGTGCGCACGGCGTTGATGTTGTGCTGCTTCATCAAGCGGATGTCCGTTAGCATTGAGCCGATGGTAATCGCGTGTCCGCGCAGCGGATCATGCTCGTGGCGGTTGACGCCTTTGAAAAGAACGGCCCGGCCATTGATCAGCAGCTCGCCATCCTTGATCTGCACTTTCCGGAAGCCGACCCTGGCGGTGATCACTTCGACCAGTCGATCCTCGGCATCGCACTGTGACAGCACGAGATGATAGAGGTTCGGATGCTCAGCGGACCACAAAGCCGGGGCGTTCACGCTCTGGCGCAGCTCAACCCGCGCGGTCTGGCCGGCGGGGACGGATACGGGGACCGAGATCCGCGAAAACGGCCGGCTGTCGCCGGGCCCGAGAAGGGCGATCTCGATCCCGGCGGTCGCGGGCGCGTCACCGAAATTGCGGACGGTGGCCTCTACGAGCAGTTCGGCGCTGCGGCAGGCGTCGTCCAGGTCCGTACGGACCTCCAGATCCCAGACATGTACGTCGCTCACCGCCAGCAGGTACACGTCGCGGAAGATCCCGCTGAGACGCCAGAAGTCCTGGTCCTCCAGGTAGGATCCGTCCGACCAGCGGTAGACTTCCACGGCCAGCAGGTTCTCGCCCGGCTGGACATACTTCGTGACGTCAAACTCCGCGTCCGTTCGGCTGCCCTTGCTGAAACCGACCTGCATGCCGTTCACCCAGACGTAGAACGCGGACTCCACGCCTTCAAACCGCAGCAGAACGTGCCGGCCCTGCCAGTCCGCGGGCAGGTCAAACATCCGGCGATAGGAGCTGACCGGGTTGTTGTCCGCCGGAATGTCGGGCGGATCGGGGACGCCCCACGGATATGCCTGGTTGGTGTAGATGGGGACGCCGAAGCCCAGCAACTCGACGTTGGAGGGCACGGGAATTCGGTCCCAGCCGGAGTCGTCGAAATCGCGGCGATAGAAATCCACAGGGCGATCCGCCGGCCGGGGCACCCAGTGAAAAGCCCATGTGCCGTTGAGCGAGCGATACCACGGCGACTCCTCCGGCAGTCCGGCGAGAGCCGCCGCGACGTCCGCATAGATGCACCGCACGGCGCGCGGAGGTTCGCGGTTGATGCCGGTGATGCGCGGGTTGAGCCACGGAGGGACGTCGTCCGCGATTGCCATGGGAACACCGCCCCAGAATGACGCAACGGCCACCAGCGCGAGGAGGCACCGCCGCCGGCCGTCCCGGGCAGTACATGGACCCGATCCGGCGACTCGGAGCCATGTCTGTCTCACGCAGGCGCGCTCGTTCTTATCCGGCGGTTGCGAAGCGCAGAGGATGCGCATGCTCGCGCTCTGGTTCCATCCGTTCATCGACGCACTCCCATGCTACCCTCTGAAATACAGATACGCCGCGGCAATCACGATCAGCACGGCGAGAGAAGCGATGACGTCGCCGGCCGTCCAACTGGCCCGCGACCGGCGGCAGGCGCCGCGGTCGCGTGGCTCACACCCACAAGCGTGAGACGGTTGACCAGAAAGATGATCACGCTGTGGTCGTGGGAGTACATGTTCCGCATCATCCAGAGGAACGAGCCTTCCGTCTGACCGCTCTCGAACCCGCAGAGCTTACGCGCCATCGGCGCTTGCGGAGACTCAGACGATCCGCCCGTTCATCTGGCGGAAAAGCGGTACTCCGTCGTCTGCCGGTAGACCTCGCCGGGCCGCAGGATGGTCGAAGGAAACGTCGCCTGGTTCGGTGAGTCGGGGAAGTGCTGTGCTTCCAGACAGAACCCCGTTCGGTATTGATAGGCGTGGCCCCCCTTGCCGACATTGCTGCCGTCCAGGAAGTTGCCACAGTAGAACTGGAGGCCCGGCTCGGTCGTCCAGACCTCCATGAGGCGACCGCTGCCGGGTTCGTACACCGTGGCGGCCCGTTGCAGCGTGCCATCCCAGTCGGCCAGCACGAAATTGTGGTCATAGCCCGGACCAAGCCGGATCTGTTCGTGATCGGCGTCGACACGCTTCCCGATCGCGGTCGGTCGGGTGAAATCGAACGGCGTACCCTCCACCGGCATCCTCTCGCCGGTCGGAATCAGTCCCGGCGTGACGGCTGTAATGTACCGCGCATGGATCATGAGCTCGTGGTCCAGGATCGTACCGCTGTTGTGCCCCGCCAGGTTGAAGTAACTGTGCTGCGTGAGGTTGACCGGCGTGGCCTGGTCAGTCGTCGCCTCGTACTCGACGCGCAGCGTGTTGTCGTCGGTCAGCCAGTAGTACACGATCACATTCAGATTGCCCGGGTAGCCTTCCGTGCCGTCAGGGCTGAAGTGGTGAAGCTGGAGGCAAACCGCCCCGTCCCGGACGACGGCTTGCGCATCCCAGACGACCTTGTCGAAGCCCACGGTTCCGCCGTGCAGATGGCACGGAATGCCGCCCGGCTGGTCGTTCGTCGCCAGCGGGTAAGTCTTCCCGTCGAGCGTGAACCTTCCGTCGGCGATGCGGTTGCCGTACCGGCCGATCAGGGCGCCAAAATACGGGCTGGCCTTCCGGTAATCCTCCAGCCGATCGTACCCCAGAACGATGTCGGCGAAGTTCCCGTTTCGGTCCGGCGCGGTGAGCGAGACGATCGTGCCGCCGTAGTCGCTCACCTGCATCGTCATGCCGCGGGCGTTTTTCAGGGTGAACAGGTGAACCGGGCGCCCGTCCGGCATCTGGCCCCAGGATTGCCGGGTAGCCAGCCCGTCCAGCGCCACTTGCCGGGTCTGACAGACGGACGGAACGCACGCCGTGCCCGCCAGGGCCGTCAGGGCCAACAGAGACGACTGGAACAGATATCTGCGGCGCATGGGTGGATCCTCCTTTGCTCTTTGTGATTGCGGGTCGGGTTTCCGGCAACCACCTGGCTCCACGGAAACCGTCCGTTTCCGCCGGACGATCAGCGGAACTGAATATACAGAACGGCCGCCAGCAACAGAATCAGCGAGCCGTAAAGGTACGACGACTTCGGCACCCTGACGTCCAGCTTGGATGTCGGATATACGATGGGCTCCGTCCGCGGCCGAATCCAGGTGATGACCAGCATCACCCCGATCAGAATCAGGAATATCATCGCCATGTGGTGCAGGAACGACATCGCGCAGAACTTGTACAGCGTCGCGGACGCCCCGGTGACCGTCGTGACGGCGCCATCGCCGGTTTTCTGGATGACGGACCACGAACCGTCGGCCAGTTGATCGAGTTTGTAGCCGCGGACGCTTTCCCACCGCCACTTGGGAATCCGCGAGGCGGCATACAGGATCGGCCCGAGGATCAGCGCCATTCGGCCGGCCAGCGCGGGGGCCCGGCGGACGACCAGCCCGAACAGAAACGCCGCCACAATGCCCGGCGAGATGAACCCCCAGATTTCCTGGATGTAGTTGAAAACCCCTTCGAACTTCCCCGGGAGCGGCGCGATCAGACACGCGCCGAGTGTGATGATCGCCGTGGCGATCCGCCCGATGGTGATCTGCCGTCGGGGAGTTGCCTGCCGGTTCAGGTATTGCCGGTAAACGTCGATGGTGAAAATCGTGGCGGCGGAGTTGATGCCGGAATTGAACGTGCTCATCACCGCTCCGGCCAGGGCCGCCAGCATCACCCCGCGCAGGTAGGGCGGCATGATCTGGGTGATCAGGTGCGGATAGGCGATCTCGCCGGCCTTCGACGCGTCTCCGCCGGCCTTCTCCAGAATCACCGGGCCGAACTTCTCAAACGCGATGATGCCGGGGATCACGATGATGAACGGGATGAGCAGCTTCATCAGGCAGGCCAGGAAGATGCCTTTCTGCCCCTCCGCGACCGATTTGGCCCCGAGCGTCCGCTGCGTGATGAACTGGTTCAGGCCCCAGTAGAACAGATTGGGAATCCACAGCCCGCCGATGAAAACCGCCACCCACGGCATTTCCGGGTCGTTCCACGGGCGGATCACGCTCAGGCGATTGGTCGTCACGTGGGTTTGCGGGTCCACGCTGACGGCATTCTCCCGCAAAGTCCGCCAACCGTCGACCAGACCGCCGCCGGTCACGCCGCCGTCGCCCACCAGAGTGCCGCCCCCGAGCAGCTTGAGCCCGAAATACAGGCAGAGTGCTCCGCCCAGCATCAGGCCCGCCCCCTGGATCAGGTCGGACCACACCACCGCTTTCAAACCGCCATAAATCGTGTAGATCGCCGCCACGATCCCGATGAACCATGCCCCGCCCATCGTGGCCCAGAAACGCGCGTCCTCCGGCGTCATGCCGCGGGCCACCAGCCGCTCGGAGAAGCCGAACACGCCGTCCAGGCCCCGCGACCCGCTGTACAGCACGGTGGCCAGCAAAGCGAACACGTACCCCGCCAGAAGATAGACCGCCATGATGCTTCGAGTGGTGCGGTCGTAACGGTACTCCAGATACTCCGGCATCGTGTAGATGCCCACCCGGAGGAACTTCGGCAGAAGCCACCACGCCACGATCACCAGCGTCACAGCCGCCATCCACTCGTAGCTGGCAATGGCCAGCCCCACCTGGGTGAACGCCCGACCGGCCATTCCCACGAAGTGCTCCGTGGAAATGTTGGACGCGATGAGCGAGAAGCCGATCAACCACCAGGTGAGCTTCCGGCCGGCCAGGAAGTAGTCTTCCTCGGTTTTCTCTTTGCGCGAGACGTAGAGCGACACTCCCACCACGGCCACGATGAAGGCCACAAATGCCGCGATGTCAAACGAGGACAGCGTCAACGGATTTCCTCCTTGTCTCCGGCGCCCGACGGGGCGCGGCGGATCACACCGGAATGACGAAGAGCCTGCACGCCGTGACTGGAGGCCACGTCACGCCACCGCGAGACGCGACCCGGCCGCCGTCTGTCAATCAGACTGATTCGAACGGAATTCGTCAAGACCGGCCAAAGAAATCGTGCGCGATCCGTCCGGAGTCGGGCGGTCTGTGGTTTCCGCGAAGGGATGCCCTCCGCCCTGATGCCCGCACGAGAAAAGGCACGTGTGCCGTTGGCTCCGACAGACGGTCTTGCACGCCGGGGCGAGGAGGAATCGGAGTGCCTCTTCTCCGACCCAAGGACGACCGGGGGAAGCGGACTCCAGCTTGCGATGGCCGGGGTGCAGAGATAGAATCCGCGCGCGATCCGACAAACGAGCCGCTCGATTCGGCGTCGCGAACCGGGTGCAGCCGCAGAGAAGGAGTCCGATTCTCATGGCCAGGAAGAGAGTGAAGAAGAGCACAACGAAGAAGAAGCAGAAGGACGTTCTCGTCGTCGCCAGCAAAGTGAAGGCCTACATGCACAGCAAAAGCATGAACACATCGGCCGAGACCATCGAGCACCTGTCCCGACAGGTCTATGCTCTGCTGGATGCGGCCGTCGAACGCACCCGGGCCAACGGCCGCAAGACGGTCAAACCGCAAGACATCTGACGTCGGACAGCCCGAAATCGAACGGCGGAATCCGCCCCTCTTTGGATGCCCGTCACGCGCCCCCTCCGGCTCGCACAGACAGACACCGAATCACTTGCCCGCACCCGGCCGGCCGGCCGAGAAGATGTCGTCGCCCACCTGCGCGGGACGTTTGCAGATCGGACAGCGGATGGAATCGGTTGCCGGCTGCCATTCCCCTTTTGCGAAACGGATCTCCGACAGTCGGCTCAGCCCCATCGCGTCCTGGTGGTACCGGACGTAACATTCAAACGGGCCGTGTTCCGGACATGTGCGTCGCAGAACGATGTCCGCCCGGTGCGTCCCGTCATCACACGTGCGCGATCCGTACGCGCCGGGCGCCGTGAACCGCTCGCCGGTATCACATTCCCAGGTAAACGTCTGATCGGTCACCGCCCTCTGTCGACCCACCTGCGCGGAGTCTCGCCGATACTGCCGCCAGGCGAAGTAGACGCCGCCCGCCACCGCCACCGCGCACGCAAGACTCACTATGGCCATCCGACGCTCTGGCCCGCCCTGACGAATCCTCACCATCGTTTCGATCCCAGACGGCTCACCTCTCTGTGCGACAATGGAGAACCCCATGTGATCGGGCGCGGAATCCCGCCGATCTGACCCGGCAAACCGGCCGGAAGCTCACCGGGCGCAGCGGACACACCCGCCCCCATGCCCCGCAAGCATATCACGATCCAACCTGTGGAACCAGCTATGGCTTTGGGACCGGACCGGTCCACCAGAACGCGCCGACGTGGGCGAAGCTGTAGTGCGGCACTCGCAAGTCATTGCAAAGCGGGCAGTCCCCCGCAGCGCACGCTTCGTAATATCTCAGAATCGTGCGGCTCATCAACTCCGACGTGGGAACACGGCGCAGGCTGCCGCCCAGGGTCGCAATGTTGATCGCGCCGGAATGACGTGACGTCAACCACGGAAGCACCGCTTCCGTATTCCCTTCGCTGAAGCTGTCATCCCAGGGCAGCCGACCGGATGTGCGGTGCGACACCCAGGAACCCGCGTTGCCGCCCGCGGCCGCATACGTCCCGTCCGGACCGATGTCGGCAATGAGCAGCGTATCCATCGGTCGACGAGGCTGGCGACGATCCAGATTCGCCAAGAAGCCCCCATGGCTCGACTGCAGGAAGTCACTCAGCCCGTAACTGCTGCCGGACACATGGGCGAAATCGATCAGACCCGGCTGCATCGGATCCGCCGGACAACGCAGCAACTCCGGATCATGCAGGTAGTTCGGATACAACTTGGAAAACCAACTGCGCAGTATCGCCGAGTCGATCTGGCTGTCACTGATCGGAAGCCAGCCGTCGTGGTCCATGCGATACACCTGCAGAGCCTGATAGACTCCCTTGAGGTTGTGCAGGCATATGGTGTTTTCCGCCTGCTGAATGGCTCGGCTCAGCGACGGCAGCAAAATACACAACAACACCGTGATCAGCATCACCACCACCAGCAGCTCCAGCAGGGTGAAAGCAGATCGCGCGGGGCTCCGGGTTTTGGCAGAAGCGTTCATGAAGCCCGGCCGCCGTTTTTGTGCCTGTCGTGCGCCCGATACGTACATACATAATTGCACGAAAAGGGGCGCGATGCAAGACTATACCCGGTTTTCTTCCCTCTTTCCTTACATCGGCACGAATCGCCGCGCCGAATCGAGAATCCCGCCCAAACACGGTAATCCCCGTCGAAACGCCCCTCCGTTGAGGTATAATGCTCTGCGGCATAGCAGGCGAATCGCACGCTCCATGCGAGGTCTATCTTGTTTACAGTGCATAAATTCCGGTGACACTGTAATATGACTACCCTTCGAGACCGCGTCACCGATGAGTTGCTTCCCTACGTTATCCAACCCGCCCAGTATATCGGAGGCGAAATCAACCAGCTCGTCCACGAAGGGCAATGGCAGCGCGCGGACGTGCGGGTAGTCATCGCATTTCCAGATACATACACCCTGGGCATGAGCCACCTGGGCTGCCAGGTTCTCTACTGGGTTTGCAACAGCCTGCCGGGAGTCGTCGCCGAACGCGCATACTGCCCCCAGCCGGACGCGGAAGCCCGGATGCGAACTCGCCAAATCCCCCTGTTTACCTGGGATACCCGCCAGCCGGTGCGAGATGCGGACATCCTGGGTATCTCCCTCCAGTACGAAATGCTCTATTCGAACCTGCTGACGCTCCTGGATCTGGCTGGTATCCCCTTGTACGCGCGGGATCGCGACGAGACCCACCCCCTGGTCATTGGGGGCGGACCGCAGGCGGACAATCCAGAACCTGTGGCCCCATTTTTCGACCTGATCGTTAATGGAGACGGCGAAGTCGCGATGGCTGCCATCGTGGGCCAGTATCGCCAACTGAAACAGCAAGGGGCGACCCGCGAGCAAATCGTCCGCGAACTGGCCCTCTCAAACCCCTGGCTTTATGCTCCATCACTCTACGAAGTCCAGTACCACAGTAACGGAACGGTCGCAACCATCCACCCCGCCATCGGCGGCCTGCCATGCCCGGTCCTCCGCTGTCAGACTCCTGACTTTGAAGATGCCATCGTGCCCGTTCGTCCACTGGTGCCGCACGTGCAGGCCGTCCATGAGCGAGTATCCGTTGAAATCATGCGCGGCTGCCCCCAACGGTGCCGATTCTGCCATGCGGGCTACACCAAACGGCCACTGCGATGGCGCAGCGTGGACCGCATTCTCAGTATTGCCGAGGAGGCTTGGCGAGCTACCGGGTTTGACGAGATCGGGCTTCTTTCTCTTTCGACCGCTGATTACCCGAAACTGCGGGAACTGGCCGAACGCATCCAGGCCCGTTTCTCCGATCGTCGCGTGAGCATCTCCCTGCCTTCGCTGCGGGTGGACAAGATGCTCGAAAATGTGCCGTGGATGGTGCGGGCGGTCCGCAAAAGTGGACTGACCATTGCCGTCGAGGCGGCCCGGGACGATATGCGGGCCGCAATCCTCAAAAAAGTGACTGATGGTCAATTGCTGGACGGCGTGCGGTCGGCCTACGAGGCCGGATGGAGAGGGTTGAAGTTGTACTTTATGGCCGGCTTTCCGGGCGAGCGACCCGAGGATATCGACGGCATCTGGGATCTTTGCCGGGCGGTCAGCGATTTGAGGCGCGAGGTCTGTGGTCTGCCCGCGAAGGTGAACGTATCCATCGCCTGGCTGGTACCCAAACCGCATACACCGATGCAATATGCGGCCCAGGCGCGGCCGGAGTATTTCGAAGAGGTTCGGCACCGCCTGCGATCGCTGGCCCGGGATAACAAGTCAATCCGGCTGCGCATGGCGCGTATCGATCGATCCGTCCTGGAAGCGGTGTTCTCCCGTGGCGATCGGCGGCTGGCGGGCGTCATCGAAGCGGCTTGGCGACTCGGCGCCCGTCTGGACGGCTGGGACGAACACTTCCGGCCCCCGTTGTGGGACCAGGCGTTCTGCCAGCAGGGCCTGGACAAAGGCTGGTACGCCCACCGCGAGCGCCCGCCCGATGAGGTGCTGCCCTGGTCCCATCTGGCCGGCGCGCGAGGGGGCCATGACTACCTCTACACTCAGTACCAGGCAGAGTTGGCAGCCTTGAGGTCAATCGAAGCGTAAGCGGAGGAGACTCTCTCGAGCACGCGCCGCCGCCGCGGCACCGGCCTAATACTCCAGCGTCTCGTGGTCGTGCTCACAGGAGATGACGCCCGATCCGTCTTCCACGAATGCCGAGGAAGCCCTCATCGCGGAGGCGTCCACGCCGGCGTTGATGATCTGGTAGTTCACGCCGTTGGAGGCGCCGTGCGCGGCGGCCGGGCATGTGGTCTGCGGAATCAGGAACGCCTGGGGCTGAGACAAAGACGCCACCGTGTGGAACGACATCATGATCGCGCGCCGCGCTATGTCGGCATCGACGGTAATTCCCAGCTCGTCCGGATGAGCGAAACCCAGCGTATGCCCGATCTCGTGCGTGGTCACGTTGGCCAGGATGTTCACCCATTCTCGCCGCAGCCAGCCGGGACCCGCCACTTCGGCGATCCGACCGCCCCAGATCAGGACCGTGTCATCCACGTACAGATTGCACGGATCATAATCCGCCTGGCCCGCCTGTCGGCCGCCGGAAGGGGCCGTGTTGAGCGTCAGATGCACGTGGGTCGCGGCGGGATAGTCGTGCGCGCGTCCGGTAATCACCCGCATGTCCACCGGGTCGAGATCGCAAAGGATGGTCTCGATGCGCCGGCGGACCTCTTCCTTGAATGCCTCGGCATCCTCGTCCGAAGCGAGCCCGTCGTAAATGGGCAGCTCCATCGGATTCAGCGGCGAGAGCGTCGTACGGGCGTCCAGCGGGCTGGGGCCGCCATCCCAGTCCAGAATGATCAGCGTATGCGCTTCGCGGCTGGTGGTCGGGGCCCGGCTGCACACGACATCCGGCCAAGGCCCGACATCACCGGCGGAACCGCTCACACGGGTTCCTCCTCCGTCGGATGGAACCGCTCCACAGCCCGCCGGGCCGAGGATTATCACACCCAGGACCGCCAGGACAATCAGACCGGGTACGCGTCCTCTGCGCAGTACCGACATGGCTTCCTCCCCCCTTGCAGATGCCGGCCGGAATTCAGGCCGACACGGCGAAGTGGGTCTTCAGCCATTAAATGTCGAGAAGGGGGGGAATGTCAATGGTTCTGCGGGAAGCCGGCAGAAGTGAGATTATCGGGAGTTGTCCGCGCGGTCGGAACGCGAGTCCGGGAATACGGACGGGGGGGCGCCGCAAATGCCGCGGCCCGGGCGGCGCCGGGCCACACGCTACCGCAGGCGGCGCCAGACGAGCAGGCCGCACGCCAAGATTGCCAGGGGCAACAGGCCGATCGCC
The DNA here is from genome assembly GCA_052034525.1 of Planctomycetota bacterium. GTDB lineage: Bacteria > Planctomycetota > Phycisphaerae > UBA1845 > UBA1845 > JAFGJQ01. The sequence continues at coordinate 67,335 of JBPOIK010000028.1, forward strand.
CCGCACGCGCCACGGGTGGCGCGGGTGCCGCTTGCCGGCAGGATCTGCTGCGCCGCGTCGAAGATCGCCAGGATGTCCATGTCGTCCTCGATCGTGACGGTCAATCCGTTGGAGCTGACGTTCTCGGTGATGTCTCCGCCCCACTGTCGGAACGCCTGGCCCGGCCCGGCCAGCGCGTAGAGCGTGACCACGTCGCCCGGGTAATAGTCGGCGGCGGGCGGATCAACGAAGATCGCTCCGGCCCCGCTGGGCTCGACGATCAGGGTGAGCTCGCACGGCGTCAAAGGCGCGAACGACACGGAGATGTTCAGCACATCCCGCACTTTGAACGTCAGCGTATCGGAATACGAGACGAAGTCTCCCTCCCAGCGTACCAGTTCGTAGCCCTCCGCGGGGATGGCCGTCAGGGTGATTTCCGTGCCCACCTCGTAACTCATGGCGTCCGGCTCGACCGTGAAGTCGCCCCACTCCGGGGTCGTGTTCAGTATGCTGATCGTGACATACTGCCCCTGGGCGGCCGCGGCCACTCCCAGCACAGCGGCCAGCGCCACGCCAAGCCGGTTCTTGTTCATCGCGATTCCTTTCCAAACCGGTCCGTCCGACGGCACGGTCCCGCCACACGCGCGAGAGGCCGGGACGACCGGCTCTATCAGCGGCCAGGTGCCCGCTCCGATCGCGGACGATCCCCACCACGGAGCTATCGGCAGGGGCCCGCGCGTGATTTAGGGGAATCCAGGGGCGATAATGTCTGCACGGGCGCCAGCGCGCGGCCGGATCCGTCAGAACACGGTGCCGATGAAGAAACTGAATATCTGCTTCTCGTCGTCCTTGTGGTAAGAGACCGGGATGGCCAGGTCGAACTCCATCGGTACCGGTCCGAAGAACTCCACCTGCAGCCGGATGCCGAAGCCCACGGAGGCGCGCCAGGTGGTGATCTCGAAATCTTCCTCCACGGTGCCCATGTCCGTGAAGAACACGCCGCGGATGACGTCGGCGAACAGAGGGAAGGAGTATTCCGCGCCCGTCAGGAGCATGTAGTCTCCGCCAATCGCGAAGTCCTTGAAGCCCCGGCGGGGCGAGATGCCGCGAAACTCGAAGCCGCGCAACGACCCGATGCCGCCCGCGTAGAACCTCTCGAACACTGGCGCGTCGCCGAACATGGCCCCTCCGCGAGCCCGCAGGGTGAGCACCGATTTGCGATCCTCGACGTCCGTGTACAGGGTCTTATGCCAGGCATAGCTGGAGACCAGCGATCCGAAAAACTCGCCCCCGAACGTGCCGTACTGCTCGTAGGAAATGGTGAACCGGTCGCCCTTCGTAGGCACAAAACGGCTGTCCGTCCGATCTCGTACAAGAGAGACTTTCGTGCTGGTGATCAGGTTGTTTCCCTTATCGTCGCGCACCTCCCGCGGGGCGAAGAAATGCAGATCCGAGATGTTCACGTTCTCCACGCGGAAGGCCAGTTCACCGTACCAGCCCTCCAGGAACGACCAAGGCAGACGCCGGCCGAAACTCATGTTGGCGCCGACCCGGCGCTCGTCATATGAATCCCGCTCACGCTCGAAGTAGTACCCCCCCAGTCCGAACTGGATCGGCTTGTCCAGCAGAAACGGTTCGGTGAAGTCGATGCGGAACCGGTTGAACTCTGTGCCGGGCTGGGCCTCGATCCGCAGCCGCTGGCCGGCCCCATGGAACGATTTCAGACGGACGAATTCCCGAAAACTCCTCGGCCAGTCGAACAGGTCGAAATTCTTGATGTCCAGCATGATGGAGCCGACCAGCCCGCTGTCGCTGGTCACGCCCGCTCCGAACAGGAAGTCGCCGGCCTTGGCGGACTCTTCCACGTTCACGACAATGTCACGCACGCCCGGCTCCTCGCCGACCGGCGAGACACTGGCGCGCGAGAAGATCTGCGTCTGAACCAGCCGCTGCTCCGCGTTTTTCGCCTCGGTCAGGTTGAACAGATCTCCCGGAAACAGCTCCAACTGCCGCCGGACCACCTTGTCCTTGGTTCGTTCGTTGCCCCGCACCACGATCCGCCCCACCCGGATCTGCTCGCCCTCCGTGATCTGCACCGTCACCAGCACCTGGTTGGGCGTCGCGGAAAAAACCTGGACCGCCTTCACCTCAGCGTAGATGTACCCCAGCTCTCCGTAAAGCGTCTGCAGCCGCTTCGTGTCACGGTCCAGCTCCGTCTTGAGGATGGGATTGCCGACCGCCATCGTCAGCTCGGCCAGCACCTCTTCGTCCGTGAAAACCTGGTTCCCCTCGAACGCGATGCTCTCGATGCTGTACCGCGGCCCCTCCACGACCGTGAACCACAGCGTCAGTTCCTGCCCATCCTCGCTTCGCTCCACCCGCCAGGTGGCCCGGGCGTCCAGGAAGCCCTGATCGCGATAGTAGGATTGGACGGCCGTGGCATCGCTTTCGGCCTGGTCGGCGTCAAACCGGCCTGGCCGGAAAATCCACATGTACGTCTGGGTCTGAATCTGCTGCTGAAGCTTGGCCGGGGCGATGGCGTCGTTGCCCTCGAACAGGATCCGGCGAACGCGAACGCGGGGGCCCTCCTCGATCCGATACAGCAGGATCCCCTGGTTCAGTAGCTCTTCGTCTATGGTGACCTGCGCCTCGCCGTAGCCTTCCTTGCGGTACAGGCCCAGAATCGTCTCCCGGCCCTCCCGCACGCCGTAGGCGTCCGTCGGGTCGCCCACCGACACCGGGACGGAACTCCGCAGCTTCTTCTCTTTGAACTTGACATTACCCTCGAACCGAATCTCCTGAATGACCGGCCGCTCGGAGATCGGAAACCGCACCACCACGCCCTCGGGCGTCACCTCGGTCTCCAGGGTGACCGTCAGGAACTTGCCGGTTTTCAACAGACGTTCGATGTCCTGGCGGGCCTGCGCCTCGTCGAACGGCTCGCCCGCCGTGGTTCGAACGACGCTGCGGAGGTAGGTCCGGCTGGTCTGCTCGGCACCGGGAAACTCAACGGCGACCACGTTCCCACCGCCGGGCGGTGTCGAGGGTTCCTGTCCCCAAGCCGCCTGTGCCAGCCCCAATACCAATGCTGCGAGGGCAGGTACTCTCCACACGGGAATCGCTCCGTATTTCTGGTCGGACCGGGTCCGACTCTATCGCAGGTCTCGACGTGACAAGGGGTTCTGTTACCGCACCAATGGACAGACATCCTAACCGGGCGTTTCCGTCTTCGCAACTGGTTTGCCGCAAGTCACCCGGCGTCGTGATGAACCGGAACCAAGTGTTCCCATGCCCTCGGAAGCGTTTGGCCAGATTCCGGGCCCTCGCTCGCTGCGGCACCCGACTGGCCACCGATCTCGGACGGGGCCGGTCGAAGTCTGGACCGACGACCAAAGCTCTGCCACCGTTTGTTCCCGTGTACCGGATTGAAATCCGCATTGTGCGAGGGGGTTGCGTTGTTCGCAATTGGCGATGGCTGGATACATTGGGACGTACGCGCGGGCTACTGACAGCAGAGGGTGGCGGCGCTGGAGGCGAGCGGCCTGAAAAGGTTAGCAACCGGCCTGCTCCGCCGTCTGACCGCCCTCACCCGCCTCCCAGCCACTCGCGCCGCTCAAATGGTTCCCGTGCAGACGGCCCAGCGCTTTCCCATTGTGGAGGATCGTCCGCCGGCCGGGCCGCGCCCCTACGCTCGGATACGCCCTTCCACGAGTTGCACGCGGCGGTGAGCCATGCTCGCCACGGCCGGATCGTGGGTGACCATGACGATGGTCTGTCCCTGGGCATTCAGCGCCTGCAGGACGGCCAGGATGCCCTGGCCCGTCTTGGCGTCCAGATTGCCCGTGGGTTCGTCCGCCAGCAGCAATTCCGGCTCGTTGACCAGGGCGCGGGCGATGGCCGCCCGCTGCCGTTCGCCGCCGGAGAGTTCGTTCGGCCGATGGCCCCCGCGCTGCTCCAACCCCACCTGCTCCAGAACCTTCTGCGCGTGCCGGCGGACCCGCTTTCCCTCGCGCAACCATTCCATCACGGAGTATCGCACCATGGCCGGCAGCAGGACGTTCTCCAGCACGTTCAATTCGGGCAGCAGATGGTAGAACTGAAAAACGAATCCCATGGACCGGTTGCGCATTCGCTCCTGGGCGCGTACGCCCTGCGTGAAGATGTCCTGCCCGTTGAACCGCACCGTCCCGTCGTTCGGCACGTCCAGCGCCCCCAGGATGTGCAGCAACGTGCTTTTCCCGGAACCGCTGGCGCCCATGATCGCCAGCCATTCTCCGCGCTGCACCTTCACGGACGCACCGCGGAGCACGCGCAGCATCTCCGGCCCCATCTGGTAGAACTTGTACAGGCCGTCGGCGGACAGGATGGGCTCACTCATAGCGCAACGCCTTCACCGGCCAAACCCTTCCCGCCTGGATCGCCGGGATCAGAGCCCCGAACATGGACGCCAGAATGGCCACCCCGAAGATGATCGCCGCTTCGCCCGCATCGACGGCCGTTGGGATGCGGTCGAAGGCGTACACTTCCGGGTTCCATACCCTCAGGTTCGGATTGATCCGGGCCAGGGCCTCCTGAAACTCATTGATGTAACGAACGAACAGCACGCCTGTAATCGTCCCCCCGATGCCACCCAGCACGCCCACCGCCGCGCCATAGGCCACGAAAATCGTTTCGACGCCCCAGGGCGAGGCGCCCACGCTCTTGATGATCCCGATGTCCCGGGTCTTGTGCGAGACAATCAGGTAGAACACGCAGAACACGACCACGACCGCCACCAGACTGATGACCATGAAGAGAATCAGAACGAGGATTTTTTCCTTCTCGACCGCTTCGATGTACGCCCGCTGCCGCTCCTGCCACGTCTCAGTCTTGACGCGGCTCATCAGCATTTCGTCCTCGGGCGACACCGTTGGGGCGATTCGGTGGAAGAACGCGTGCCAGAGTTCCACGACCCGATCTCGTGCCGCGTAGGCGTCCCGTCCGTGCCGGAGTTTGATGAGAATCTGAGACGCGCGGGCCGGTGTCCAGCCCCCGTCCACGCGCTCCTGCGGCTCCATATCCAGCAGATCCTGGAGGTAGTCAAAATCCAGATAGGCGCACAGACGGTCGATGTCGTATACCCGCGTGTACGAGTCGTCGGCGTACCGCACGGGCACTGTCAGAAAGCCCGCACCTGAGACCACACCCTGCTGGGTCAGCGGCAGCAGAGCCAGAATGATCTCGCATCCGCGCCGGAACTCCCGCTCGTACGTTCCCTTCTCCGTTCGCCGGTTGATGATGTCCGTGCCGACGATGATGCCCCAGAGCGAATCCCCCTCGTAGCCCGGCGCGGCGAACCCGGGACGATACCGTCCCACGCCGTGTGGGGACGTCATCTCCGCCTCTGACGTCAGCGCGGCCGCCTCCGCCGGGTGCCCCGCCCGGAAGCGGGCGAACGCTTCCTCATACTCTTGCGGCAACTGCCACTGACCGAATTCCGTCAGGCCGGAGACGGGCTGCTGTTGTTTCTTCAGGGTGGTGGTGCCGGGATAGTATCGCTCGTAATACAGGGCGTTCTCAAAATCGTTCACCTTCGGAAACTCGTCCAGCCGGATGCCCACGACCTGAACGGGCTTGGTGAAATTCAAATCCTTCACCCGCAGAATGCCGTAGTTGTAGATGGCGGGCGTGGCCGCTTCGACCCAATCCGGCAACTCGATCTTCAGCTCGTCAATAAACTCCTGATAACACGGAAAGCCCTGCAGGGTGTCGTTGTCGACGATCAGGTCGCTGAGCAGCCCGCGCGTGCGCTCTTTGACCATCTCCAGAAACCCGCCCATGACGCTGACCACAATGAGCACCATGGCCACGCACAGCCAGACCGCGACGATCGGCAGCAGAATGATCAGCCGACGGCGCAGATAACGAAGGATCAGAAAGAGCTTATACATCCGTGCCCTGTTCAGGAGGGGTGTCGTCCGGCCCCGAGCCGTCCTGGCCCCGTCGCGGACGCTGCAACGGGAAGAGAATCACGTCGCGAATGCTCGGCCGGTCCGTCAACAGCATGACCAGTCGATCGATGCCCACGCCCAGGCCGCCCGCCGGCGGCATGCCGTACTCCAGCGCGGTCAGGAAGTCCTCGTCCATCACCGCCATGGTCTCGTCGCCCTCGCCCGCCAGCTTCCGCGCGAAGTTTTCGCGCTGAACCTGCGGATCGTTCAGCTCCGTGTAGGCGTTGCCGATCTCCATCCGGCAGACGAACGCCTCGAACCGCAGGGCCAGTGACGGATCCTCCGGATGCCGTCGCGTCAGGGCGCAGATGTCCGCCGGGTAATCGCAGACAAACGTCGGCTGCACCAGGTGCGGCTCCACCCGCCGCTCGAACAATTCGTTCACCACGACCGCATCGGCCCTGCCGGCCTGCTCGACGCCCGCCTCCGCGGCTTTCGCTCGCACCGCGGGCCCGTCCGTCATGTCCACACCCACGTATTCGCGGAACAGGTCGGCATATTTCCGCCGTGGCCAGGGCGGCGTGAAATCCAGCTCATGCCCGTCGAAAAACCGACGAAACCCCCCGCCGATCCGCTCGATGGCCGCGGCGGTCATCCGCTCCACCCGCTCCATCATCACGTGGTAGTCGGCGTAGGCCTCGTACAGCTCCAGAAGCGTGAACTCCGGATTGTGCTGCGTGCTGATCCCCTCGTTGCGGAAATTGCGGGAGAACTCGAAAACGCGCTCCATCCCGCCGACCAGCAGCCGTTTCAGATACAGCTCCGGGCTGATCCGCAGGTACAGCGGCATGTCCAGCGTGTTGTGATGCGTCAGAAAGGGCCGGGCCGCCGCGCCGCCGTAGATGGGCTGGAGCACCGGCGTTTCCACCTCGATGTAGTCCAGACCCACCAGATAATCCCGGATGGCCTGGATGATCGCACTTCGCCGGCGGAATACGTCGCGTACCTCCGGGTTGGCGAACAGATCCACGTAGCGCCGCCGGTAGCGCAGCTCCACGTCGGTCAGCCCGTGCCATTTCTCCGGGGGCGGCAACAGCGATTTCGTCAGAAAAACAAAACCGTCCGCCCAGACCGTCAATTCCCCCGTTCGGGTCAGGCCCAAAGACCCGTCCACGGCGATGATGTCGCCGAGGTCCAGCAGCTTGATCACCGGCCAGTCGTCCGCCAGCGCCTTTTTGGACAGCCCAACCTGAATCCGCCCGCCGCCGTCCTGGAGGGTGAGAAAAACCAGACTTCCCATCACCCGTTGGAGCATCACCCGGCCGGCCACGCGGGTACGTTCGCCATCGGCGGACTGCCCGGGCTCCAGGCCCAGCGCCTCACCCCTGGCCCGGACGGATAGGATCGGCTCAACCTCCGACAACCGCCGGCCGTACGGGTCTACGTGCAACTCCCGCAGTTTCTCCAGCTTGCGGAGGCGGTCGTCTTTCAATCGGTGATCCAAGGTGGTCCTCGCCTGACGCCGGGGAGACACGCCGGCGGGCCGGATGGTAGCACGCCCGATACGTCCAATCAACGCCGTTGTCCGGCAACGGAGACGGTCGGCAGCAGGCGATGCGGATCGCCCATGCGCATCTCGATCTGCTCCACCAGAACAGCAAATGCCGCCCGCTCCCCGGGGGCAAAAACCGGTCGTCCGAACCCGTCCAGGGCCCGCTCGACCGCAAAAGCCAGACCGTCGAATGTGTCGTAACTGTGCAGCCGCCGGTTCCGGACCCACCGGGCCAATACAAAACGCATGATGGTCACGTTCACGCCGTATCCGCCGCACACCACGGGCAGCAGGTCACTGTCGTGCAACTGCCGCATCGCCTCGTAGCACGCCTGCGCCCCCGAAGGGTCGGCCCGGACCAGGAGGCGATCCAGCACCAGTTCCACCGCCACGTGCGGCAGCAGCCAGCGCGTCCAGTGATCCGCCAGGAGGGGAACCTCCCGCCGCGTAAACGCCGTCAGGTCCTGCAACAACGACACGAAAGGCTCGCTGGTATGAAACGCCGCATCCGCCTCCAGATGGCAGCGAATCCCATCGGCCAGGTCCGCCAGCGGCCCCCCACCGTCCATTCCGTTCCACGGAGCCGGGCGGTGCGTCCGGCGAACCCCGGCGTATCGCATCAGGTCCGGCAACATGCTCCCTGCCGTCAGCAGCGGCCGACCCAGCGGCAGGACCTGTTTGGCATGTGCAAAGTAATTCATGCGTCGGCCGGAAGTCTCCGGTCGTCGGTCGGCCCGAACAAATCGGTTCTCCGACAGGGGCCCTGGCTACACGTCGAGGTTTTTCACGTAGACCGCGTTGTCCTCGATGAAGCGGCGCCGCTGCTCGACGCCCTCGCCCATGAGCAGGGTGAACATGCGGTCCGCCTCCCGGACGTCAATGTCATACTGCTCGCTGTCGTCCGGATCGTCGCTGACGCACACGCGCAGAAGCGTCCGGTTTTCCGGATTCATCGTGGTCTCCCACAAATCCTCCGCATCCATTTCGCCCAGGCCCTTGAAGCGCTTGATGTTCAGCCCGCCCGCCCCCAGATCCCGGATGGCCTGCCCCACCTGGGAGAGGTTGTCCAGTTCCACGTCCGGCTTGTCGCCGTGTCGCAGAAGGTATCGGGCCGGCGGCAGCTCGCCGGTGACCAGTTCCTCCCGCTCGAGAAACCAGTCGGCGATATCCAGCCCCAGGTCCGCCAACTCCCGGATGTACTGTTCCAGGAACCGGCATTCGCGCAGCTCATGGCGCACGATCCGCCGCGCGGGCGGGGTCTCCTCGCCGTTCCCGTTGTGCGACTGATCCATCACCCGCAAATGCCGCGCCTCGACGATCTCCACCGTGCCGACCTCTTCGGCCAGTTGTCGTCGGAAGGCCATCAACTCCTCCTCATTGTGGAAGAATCGGCTCTCCATCTCCGGCCGGCCGGGCGTTTGAATCTGTGCCAGAATGGCGGGCAACCCGCGCTGCGGATCGCGCTGGTTGCAGATCAGGTCTCGAAAGTCGATGCCGCGCCGGGCAAGAATCCGCGCTTTGCCTGCGATGCGATCCAACAGGCCGTGCGCGCCGGCCAGAGCCGCGCCCTGGATTTCGTGCTGGCCGTGCGGATCGCGCACGAGCAGCGCCGTTCCCTCCCGTCCGAGCTGGGACAGCTTCTCGTGCAGATACTGCTCGTTGAGCACGTACTCCACGTGCTTGCCCTTGCGGATCTGGTAAAGCGGAGGCTGGGCGATATACACCTTGCCCGCCTCGATCAGCGGTCGCATATGGCGGAAAAGGAAGGTCAGCAGCAGAGTGCGAATGTGGCTTCCGTCCACGTCCGCGTCCGTCATGATGATGAGCTTGTCGTACCGGCGCTTCGCCAGATCAAAATCGTCCTGGCCGATGCCGCACCCCACGGCGTAGATGATGTTCTTGATCTCTTCGTGCGACAGCATCTTGTCAATGCGGGCGCGCTCCACGTTGAGAATTTTGCCCCGCAGAGCCAGAATGGCCTGGGTCATCGAGTCGCGACCCTGCTTGGCGCTGCCGCCGGCGGAATCGCCCTCCACCAGGTAGAGCTCCGTTTCCTCGACGGTCTTGCTGCGGCAGTCGGAGAGCTTGCCGGGCAGTCCGGCCCCGCTCATCGCGCTCTTGCGGGCCAGGTCGCGCGCCTTGCGGGCGGCCTCGCGCGCCTGGGCCGCCTGAATTCCCTTCTGCACAATCCGCCTGGCGTCGGAGGGATTCTCCTCCAGAAAATTGCGGAGCTGCTCGTTCACCGTCTGCTGAACGAAGGTCTCCACCTCCGGGTTCAGCAGTCGGACTTTCGTCTGCGACTCGAACTGCGGGTCCGGCACCTTCACGGACACCACGGCGGTCAGGCCCTCGCGCCAGTCCTCGCCCATCGGCGTCAGGTCGCCCTTGAGCAGCCCGGCCTTGCGGGCATACGCGTTTGCCACGCGCGTCAGTGCGCTTCGAAACGCCGACAGGTGCATGCCGCCGTCGATGTTCTTGATGTTGTTGGCGAAGCAGACCGTATTCTCCGTGAAGCTGTCCGTATATTGGAGGGCGATCTCGCAGCCCAGCCTTTGCTCCTCATCGGTGGCCGCCAGCCGGATGACGTTGGAATGCAGCGGCTCCGCGCCCTCCGACAGGTGCTGAACGAACTCCCGGATCCCGTCGCGGAAGCAGAAGTCAAACTCCTTCTCCGAGCGCTCGTCCACCACCTGGATCCGAAGGCCCTCGTTCAGGTAGGCCAGCTCGCGGAACCGCGCCACCAGCGGCTCCAGCTTGAACGCAGTGTCCGGGAAAATCTGCGGATCCGGCTTGAACTCCACCCGCGTGCCCGATCCGGGCGTATTCTCGGCCACCACGCGCAGGGGCCGGGCGGTCTCCCCGCGCTCGAAGCGCATATTGTAGGTCCTGCCGCCGCGCTTCACCTCCACCTCGAGCCATTCGCTCAGCGCGTTCACCACGCTGACGCCCACCCCGTGCAGACCTCCGGACACCCGGTACGCCTTATGGTCGAACTTGCCGCCGGCGTGCAGCACCGTCATCACGATTTCCAGGGCCGGCCGGCCGTTGAGCTTCGGGTTCTCCATCTCTTTCGGCTCAACGGGAATGCCGCGCCCGTTGTCAATCACGGCGCATGTGCCTTCTGTGGTGAACTTCACGAGGATCTGACTGCAAAAACCCGCCATCGCCTCATCGATGGCATTGTCCATCACCTCGTAGACCAGGTGGTGCAGGCCGGACGACCCCGTTCCGCCGATGTACATCGCCGGCCGGTGCCGCACGGCGCTGAGACCTTCCAGCACCGTAATGCTGTCAGCACTGTAAAAACCTTCGGACGTGTTTCCGCCCGCGTCATGCTCCGCTGCAGCGGCGCTGGCCGGAGCAACCTCCTCCAGCCGCCCGGGCAGATCCTTTGTCGATTCCGTACTCACGCTTGGCTTGGTCCTTTTTCGCTATGCTCCCCCCGGAATGTCCGGCCCGCCGAAGCCGTCGTCGCTTTCCCCCACCGCAAAACGCAGGCGCCGGGCCTTGAACGCACGACACGTCCGCAGCAGATGGCTGCGCAGCTCCGTCAGCCACCGCAACCGCATGGCCTCGCAGGCCGGCGCCGATTCCGCCAGAATCACGACTTCCGAGCCCTTGAGTTCCCCCAGACTACACAGGCGGCGGAACTCATCATCCACATACCCCGCGATGGCCTCGCGCACCGCCCGGCGCTCCTCCAGGGCCCGCTTTCGATCCGGCACGCACGACCCGATGGGCAGGGCGGTGTTCCGCGGCTGACGGTTCCGCACGATCCAATCCCACGCCCGGCCATCCGGCTTCATACCCCCATTGACCCCCTCGTTCCCCCTACGACAAGCTCAAAGGCATTACCACGTACAGCATATCCGACCCGACCCGCAGAATCCCCGGCCGATTGGGCGACTTGAGTTCCAGCGTCACCCGGTCCGATTCCACTGCCCGCAGCGCATCTATGAGAAACACCGGATTAAAGCCGATGTCCACCGGCTCTCCCTGAAAGGACGCCGGCGTGCGGACGACCGCCTCTCCCTCGGTCGGCGCGCGCCCGGTCAGGACGAGCTCGTCCCCCCGGAACGACAGCTTCACGCTTCGCGATTCGTCGCTGGTCAGCAGGGCCGCCAGCCGGACGGCGCCGAGAAACTCGTCCCTCTTCAGGTCCGCCTTCTTGTCGCTGTCGGTCGGGATCACATCCCGGTAGTTCGGGAACTGCCCTTCGACCAGGGCGGAGCTCACGGTCGCCCGGCTGGAACGCAGCACAATCTGGTTCCCGTTCTCCGTCACGCCGATCGCCGTATCCGCCTCTTCCCCCTCGACGATCCGCATGAACACCTGAAGGGCCTTGATGGGAACGATGGCCCGCATGGATTTGTCGGTGGCCGCCTGGCACTTGCCCTCCGCGTGGGACAGGCGCCGACCGTCCGTGGCCGTCAGGGCCAGATGCCCTTTCTGCAACTCCCAGAGCACGCCGTTGATCGCATAACGGCTCGTCTCGCGAGCCGCGGCAAACACCGTCCAGCCGACCAGCCGTCGCAGCTCGCCGGCCTCCACTTCAAAATCCGCCGGCCCTTCGACCGAAGGGACGGGAGGATATTCCCGCGCATCCTGTTGATAAATCTGAAAATGGCTGTCCTGGCCCCGCACGTGGCACAGCGTTTCGTCCGTCTCCAGACTCAACGTCTCGTCCGTGGATTCCCGAACGATCTGCGAGAGTTTCTCCGCCGAAACGAGGATGTCTCCTTTTTCCTCCACCTCTACCTGGGTCACCGTGTAGCGGATGCTGAGCTCCAGGTCCGTGGCCTTCAAAACGCAACAGTCGCCTTGTGCCTCCAGCAGGACACACTGCAAAATCGGTTTGGGAGTGCGAGAGGCTACCACACCGCTGACCGCCGCGAGTCCTTCTGCCAGTTCTTGACGATTCACACGCAGTTTCATGCGGAACTCTCAGTTCTGGGTGTCCCTTCTGAAGAAGAGAGGTAAAAGAGAAACAGTATTCATCTTATGGCCTGTGAGAAGCGTCACTTCCGCCGGGCACGCATTCGCAACTTACCAGTATACCGACGTTTCCGGCATCTGCCAGCCGGCCCGCTTCCAGGGGAAACCTGTGACGAGCCGCCCGGCACCTCACGGTGGGGGCCGCGGCTTAACCGGGTCTCCGTACAGTTTTCTTGCAGAACGGCCTGCGCATTCGCGAACCTCACATCACTTGTGCCCCGGTGTGGGAGCCGTGCCAGCCGATCGACGCTGGAGAACCCGGGTGATTTCCTGAAGAGCATCGTCGAGCGTGCCTTCCTGGGCCCGCAGCGCGCCGATCTGCCGACTTGCGTGCAGCACCGTGGTATGGTCGCGCCCGCCGAAATAGGCCCCGATCTCTTCCAGACTGTGGGCCGTCAGCTCGCGGGCCAGGTACATGCATACCTGCCTCGGGCGAGCGATGGACTTGTGTCGTTTGCGCCCCTGAATGTCTCCCAGGCGGACATTATACCACGCCGAAACGGCCTGCAGAATGTCCTGAATCGTGACAGAGGAGGGGGCTTCTCGCCTGCCCAGGGCCTCATACGCCACCGCCATGTCGATCTGGCCCCCCTTCATCTGGCTCATGGCGTCGATCTTGATCAGGGCGCCCTCGAGCTCGCGGATATTGCTGTCCACCCGCGAGGCGATAAACCGCACCACGTCCTCGGGCACCTCAATGCACCGGACCTTGGCTTTCTTGCGGACGATGGCCATGCGCGTTTCCAGGCATGGGGCGTCAATCCGGGCGACCAGCCCCGAGTTGAACCGGCTGACCAATCGTTCCTCGAGACTGGGAATCTCGGGGGGAGGGCAGTCGGCCGAGAGGACGATCTGCCGCTGGCCTTGGTACAGCGTGTTGAACGTGTGGAAAAACTCCTCCTGGCTGCGCTCCCGCTCGGCGAGAAACTGAATGTCGTCAATCACCAGGGCGTCCACGTGGCGATACCGATAGCGGAACCGGTTCAGCGCCCCGCGCTCCACCGCCTCGATAAAGTGATTTGTGAACGTTTCACAGGAAATGTACAGGGCCCGCAACTCCTCCGGTCGCGTCTGTACCCCGTGGCAGATCGCCTGGAGGAGGTGGGTCTTACCCAGCCCCACGTTCCCGTGGATGAACAGCGGATTGTAGGCTCGCCCGGGACTCTCAGCCGCGGCCACTGCCGCCGCGTGTGCCAGTCGGTTACAGGGGCCGATGACGAAGTTCTCGAAGACGTAGTCGGAGTTCAGGGCCAGGCCGCCGTCGTCATGGACGAACGAGGGCGTTCGCCCATACTCATCTTCGAGCTCTTCCGTGCTGGCGGACTGGAACGCCACCCCGACCAGCCGGCCTGTGGCGGCCTGGGCCGCTTCGGCAAACGGGCGCGTACAATGCTGTTGTAAGTATCGCATTTGGGCGGGATTGCTTGCAGTGATCGTCAGGACGCCATTGCGCAGGCAGCCCGGTTCCAGGTGGACGAACCAGCCGCGGACCAGATCCGGGTGGTTCAGCCGCACGTGGGCGATGATGTCCGTCCAAAGGGCCGCGCCGATGGTTGTCATTGTCTCTGCGAACGTCCGGAAGAGCCCTGAATCCGAGCAGCCGACCGCATAGCGTGCCCGCTTTCGGCCAGACCAGTATCTAACACGTTAGTACACCGTACGTTATACAACAGACACGTTCGCCGCAGCGACGTAGATCTCATTATACCGTGAATCGGTGCGCATGCCATCCTCCCCGGAAAATCACAGCTTGTCCGCGCTGCGGGCAGGCGGGCGCGAACTGTCCAGAGAGGCAGGCTGTATGCCGGCTGGGTGGCCGGAGCTGATGCGTTTTTTGTGCCCGAGCCGACCTAGGAGTATCAGGTTGCTTGATGGAACGCTCCGCGCCGCTACGATGGCGGCCAACGGAGGACATGCGGAGAAGGATACTGGCCAGGACGGCAGCTATGAGGCAGACTGGAGCGTCGCGCCCGTCGGCCGGGGAAGCCCAACTGATTCTCCCGTTTTCAGACGGCCGGCCGGGGTCATCCCCAACGAAAACTGTGAAAAAAAGCTCAAAACCCCAAACGAGGGCGGCTGCGGCACGCCCGAAGCGAAAACGCGGACTGTCGGCCGAGGACATGGCCCAGCAGCAGCGGGAGATTTCCGTTTCGGAGTTCTTCGCGAAAAACCGCCATCTGCTCGGATTTGACAACAAGCGCAAAGCGATGCTGACCACCGTGAAAGAGGCGGTGGACAACAGCCTCGATGCCTGCGAAGAGGCCGGCATTCTTCCGGACATCCGGGTTGAACTGAGCCAGATTGCGGACGATCGCTTCCGTGTGTGCGTTCACGATAACGGCCCCGGAATCGTGAAGCAGCAGATCCCCAACATTTTCGGAAAGCTGCTTTATGGTTCGAAATTCCATAGACTTAAGATGGCACGGGGACAGCAGGGGATCGGTATCAGCGCCGCCGGCATGTACGGGCTGCTGACCACGGGCAAGCCCGTCAGCATCATCAGCCGGATTCCGGGCAAAAAGGACGCCCACCACTACAAACTGGCCATCGACACCAAGAAGAACAAGCCGGACATCATTCATGATGAGACGGTGGAAGTGGATTGGCCGCACGGGACTCGTGTCGAGATCGACCTGGAGGCCAGCTACACCAAGGGCCGTCAGAGCGTGGACGAGTACATCGAGCAGACGGCCATCGCCAATCCCCACGGGAGTTTTGTGTACCAACTGCCCACCGGCGAGGTTCGCGAATACGCGCGCACCGTGCATGATTTGCCGCCCGCTCCCCGCGAGATCAGGCCGCATCCGTACGGCATCGAGCTGGGCACGCTGATGAAGATGCTCAAGGAAACGCAATGTCAGCAGGTGGGGGCGTTTCTCCAGGCGGAGTTCTCGCGGGTCAGCCCGACGATCTCCCGGACCGTCTGTCAGACCGCGGGCGTCACGCCGCGCACGTGGGTCAAAGCGATCGACCCTCCGACCGCCGAGAAGCTCTACCATGCCCTCCAGAACACGCGCATCATGGCGCCGGCCACCAACTGCCTGGTCCCCATCGGGGCGGAGGCGATCCTGGCCGGTCTGCTCAAGGGCATCAAGGCGGAGTTCTACACCGCAACCACCCGGCCGCCGACCGTTTACCGCGGCAATCCGTTTCAGATCGAGGTGGGAATCGCGTACGGCGGCGAACTCGGCGGCGACTGGCTGCGCGGCGACCGGAATAACGGCGATGCGGCCGAGCCGCCGGAGACCCGCGTGCTTCGGTTCGCCAACCGGGTTCCGCTGCTGTACCAGCAGAGCGGGTGCAGCATGTACCGCTCCGTGGTCGAGACCGGCTGGAACAAGTATGGCCTGTCTCAATCGCGCGGCTCGCTGCCGGCGGCCCCGATGGTCGTGCTGGTGCATATGGCCAGCGTGTGGGTGCCGTTCACCTCGGAGTCGAAGGAAGCGATCGCCGACTACGACGAGATCCGCAAGGAGATCAAGCTGGCCATCGCCGAGTGCGGGCGTCGGCTGGGCGTGTTGTTGAAGCGGAAGCGGACGAAGGTGGCGTACGCCCGCCGGCGCGACGTGTTCACGCGCTATATTGATGAGGTGGTCAATGCCGTTGGCGATATGACGCGCGTGAACCGTGCGAGTTTCCGCGGGAACCTGATGAGAATGTCGGAGCGTTATACGGCCGCGGCGGACATGGATTTTGACGATCACGGGAACGTCGTTCACAAATCCAGCGAGCCGGGTCTGGCGGACACGATCGTGGTCGACCGCGGCGTTGACGGTGGGCCCGACGAACCGGCGCAGGGCAGTCTGTTTGAGCCGGAGACGCCTCCGCCGGCGGCGAGGAAGCCCGCCCGTCCGCGGCGCAGAAAGTAGGGTCCGTCGAGCGGACCAGAGCACATACAAATGTCGAAAACAACCAAGAAATCCCGGGATTCCGCAGCGTCGGCCAGGCCGTCGTCTCGCCGTGCCAGGCGCGACGGACAGGCCACACAGGCCAAGCTTGCCGGGCTCGCCAACGCCATCGTCGCCCAGGCGGAGAAGGACAAAGACCCGTTTGTGGACATTCCGATCCGCGCCCTGAGTAACGTCAGCTTTAATGAGAAGACCCGCTATATCGAGATGGGCGACAAGACCCAGCGGCGCAACTTCTTCAACTACGGCCAGGCCAAGCGGTTCATGCAGACCATGCTGGTGGCCTCCAAGTGCAAGCAACTGGTGGACGAAGACAAGACGGCCAGCATCCGTCAGATTTACTACCTCTCCAAGCACACCATCAAGGGCACCAGCGAAAAGACCTTTGACGACCAGGACGAGTCCGACCCGATCCTGGAGGATCTGGAGGTGGCTCTGGACTCCCTGCGCGAAGAGCTGCATATCTTCGCCAGCAACCGCGGCAATCTGGTCGGCCCGATCACGCTGGTGGACTCGGGCAACGAGCTGGACTGCACCCGCATGGGCTCGGCCGGGTACGCCGTGCCCAGTATCGTCGAGCCCGACGTCATCCAGTTCAAGAAATGCCGCGCGAAGTACGTTCTGCACGTCGAAAAAGACACGGTGTGGCGCCGCTTCTACGAGGATCGCTTCTGGGAGAAGCACAACTGTATCGTTTCGCACGGGGCCGGCCAGCCGACGCGCGGCATGCGCCGGCTGCTTCATCGCATGCACAACGAGCTGAAGCTGCCGGTGTACGTGCTGCTCGACTGCGACCCCTGGGGGTACTATATCTATTCCGTCATCAAGCAGGGGTCGATCAATCTGGCCTATGAGTCGCGGCGGATGGCCGTGCCGGATGCGGTGTTCATCGGGGTCTCCGCATTCGATTACGAGCGATACGAACTGAGCGACGACGTGAAGCTGGCCCTGGACAGCGCCGACGTGAAACGCTGCAAGCAGATTCTCGCGTACCCGTGGTTCGAGGGCAAACGCCCCTGGGAGAAGGAAATCAAGAAGCTCATCCGCAACGGCTTCAAGATGGAAGTCGAGGCCCTGTGCAACAAGTCGCTCGGTTTCGTCACCGAAGAATATGTGCCGGCCAAGCTGAAGGACAAAAAGCAGTGGCTGGATTAGTGTGCGCGGTCCGGTTGCGTGCGGCCGGTGCCCGCGCCGGCACGAGCCTCATTCTGCGCGCGTGCGCCTTTGTTCCGGCGCCGCTTCTTCCGGCCCGTATTTCGCCGCGACCGGCAACCGCCGGCCGGCGCCAAACGCATGACTGGTCACCCTCAGGCCCACCGCCGCCTGCTTCCGCTTGTATTCGCTGACGTTCACCTTGCGGATCACGTCGTTCACAACAGCCGGTTCGAAGCCGCGGGCGACGATCTCGCGGACGGATCGCTCCTCCTGGACGTACAGCCGCAGGATGGCGTCCAGCAGGTCATACGGCGGCAGGCTGTCCTGGTCCGTCTGGTTCGGCCGAAGCTCCGCCGACGGCGGCTTGGCGATGGTGTTGGTCGGTATGAGTTCGCGGTCGGCCGAGCGGTTGATGTGGTCGGCCAGGTCGTACACCATCGTCTTGGGCACGTCGGAAAGGACGGCCAGTCCGCCGCACATGTCGCCGTAGAGGGTGCAGTAGCCCACCGCCAGCTCGCTTTTGTTGCTGGCGGTCAGCAGCAGCCAGCCGAACTTGTTGGACAGCGACATCAGCACGATGCCCCGGACGCGGGCCTGGATGTTCTCTTCCGTCTCATCCGCGGCCCGGTGGGCGAAATGGGGCCGCAGTTCCGATTCGACCGCCGCGTGCATTCGCTCGATCGGAATCACCCGGTGGTCCACACCCAGGTTCCGCGCCAGATCCGCCGCGTCGGACAGGCTGTGGTCGCTGCTGAATCGCGACGGCAGGGCCACGGTGTGAACGCGGCCGGGCCCCAAGGCGGCCGAGGCGATGACGGCCACCACGGCGGAGTCGAGCCCGCCGGACAGCCCGATCACCACCTCCGAGAATCCGCACTTGCGGACGTAGTCGCGGGTGCCCATGACCAGGGCCTCATAAACATCAGCGACGGGTTGTGGGTATGCGTGAATCGGCCCCGGCGAGCGGCGGCCCAGGTCCGCGATCAGGAGGGTTTCTTCGAAGGCTTTGGCCTGTGCGAGCAGTGTGCCATCGGCGGTCAGCACGATGCTCGCCCCGTCGAACAGAAGATCGTCGTTGCCGCCCACCTGATTGACGCAGACCAGCGGGAGGCCGTGCCGAACGACTTGGCGTCGAAACAGAGACAGACGTTGCGTCTGCTTGCCCGCGCAGAACGGCGAGGCCGACAGGTTCACCAGCAGTTCGGCGCCCGCCTCGACAAGGGCGCAAATGGGGTCGGCGTCATACGGACGTTGGCCGTCGGGTTGCTCTTCATTCCACAGGTCTTCGCAGATGCTCACGCCAACCGAGATCTCCCGCCCGCCCGCCGGGACGCGGGTCACCGACATGTCCGGATACGGCTGAAAGTATCGCGGTTCATCGAAGACGTCGTAGGCCGGCAGGAGGTGTTTGCCGTGGTTGGACACAATTCGCCCTTGACGGCAGACGGCGGCGGCGTTCCAGAGGGGTTTGCCTCCGGCCGCCTCGTTGGGCCGGGCGTAGCCGACCACCACGGTGGTGTTGCCGCTGTGTGCGGCGATTTCCTCTACCGCGACCACGTTCGCGCGGATGAGCGAATCTTGCAGCAGCAGATCGCGGGGCGGATAGCCCGGCACGGACAGTTCGGGAAATACCACCATGTCCGCGCCCTGCTGCTCCGCGTCACGCATGAACCGCAGAATCTTGCGGCTGTTTCCGTGGATGTCGCCCACCACCGGGTTGGTCTGGGCCAGGGCCACCTTCATGGTTCGTCGTCCAGCGCCTGTTGCGGCGCGGAGATTCTACGCCCAAGAGCCGTTGGTGGACATGATGACCGGCAAGCGCCCCGGCGGCAAACGCCGGCGCATAAGAAAGGCCAACGGCGTCCTTCCATTGTTCGGGCCGGAGAGGGGATTGCAGAGGAAGGACGTTGTTGCCGTTGGCCCTGCCTTTGGATCATTTGCGTCCCGGCACGGCCGGGAACGATTCTCTCGATGTCTCCACCACCATCATAGTCTGAGACGGGGGGAAAAGTCAGGTGAGAATCTTCCCCACGTCCGGCGGTTGTCCCGATCGGCCCGGACTGGCCGGGGTCGCCTCTGCCGTTGGCTGCCTGGATGGAGTCCCGACCAGGCGGATGTCTGGCTGACGCCTGAGCCGACGCAGGACTGGGCCAATCCAACCGGCCTTGCGTGTTGGCTGTAGCATTTGTCGTGCCGATTCGGCTCCGCTTGCCCGGCATCTTGTGGGGGCCGTTTCCGAGGCGAAATCGCTCCGACGCGCGCCGGGTCAGCGTTTGAGCAGGGCTAATTCATGAGGTATTTCTCGTAGTCAGATGCGAAATGTTCAACGAGGGGGGCGCTGCGCAATGGGGCGCAAAATGGAGGACCCGAGCTCGCCGTTACTCGGGTCCTCGTTTCAGGCTGTTCGCTCTTTCGAGCAAAGACCCACAGCCTCTGCGACGATCATCGACGGCGGGACAGGTCACCTTTAGCTGCGCTCTTGGGGCTGCGGCGGATGGGCCGGCGGTCGTGCGGGTCGTTTGTCGGGCCGGTTATCGGGCGTATCGCAAACCCGACGCATTTGGGCTACCTTCTGGGGTCATTGTGGCGCCGGTATTGGAATCCATCGCGTTGTTTGTCCTTCTGGTCGTCGTCGGTCTGCGCCCGTTGATCGCCGAGACCTACGACACGGTCGGCTCGCTCGTGACCTGTCCGGGCGCGGAACTGTTGGAGCCTCTGCCGATCCGGACCCTCGTGGTGGACTGCCTCATTCTGGCCGGCTTCGTTCTGTGGCTGGCAGCTCGGGCGATTCGTTCGCACGTCAAATACCGGCGAACGGGGCTGGAGTGGGGGTTCCTGCTGGTTGCGATCGCGGCGGTTGTGTCGTGCGTTTTTGCCGGCAACAAGCGATTGGCCGTCAACGCTACCGTGGACTGGCTGGCGATGCCGGTGCTGGCCATCACCCTGACGCAGCTTGTGCGTCGCGCCTGGCAGGTGCGGCTGACCCTCTGTGTGGTGTTGGCGTCCGCCGTGGCCAACGCCGGGCAATGCCTTGAGCAGAAGCTGTTCAGCTTTGAGGAAACCAGGCGACTTTATTTCGAACACCGCCAGGAGATATGGGAACGACAGGGCGTTTCGCTGGATTCGCCGCAAGTGGAGGCATACGAGCGTCGTCTGGAGGCCCGGGAAGCCAGCGGGTACACCTGGCACAGCAACGTGGCCGGTGCGTACCTGGTGCTGACGGCGATCGCGGGTCTGGGCCTGGCAATCGGCAAATGGTACGGTTCGGCCGGCTCGGCGAAGGCGGGAGCACTCGCCCAGTCGGATGCGCCGGTCGGCAGGCAGCGTCGGCCGGACCGTGCGGAGCTTCCCGGTGGCCCCGCCGCGCCGCCTGTGGATCGACTTTTTCGGAAAGCTTTTGCGGTCACCACAGGGGTGCTTGCCTTGGGCGTGCTGGCGGTTTCAGGCACGACTGGAAGTCTGGGTGCGTTTTCGGCGGCCGCCATTGTGGCGGTGCTGGGTATCGCGTTCGCGTTGTCGAAGCGCTGGATTCAGCGGCATCGGCGGCTCGTGTTCGGATTGGGGTGGTCTTGCGTATTGGGCGCGCTGGCGGCGGTGGTAACGCACGGCGTGGTTCGCGGCACGCTGCCCGGGGCCTCGTTGAGTTTTCGTTGGCAGTACTGGACGGCCAGTGCACGGATGATCGCCGATCACCCGTTGACGGGCGTCGGGATGGAGAACTTCGGCCGGCACTACGTGAGGTACAAGCCCATCGAGAGTCCGGAAGAAGTGAAGAATCCGCACAACTTTCTGGTTTCGGCCGCGGCGGACTGGGGGTTGCCCGGACTGGCCGGCGTGATGGCGATGCTGGTAGGCGGATCGTGGGTGCTGACCCGTCCGGCTCAGTTTGACGATCGGCCTCCGCGGTTGCTCGGCGACCCGAGCGAGCAGGTCATGCCCGCCGGTCGTCCCGTGGCCTGGGGGCTGCTGTTGATTCTGGGTATTTTCGGTCCGCGGCTGTTCCTGTTGGGGACTTCCGAAGTTCCGTATCTTCTCTACAACACCGAGTTTGCTCTGCTGCTGTGGGCTCCCGCATTTCTCGTGACGGCGCTGGAGACGAATGATTTTGTCCGATTCCGGGATGAGCCCCTGCCGCGATTGCCGCTGCTGCTGAATTGTGCGCTGCTGGCGTTTCTGATCTCCGATCTGGTGAACTTCTCCTTGCTCGTGCCGTCGACGATGACGACGTTTTTCGCCCTGGTGGGGCTGGCGGCGGCGGTGCGGGCGCCGATCGTGCCCCGGACAACATCGTCGGCCGCAGTCCGATGGACGCCGGCAGTTGCGGGTGTGGTTGGGGTTGCGGCGGTCGGGGGGTTCGTGGTTCGTCCGGTGCTGCGTGCGAACGGGCTCCTGGTGGAGGCTCGGCAGAGTTTGCCGATGATTCCG
>JBPOIK010000080.1:0-18096 GCA_052034525.1 Planctomycetota bacterium
ATCACCGCGATCACACCGCCGATGACGGCCCCGACACAAAAGGCGATCAGGGTCATCCAGGGCCCGAACCAGACCCCGATGGCCGCCATCAGCTTCACGTCGCCGGCCCCCATTCCGTGCATCATCCAGGGAACGATCAGAACACCGAAGCCGACCAGCAGACCGAGCAGTCCGCTGAGCAGCCCCTCCCCGCCGTGCAACACTCCCTGGACGACAAATCCACTCAAGATCAATGACGCGTTCAGCCAGTTCGGCACCCGTCGTTGCGAGTAATCGATCCACGAAGCCAGCAACACGCCGGGCACCAGAATCGCACACGTCGCGCCCCAGTACGCGTCCATCATGGTTCTCCGTTTTTCCGTCGGTGATCCCCGATGTCGGCAAGTGGCGGCCGGTGTCGGCCCCGTATCCGCCCGTGTTCCGGCCGCTGCCGTTTGTCGACCCCAAACACGGAGATGGGCTCTCGCCCTTTCGGACGAGGCCCATCCCCCCGTGCCTGGTCTATCACGAATTCCCTCACGCGAGCCGCAGGCCCGCGGCGGGACGACTACACTGGGTTACACGCCAGTGGCCGAGCCCAGCTCGCTCTCGACGTTCTCGAACACCGCGGTCACCTTGGTGCCCAGGTTCGTGATGGCCGTCAGAGCGGCAATGATGATCAACGCCAGCATGACCGCGTATTCCGTTGCGGTCGGGCCATCTTCCGACTTCAGAAACTCACGAATCCGATCCATCTTGTTCTCCTTTCCCTTCGGAAAGTGCCGGGTCGAGTATCCGCGACCCGCTGGTGAAACGAAACGTACCCGCGCCACTCCCTTGCGCCGGCACCTGTCTGCATTCACTCGCACCTCCATCGGGCTCGAGCAACACGCCGATTCCGTCCCTGGCCGGCGTACCTGATCGACACCTGTCGCTGCCGATCTGGATAGGATGTAAATTTCAGATCGCCGAAAGGCAAATCGCATCTACACTTTTCGCGGTAGATTTCACCGGTGACGTCCGCGGAACGCGGCGAAAACCGGATGTGCGACGGGAATCGGGGCTATTCGAGGACCGGACGCACCGTCAAGTCCGAGCACCATCCGGACGGTCAGGCTATCGGTCGCCGAATCGGGCGCGACGGACGCCCCGCCGGTCGGATCCTTATACGTCCGTGATCACCAGACCGTCGTAGGCCAGAGCCATACCCGCCGGGAGCAGCGCGTCGGTTTCCGCGTGTTTGAGGGCGTGGGCGATATGCGTGAACCAAGTCTGCCGGGCGCCGATGCGGCCGGCCATCTCGACCGCCTGGTCCAGGTTGAAGTGCGTCGGATGAGGCTTTCGACGCAGCCCGTCCAGAATCAACACATCCAGTCCCCGCAGGCGGTCCAGCGATTCGAGAGGAATGAAATTGCAGTCCGTGCAGTATGCCGTGTTCTTGAAACGGTATCCCAGAACTCGAAGCGGTCCGTGCATCAGCGGAACGGGCACAATCGTCCGCCCGGCCACCTCAAAGGGATTGCCGTCCAGGGGCTCCAGGCGCAGGGACGGCTTCTGCGAGGGATAATCCGGATCATGCTCAAACGCATAGTGGAACCACCGGCGGATCACTTCGAGCGTCTGCGGAAGGCCGTAGCAGGTCAGCGTCCGGCCCATCAGATCGTTGAAGCGCCGCAGATCGTCCAACCCGGCGATGTGATCGGCGTGGTGATGCGTGAAGAGAATGGCATCGACTCTGCGCACCCCGTTCGCGACACACTGAAGCCGCAACTCGGGGCTCGTGTCGACGAGAAAAACGTGTTCACCGTACTCGACACACACGCTGGGACGGGTGCGGCGATCCCGCGGGTCAGCCGACGTACATACCGGGCAATCACAGCCGATCATAGGCACGCCGTGCGACGTACCGCTGCCCAAAATGGTGACCCGCACCCGATCGTTTGACCCGTCACCCGGCACTTCCCGTACTCCCGCCGCCCGCATCGGCTGCCGCGTATTGTAGCGAGAACCGGACGTTGACGCACCGTACGTCCGTGGATACCGTCTGGGCGACATGAAACGCCCACACGGCATACACCCGGATGCGCAGGCTCGTTCGCACGGAGGCCGGGCCGCGTCTGACCGGTTCGGGGCGCTCGCGTGCGCCTTGCTGATGGCGACGTTGACGGGTTGCCCGACCCCAGGCGGCCCGCCCGCCCGTCGCATTGGAGAAGCCTGGCCATCCCCCGCGCCGACGCCGGCCGTCGCTGTCGCCGCCGCTCCGGCCGAACCGGACCCCGCGCCTGCGCCGGCCCCGCCGACAGCCGTCGATAACGATGCGATCATTGCGACGGTCAACGGCACGCCGATTCGCCGCGGCCCCCTGGTGGATCTGCTCCTGGCCGGCCACGGGCCGGGAATGCTGGAGCAGATGGTTGTACTGGAGGCAGCTCGTCGGACGGCCGCGGAGCGCGGGATCGTCGTGACACAGGCGGACATCGACCGGGAATACGACCGGTCGATTCGACAACTGCTCGGGATGGTCGGCGACGGCGATTTCCAGACGTTTGATTCCCAGGCCGGCCGGGCGATTCTGGACGGCATTCTCGCGCGTCGGAACATATCCGAGCGTGAGTATCGCCTGGCCGTCGAGCGAAACGCCTGCCTGCGCAAGATCGTGGCTGCCGAACTGCGGATCCGCCCGGAGCAGATTCGTCGCGAGTATGCCCGCGTGGCCGCCAGCCGGGTTTCCATCCGGCACATCGAGTTACAGGATCCGGCCCAGGTTGCCCGGGTCCGCCGTTTGCTCGATGCCGGCGTACCGTTTGCAGACCTGGCCCGTCTGTACAGCACGAACATCACCACAGGGCAGAACGGCGGACTGCTGGAACCGTTCGCGGCGGACGATCCCGACGTGCCCGCCCTCCTGCGGGAGGTCGCATTCGCCCTTCAGGACGGCGAGGTCTCCAACGCCGTTCGGATCGAAACGACCTATCACATCATCCAGCGCGTGCAGCTTCTTCCGGGTCGTTCCGAAACCTTGGAGGCGCTGCGCCCCGAGCTGGAACAGCGCGTGCGCGACCGCCTGACTGTGCCGGCCATGCAGGTTTTGTACAGGGAGCTGTACGACGGCGCCGATATCTCCATATACGATCCCGTCCTGCGCGATGCGGTCAAGCAGCGGCGCAGCGCGGGTGTGAGCAGTCCGCAGCCGAGCGGCCCCTGACGCCGGGAGCTTCGGGTGCGATCCGTCTGACGAGTTCGAAAGGAATCAGCAGTGCCTCATCACCAGAAGTACAAGGCTGTGTTGCTGTTTGGGTGTCCCGGGTCCGGCAAGGGCACGCAGGGTGTGACCCTGGCCGGGATGCCGAACCTGTTTCACCTGGCCATGGGAGACATCTTCCGCGGGCTGGACAAGCAGAGTCCGATCGGGCAGGAGTTTCTCTCGTATTCCACGAAGGGGCTGCTGGTGCCCGACGAGTTGACCGTCCGCGTCTGGAAGCAGCACGTGGAGGAACTGGTACGGCGTGGTGAGGTGCGTCCGGACTACCACATCCTGCTGCTGGACGGCATCCCGCGGACTCCCGCGCAGGCGGAGCTCCTGCGAGATTGCATCGAGATTCTTCAGATTCTCCATCTGGTCATCGCCGATGTGGACGCGCTGGTGCATCGCTTGAGTCTGCGCGCCAAGAAGGCCAACCGGCCCGACGATGCGGACGAGTCCGTGATCCGCAAGCGCATCAGCGTATACGAACAGGAAACGAGCCCGGTTCTCCAGTGTTATCCGGCCGCTCTGGTGGCGGACATCAATGCGGACCAGCATCCACTGGCCGTTCTCCGGGACATCGCCGACCGCTTGAGCCGCTGCCTGCCGGGCAACATCTAAGCGCGACGAGAGCTCCGGACGGCAGCCATTCGGTTCTTGCCTTCGACCTGCCCGGTTTCACGAACCTGGGCTATGGTTCCTGCGGAAGCGGGTCTCTGTCCGTGGGAAGCGGCAGGTCTTCCGCGGCGCGATGGCACGCCGCGCAATGGGCGGGCGTCGCGGAGGTGGGCTGCAGGTCCGGTCGGTCGTGTCGACAGACATCTATCGTGAACGGGCACCGGGGGTGAAAAGAACAGCCTGAAGGCAGGCGGGTCGGGCTGGGCGGTTCGCCGATCATCGGGAGAGGTGGGCGCGGGCGCGTTGGATCCAGGGAAGGCACGGATGCCAGTAGAAGGCGCGTGTAAGGATGGCGCGGATTGCCAAACACCGCGTCACGCGGGCCGATTTCCACGAACCGTCCCAGGTACATCACGGCCAGCGTGTCGCACATTGATTTCACAACCGCAAGATTGTGCGAGATGAACAGGCCGGTCAGCCCCAGTTGGCGATTGAGACCGGTCAGCAGCGCGAGTATCTGAGTCTGGGCGGACACATCCAGCGCGCTGACCGGCTCGTCGCAGATCAGCAGCTCCGGTTCCACCGCCAGCGCCCGGGCAATGGCCAGTCGCTGCTGTTGACCGCCCGAGAACTGGTGGGGGTATCGGTCCATGTCGGCACTCTCCAGACCGACCTGGACAAGCACTTCCCCCACGCGATCGCGGAGGGCGGCGCCGCGTCGCAGGCCATGAATCCGCAGGCCCTCCCCCACAGCCTGGCCGGCGGTCTGGCGAGGATTCAGACTTCCGGACGCATTCTGAAAAACGATCTGCATACGACGGCGCAGGCGCCGCAGATGCGGGCGGGTCTGCCGGGAGAGGTCGAGTCCGTCAAAGAGAATCCGCCCCGTCGAGGCGGGCGCCAGGCGAAGCAGTGCCCGTGCCAGGGTCGTCTTGCCGCATCCGCTCTCGCCAACCAGCCCCAACGTGGTCCGACGCGGCAGCTCAAACGTCACGTCATTCACGGCCGTCAAAACGCCGTGCCCGCCCGAAACGCGGTAACGAACGGAGAGGTTCTCGGCGCGAAGCAAAGGGCTGAGCTCGTTGTTCAAGACGCCACCTCCCCACAAGCCACCCAGTGACCGGGGCGCACCTCGCGCAGGGCGGGGCTGCCGGCCAGACAATTGCGTGGAACGCGGCCCCTCGGGGTGTCGATCGCCCCTTCCGGACCGAGGTCCGCCGCGCGGCGATGCCCGAGGGCACAACGCGGATGAAAGCGGCAGCCGGGCGCGACTTCGGCGGGTGTCGGGACAGCGCCAGGAATACCCTTGCCTTCGGCCGGTCGATCCAGGCGGGGGACGCACTCCAGCAGCGCTTGGGTGTAGGGATGCAGCGGATTGGTAAACAGCTCCGGCGTGGGCGCACGCTCTACGATCTGCCCCGCATACATGATGCAGACTTCGTCCGCCACCTGCGCCAGCACACCCAGATCGTGCGTGACCCAGAGGATCCCCATTCCGGTTTCCTCCTGGAGGCGGCATAACAGGTCCACAATCTGGGCCTGAACGGTCACGTCCAGTGCGGTTGTCGGCTCGTCCGCCAGGAGCAGACCCGGCTCGCCCGCCAGGGCCATCGCCAGCATGGCCCGCTGCTGCATGCCGCCGGACAATTGATGCGGATACTCGCGAGCCCGTCGGGCCGCATCCGCGATGCCCACGTGCGACAGCAGGTCCACCGCCTGGCGCATGGCTTCTGTCCGCGTCAGGCCGAGGTGAAGCCGGGACACCTCCGCGATCTGCTGACCAACGGTGAAGACGGGGTTCAGGGCCGCAGCGGGATCCTGGAAGATCATCGCAAGGTGACGCCCGCGCAATCGCCGGACGTCCCGTTCCGCCGCAACCGCCAGGTCCACCGGATCGCCCCGGCCGTTTGACCAGAGTATGGAGCCGCCGGCGATCCGCGACTGTCGAGGCGGCAGGAGACGCATCAATGCCAGCGCGGTAAACGTCTTGCCGCAACCGCTCTCGCCCGCCAGCCCGACGGTGCGCCCGGACCGCACGTCAAGCGAGACGCCATCCACCGGCCGAAGGACGCCATGGCGGGTCGCGAGCTCCACACGAAGATCGCGTACAGTCAGGGACGAAGAATGGCGGTCCGGACCCACAGCGACCAAGCCTCCGTCAACCGGGCAGCAGATTCTCAGTTTCGCCACGCGGATCGGCCACGTCACGCAACGCCTCGCCGAGCCAATTGACCATCAGTACGGTCACAAAAACGGCCACACAGGGCGGATAGACCAGGAAAGGCGATGAACTCATCTGGTCGTAGGCGGATCGGAGCATCGTGCCCCACGACGGCGCCGGCGGCGGCACGCCGAACCCCAACCACGACAAGGCCGCCTCGAGCAGAATGGCATGGCCGACACCGAAAGTGATGGTCACCGCCACGGGTGCCATCGCGTTGGGCAGAAGGTGCCGAAACACCACCCGACAGGGACCGGCGCCCAGGGCCCGCGCCGCCAGTGCGAACTCGCTTTCGCCAAGGCGCAGCATCTCCGCCCGCATCAGGCGGGCGACGGGTGTCCAGGCCGTCAGCCCGATCACCAGAACCACGTGCCGCACGCCGGGCTCTTCCAGCCAGACCATGACGGCCAGAATAAGAAAGAATGCCGGAAAGCACATCACCAGTTCAATTAGCCGGCTGATCAGCAGATCGACAATGCCGCCGGCGTAGCCGGCCCAGGCGCCCAGGACAATTCCGATCAGGCCGGCCAGGGCCATAGACCCCAATCCCACCTTCAGCGAGACCGCGGTTCCATGCACCAGGCGGGCCGCCACATCCCGCCCGAGTTCATCCGTACCCAGCCAGTGTCGGCGGCTCGGACGGGCGCGATGGTCCGCCGAGTAGGCCAGCGGATCGTAGGGAATCATCGCCATCACGCAGAACGAGCTCTCCGCAACGGCCTTCTCCACGTCAAAAGACGGCAGGCTGAAGGGCCGGCTCTGCCCCACCATTCGCGACCCCAACGGCAGCGAGCGAACCACCTCGACAAGCCCCGGAAAGTGCCATCGGCCATTGTGACGACATACGATCGGCAGGCGTGACGCCAGAACCGGACGTAGCACCGCCACCACAACAAGAAGAAGCAGCCCGATTAGGCTCAGCATCCCCAGGCGTCGCCGCCGAAACCGTGGCCAGAGCCCCGGCGCGAGCGAACGAGATGTTCCAGAACCCCTTTGAACGGAACGGTCACGCATACCGCACCCGTGGGTCGGCCAGAGCGTAGATCAGATCCGCCAACAGCGTGCACAGCAGAACGACCACCGCGGCCACAACCGTCAGCGCCATCACCACCGGGTAGTCCCGCTGGGTCATGGCCTGGAACAACAATTGCCCGATTCCCGGCCACTGAAACATCGTCTCAAGGATTACGGAGCCGCCGAGCGCCGACGGCACCAGCAGGCCGACCAGCGTGATCAGAGGCAGCGCCGTGTTGCGGAAGGCGTGCCGATGGACAATCACGCGTTCGGAGAGCCCCTTTGCCCGGGCCGTGCGGATGTAGTCCTGGCTCAATACCTCCAGCAGATTGCCCCGGATGAACCGGGCCTGATAGGCGAAGAGCGGATACGCGAAACAGAACACGATCAGGACGAAATGGCGGGCCAGATCCGCCGCTTTTCCCGGGACGGATAGACCCTCGAAATCATCCGACCGCAGTCCGTACGGCGAGAACCAATCCAGATGCACGCCCACCACTACGATGAGCACCATGGCCATCACGTATCGCGGCACGGAATACAGGGCCGCGAGCACGCTTCCGATAACCGTGTCAAACACCCCCCCGGCCCGGCGGGCGGATGCCAGCCCGATCGGCACGGCGAAGGCCAGCGAAAGAGCCACCGCCCCCCCCGCCAGGCACAACGTGGCGGGCAGGCGTTCGCCGACTTTGTCCGTCACCCGGCGGCCGTCGTGGAAGGAACGACCGAAATCCAGCCGGAGAACACGGCCCAGCCAGGTCGCATATTGACGCGGGACCGACTGATCCAATTCGTAATAGGTGCGAAGCCGCGCGTAGTCCTCGGCCGAAATCGTGGCGCCTCCGCCGCGACTGACGGCCTCCATCGCCGGATCACCGGGCGCCAGCCGGGTCACGGCGAAGGTGACGATCGTGATTCCCACCAGGGTCATGCCGGCCAGAAGCAGTCGCTTGGCAACGTACCGGATCATACCGGCGACTCCGACGCCTTCGGTCGGGCGTTTCTGTGCGGATCCTACGGCTTGGCCCGCAACCCCTCGCCCGCCGCCACCCACCATGCCCGTGGGCCGGGGTAGAATCCGGCCGGCCCCATGGGGCTGAAGTGGACCCCATGAATCCGCTTGTGAAACGCCCAGAGGCTGGGCGCGTTGATCAGAAACGTGTATGGAGCATCCTCATACACCTTCGCCGCCAACGCCTGGTAGATGTCGCGGCGCACGGCCGGATCGAACGAATGTCGCCCCTCTTCGAACAGGGCGTCCACCTCGGGATTGGCGTACCCCACGAAATTCTGACCGCCGGTCCGGGCGGCACTGTGCAGCAGGTTCCACGCGTCATCCGGTTCGGGCTCCGCCGTCCAGGCCCAGATGACCGCCTGAAAATCGTGGGTGAACACGCGCCCGCGCAGCGTCAGATACTCCAGCGGCTGCAGCTTCAGCTCCACGCCCAGACGACGAAGATCCTGCTGAAAAACGGCCGCCACCTGTGGTGAGGTCTTGGATTCCTGGGCAAAACAGAGGGTGAACGTGAAGCGGACCTGCGTCTGAGTTCCGTCCGGGCCGACCACGGTTCGGCAGCGCCAGCCGTCTTGCGGATTCACCTGCCAGCCGGCGGCGTCCAACAGAGCGGCGGCTTTCTGGGGGTCGTAGTCGAAGAGTGGGATGTCCGCGTTGTACGCCCATGAGCCGGGCGGAAACAACCCGCGCGCCCGCGAGAAGAGCCGATCATACGCCGTGTTCAAAATCATCGGCATGTTCAGCGCGTGCGACATGGCGCGGCGTACGCGAACGTCGTCGAAGAACGGGTTGGTTCCGTCCATGTTCCAGCCGATGCAATACACTGTTGCCTGGTTCGCCCAGCCCTTGACGCCCACACGGGCGAATCGGTCGTCCTGCGTGTCACGGGCGAACTGCTGCGGTGTCAGCATCATCTCGTCGAGTTCTCCGCGTTTGAACATCAGCAGTGCCGTGTTGCCGTCGGGCACGATTCGAAAGACCACACGGGCGAAATGGGGGTGACGGCCGCGGTAGTCCGCCCAGCGCTCCAGGACAATCCGGTCGCCTGCCGACCAATCGACCAGCCGATACGGGCCGTTGCCTACGGGCCGACGATTCGCCAGAACGTGCGCATCGCTTCGATTGAGCGTCGGATCCGCGCTGAGCCCGGGCTCGTAGATATGCTTCGGGAGAACCGGAAATCGGATCCGCCAACGATTGGTCGGCCGCGCTTCCTTGAATCGGTACTGGACCGTCACCGCATTCAGCGCCCGGCAATCGGCCACGCCGTCCGTAGCGGCCCGAGCCCGCACAGCCGGCACGTGCTCGCTTCGGATCATCTGCCAGGCGAACACCACGTCGTGGGCCGTCAGCGGGGCGCCGTCCTGCCATATCAGCCCGGGCTTGAGACGAAGCTCCGCGGAAAGATGGTCTTCGGCCTCCGAGTACGCCTGGACCATCGCGGGATTCAACGTCCATTCAAGGCCGGGCCCCAGAAGCACCGGTTCGTCAAAGAGCAATTCCTGAACGATCAATTCGTGTCCGGACGAGGTCAGAATCGGATTGAGGGTGGCTGGTTCCGCGCGCAGATGACGGACGATCCAGTCTTCGTCGGCAACCCGGTCCGTCGCCGCAGGAGCCGAGACGAACAGCGACGCCGGATTGACCAGAGGATCGCGGGTCGGATCGTAGTCACCGGCCCAGGCGGCCGCAGCCGTCGCGCACGTCAGAATCCATCCACAGGTCGTCCTGGTGCTCATCGCTCCGTCCCTCGGGTGCGGGTGTCGATCTCTCGCTGTGCCGTCGCACCCGCCTGGCCGGAGCAACTATAGCGCAAAGCAACGGCGACCGCCACGATCTGCGAAGAAACACACCTGATTTCAAGGCGAGCGGGCCCGCTGGAGGAATCGCCCCGGGAACTACGGCGCGCTGACAGGGACGTTCCAGGGCTGCCCGTTGAGCACGCCAGGAGCGTTCGGTGTGCCGATCCACTTGTTCAATTCGATTTTGGCCTCCAGCATCCGCACGTCATCGCCCTTTTTCAGGGCGTTGCGCACGCTGGGTGCGGTTGGCGGGCCCACGAGCTGTGTGAGAAGCGACTCACCGGCCTCGACACTCGTCAGAAGCCGCATCTTCTCGTATTCGTCCACGCCCTCCTGTTCCAGGCGCGCCACGTCCAACCGGAGCTGTACCGCCAGG
Source organism: Planctomycetota bacterium (assembly GCA_052034525.1). Taxonomy (GTDB): domain Bacteria; phylum Planctomycetota; class Phycisphaerae; order UBA1845; family UBA1845; genus JAFGJQ01. The sequence goes on from JBPOIK010000080.1 coordinate 10,270, forward strand.
AGTCCCACCAGCCGTTCCGTCAGCGCCCGGTTGGGAGGTCGATTGGCCGTAACGAAATCCAGAAAGACCAGTTCGCCCCCATCACACGCGGGCACGGTCCGGCGTTTGTCAATGCGGGCGGTCACCACGTCCAGCATGGCCGCCATTGTTTCGGCAAGACGGTCCCCGGACCGGAAGGACAACGCGTCATAGATCTGGGCTGCCACCGCTCCGCTGGTTTCCGCCTGCCCGGCCGCGCGGAGGATGCTCAAAGTGCGTTCCATGAGAACCGGATTCACCGCAATGCTGTCGCGCAGCCGGCCGAAGCCCTGAGCGCACAGGTAGCGAACATCCTGCCGACTCTGACACTTTAATCCCGCCTCGAGAGCGTCCAATACGCCGGTCTGCCCGAATTGGCGCAGAACGGACGCGATCGCCCGCGCGGCGGGCGGGGCCAGTGTGTCGCAATCGGCCAGTCGGGCGGCAAACTGAATGCCGACCCGGTCTGCCAGGCGGGCTACAAATTCCGGCTTGTTGCGCGAATTCGTGATCTGCGCCACGCAGCGCTGCTGGAACGTTTTTGTGCGTTCCGGATCGGCCGGATCCGCATCGAGCCCGGCCAACTCCCCCCGAATCCAGGCGTCCAGTACCCGATCGTCACTCTCATCAAAAGTGGTGCGTCCGCGGAGTTCGTCCAAAGCCTTGTCGGCGTCGGTCGGGCCGGCCTCCTGTCCCAGCGCCAGCGCGGTCACTTGGACGATCAGAAGCCCGGACACCAGGTTCCACCAGCCAATTCTGCAGAACCGGTCCGGCACCGGTTCGCCAGCCCCCGCCACCTTGTCGACCATGATTCAAGAACTCCGGAATGCCCGTTCCACCGCCATTGTATCCGCAGACCTCGCGCCAATGCCCAACCCTACCGGACGGGCGTTGCCACTGTCAAGCACCGCGGATCGAGCCGGCCGCACGTTGGGGATCTTCCGCTTGACGCCCTGTGCGCGACCCCTATACTGGACGCCCGTCCGGCCTGATATGGCTTGTGCCCAGCAGTCGGGACTCGAGATGCCTCGATACGCCAATGTACCCGGGCCCACGATCCGGCGCCTGAGTCTGTACTTGCGCCAATTGGAATCCTTCTGGGCGGCCGGACACACCACGATTTCCAGCCAACGTCTCGGCAAGGCACTCCGTGTCACAGACGCGCAGGTCCGCAAGGATCTCGCCTATTTCGGACAGTTCGGCCGACCGGGCCTCGGATACCGTGTAGACGAGCTCATCGGGCGGGCCCGTCTCATCCTGGGGACCAATCAACTCTGGGCCACAGCGCTCGTCGGGGCGGGCAATCTGGGGCGTGCCTTGGCCGCCTATCGTGGATTCGCCGGCAGGGGGTTCCGCATCACCGCGGTATTTGACACGAACCAGGGCCTGGCGGGACACCCACTCCCGCAGTCCGACGGCCTGCTCGTTCGCCCCATGTCGGAACTGTCGTCCGTCGTGAACGCGGAAGGGATTCGGATCGGGATTGTCGCCGTTCCGGCCGCCGAGGCCCAGGCTGTGGCCGACAGCCTCCTGGCCGCCGGCGTTCTGGGACTGCTCAACTTCGCGCCGGTCGCCCTGGATACCCCTCCCGGGGTCCCCGTGGTGGCCGTCGATCTGGCCGTTCACTTCGAGCAACTGGCCTTCCAGGTGACCGAGTTGTCCTCCTGACGGCGCTCGGCCTTTGCCTTGCCTTCGCTGCGGTTCGGACGTAGCATGAAGGCACTTCCGGAGCGATCCGGTTAGCCAGGAAAGGACGGCCAGATGACCGACAAATCGAAGTGCACCTCGGAACTGACTGCCCGCGTTCGGCAGGCCCTGGAGGAGTTGCGTCCGTATCTGCAGAATGATGGCGGCGACGTGGAACTCGTTGCCGTGGAAGACGGCGGGGTTGTGCAGGTCCGCTTTCACGGGGCCTGCTGTGGATGCCCGCACGCGCAGGTCACGCTCAGCGATGGGATCCAACGTTCGCTCCAGCAGAAGATATCGGAAGTGACTGAAGTCCGCCTGGTGCCCTAGGGCTGTATCGCGGTGGCGCTGGGTGTCAACCAGAGACGTGTCTCTCTCAATGTGCGGCGATCCGTCGGACCGTCGCCATCCAGGGGACCAGGAGAGGCGATGAACGAGGTGCAGCATGGATGCGGATGAGATTGTCCCGTTGACGCGAGAGGCCGTTCAGCGCCTTCTGAGCACGCGGGCAAACGCCGCTCCAGGCGCCCCCGGCAAGCGGCAGGCTCCTCGATGGCCGTTCCCGGGCGCAGTGGAAATCTGGATCCCCACGGTCAGCGGCTCCCAGTCCCATGTGATCGCCACGCTCCACGATCTGAGTGACGCCGGGATAGGCGTTCGGTGCGATGTGAAGCTGGTGCCTGGCACGGTCCATCCGATCGCCGTTCATCAGCCGGAGATGAGCCTGCACGGGCAGGCGACGGTCCGGCACTGCACACCTCGCCGAACAGGCTACCACATCGGCATGCAGTTCAAATTCGACTGAACCGCGAGCGCCTCACAAGCGACTCAGCAGGGTTCGCAGGAAGCCGTTGTACAACGCAGGGGGGCATGCCTCCAGTTCCGGAGGCGGCAGTTCATCCATCATCAACGACTGCAGGTGCGCCCGGGCCTTTGCCCGGTTCTGACGGAGTTGTGCGACCAGCCCATCCACCCGGTCCAAGTCCGAGGCCTGCAGTGCCCGAACCGCCTCCACGACCAGGTCCGCCAGGTTCCCCACCGGATGGACAAACACTCCCGTCGGCCCCCCCACTTCTCCGTCGCCGACGGGGGTCTCATCCTGTACAAGCCGCGCCAGGAGTTCGTCAGCCTCGCGATCCAACTCTTCCCCCTCCTTGGCGGAACCCTCCTCCATCGGCGCCAACGGAATCGGTTCGCGTTCCTCGTCCGGCGCGGGAATGTACACGCTCTGTTTGCAGTATGGACACTTCCCCCGCCCACCCGCCGCCTCGCGCGGCGCCCGGATCAGCTTCGAGCACTTGCTGCAATGAAACTCCACCGACACGGAAACCTCCCACGGCTTCAACCGTTTTTCAGATGGCTCGACGTCCGCGCACGCCGTTCTCCCCGCCCGCGGAACACCAGTCGTATCGGAACCTCCGAGAACGGCAAGAGTTCCCGCATACGATTCTGAAGGAAACGCTGGTAATCCCGCCCGACCCGTGACGGTTCATTCACGAAACACACGATGGTCGGAGGCTGGACCGCTACCTGCGTCGCGTAATACAGCTTCACAGGCCGGGTGCCCCGTTTGGCCGACGGCGCGCGTTCCGCCAGCGCCTGTTCGAGGGCCTGGTTCAGTTCGCCGGTGCCCATACGGTGCTGGGCCTGTCGGAACAGCGAAGTGGCCGTGTCCACGACCGTCTGGATGTTCCTGCCTTCCCGGGCGGTAGTGAATGCCACGGGAGCGAAATCGAGTGAGGGCAGAGTGCCGGCCAGGTACTCGCCGTACTCGTGCGACGAGGCGCGTCCGACCGCCAGATCCCACTTGTTCACGACCAGAATGCACGGTTTGTGTTCCTGGCAGATCAACTGCGCCAGCTTCTTGTCCACCTGCCCGATCGGTTCGGTCGCGTCGATGAAGAACAGGACCACATCCGCTCTGCGCACCGATCGCAGAGCCCGGCTGTATCCGTAAAACTCGACGGCGTTCGCCAGTCTGCTTTTCTTGCGCACGCCGGCCGTGTCGATCGCCACGAGAGTTCGCCCGTGCAACTCGAATCGCACGTCAACGGCGTCTCGCGTGGTGCCCGGCACTTCGCTGACGATCACGCGTTCTTCCAGGGCCAGCGCGTTGATGAAACTGCTCTTGCCGGTATTGCGCCGCCCGACGAGCGCGAGCTTCATCACAGGCTCCGCGGGAACCTCCCCGCCCGCCCCGCGCACTTTCTCGCGGACGTGCTCCAGCAGCTCGTGGCGGTTGAAACTCTCCGTCGCCGAAACGGCGAGCGGCTCACCAAAGCCCAGCCGCACAAACTCCCCCACGCCGGCCAGAAGGTGTGGCTGATCCACTTTGTTGACCACCACGGTCACGCGGTCGGCCTGGCGGCGAATCCAGTCGGCCACGTCCTGATCCAGCGGAGTGATGCCGTCCCGCACATCGACCACAAAGAGAATCCACGCCGCGGCATCCACCGCGTACTGAATCTGCCGCTCTACGTGCTCGCGAAGATTGTCCGGGTCGTCAATTCCATACCCGCCGGTATCCACGAACTCCACATAAGCGCCGTCCACCTCGAGGATGTGACTCACCCGATCGCGCGTGACACCGGCCGTCGGCTCCACAATGCTGACCATCCGCCGCGCAAGGCAGTTCAACAGCGAACTCTTGCCCACGTTCGGACGCCCGATGATTGCCACAACCGGAATCGCCATGAATGCTTCCCGTTCCGCGCGTTCAACGAGGCCTCGCCAGAACCCGCTTTCAGCAGCGCCTGGAATCGGGCGCCCGCTCCGTCATTTTCCCACAAACACTGGCCCATACCAGCGCTAACGGCATGCCAAACGGCCGCACTCGCCTGATGGCGTTGCTCCGGTGCCGGAGCGGGCAGCGCCAGATCGTTTGTAACAGACCACCACGACAGAGGTTATCACTTGCCATCGCCCCCGGCCATCCCCTTCCTCCCTCAGTTCCGGCTGACGCGGGGTTCAGGGGACCGCAAGGCGAACAAACGCTGGCGTGGAACCTCGCCGACACTACAATGCAAGCTCGTGGAATTCGCGAGCGTCCACGGGGCCATGCGCCCCACGAGGAGTCCAGACGGTATGGAACGCAAACACACCCGCTCATTGCTCCACCTGGCTCTGGTGGGGATCGTTGTCTTAGCCACAGCCGGTTGCAGCATCCTGAGCCTCACGCGAACGACCTTCCCTGCTTCGGCCATCACCGACGACGGACGAGGGCTCTACCTGGATGAGATCGACGCCATCCTCAACAACTCCGCGCTCAGCAAGGATCAGAAACGCCAAGCCCTGGAAGAGCTCGGGATCGAGGATGACGCATTGATTGACGCTCTCTTGTCGTGACCCTCGCTTGGAACAGCCCGCCTGCGCATGGACCCGGGGTTGACAATTGGCCGCGACAACCTAACATAAGACAGCGGCGATTCTGTCGTAATTTTATTTGAGATAACAGGTTATGTTCACCGGGATCATCGAGACGGTTGGCACGGTGGCAGGCATCGCCGCTCATCCGGGTGGGCGTCGACTCCTGCTGGAGGCTGCCCCCCTGTCCGGCCTGCTGGATCTCGGCGCAAGCCTGGCGATCAACGGCGTCTGCCTGACCGTCGCGCGGATCGAGGGCACCCGGTTTGCATTTGACGTTGTGGGCGAAACGTTGTCCCGCAGCAATCTGGGCGATCTGCGTGTGGGCGACCCCGTGAATCTCGAGCGTTCGCTGCGTGCCGACGGTCGGCTGGATGGACATATCGTTCAGGGACACGTGGACGGAACGGCCACACTTCGGGCTCGCCGGGACACACCTCATGAGCAGGTTCTGGAACTGGACCCGGATCCCGTCCTAGTGCCTTACCTGGTTCCCAAGGGATCGGTCGCACTGGATGGGGTGTCGTTGACTGTGGCTTCGTCGACCGAGCGTCGGTTCTGCGTCGCCCTCATTCCGACCACCATTCGCATGACGACGCTGTGGACGCGGCCGGTGGGGGCGGTCTTGAACGTGGAAACCGACATTCTGGTGCGAACCGTCGTTCACTGGCTGCAGCAGCGCGATGCGTCGCCCAAGAATCCCGGGTTGACCGTGGAAAGACTGCAGGAACTGGGGCTCGCATGAATGGTCCACCCTCCAACCCGTCCTCGGGCAGCATCGATGGCAGGCCGCTGATCGGCATCACCATGGGCGATCCCGCCGGAATCGGCCCGGAGGTCGTCGTCAAGGCCTTGGCCGATCCGGAAATCCGCCGTCTGGCCCGCTTCATCGTCTACGGGTTGAATGAGCTGCTCTGCTACGCGGCAGACCTCGCGGAGATCAATCCCTTCTGGTACCGCGTGCCTTTCGAAGATGCCAATCGCGTGGAATCGGGCGTGCTTGTCGCGGACTACGACGAATACAGCAGCTTCGGCCCCACGCTGCGTCGTGCGACGGCGGAAGGCGGGCACGCCTCCCTGCGGTTCGTCGACGATGCGATTGCGGCGGCGCGAACCGGGCGGATTGACGCCATCGTAACCGGTCCCATCCACAAACAGAGCTGGCACATGGCGGGCCGGAGGGTGCCCGGGCACACCGAGTATTTCGCCCAGGCGTTCGATGCGCGGCGCGTCAGCATGATGTTCGTGGGGGGAGGTTATCGAATTGCCCTGGCCAGCACGCACGTCGGGCTCTTCGAACTGCGCAACCGCTTCACGATCGGATACGTGTTCCAGCCGATCGACCTGCTGCACGCGGCCCTTCGGGAGTATTTCGGCCTAAGCCATCCCCGTATCGCTGTGGCCGCCCTCAACCCGCATGCCTCCGAAGAGGGACGCTTCGGCGACGAGGAGCGACGCATCATCGAACCGGCCCTCGTCATGGCCCGCGGAGTGGGGATTGACGTTGAAGGTCCGTTTCCCGCGGACACCCTGTTCTGGATGGCCCGCGGGAAGTACGACGGAATTGTGGCCATGTACCACGATCAGGGGCTCATCCCGATCAAGTTGACGGCGTTTGACTCGGCGGTCAACGTCACACTCGGGTTGCCCATCGTCCGGACCAGTGTCGATCACGGCACCGCGTTTGACATTGTCGGTCGAAACAAAGCCAGCCCCGGCAGCATGAAAGCGGCCATCCGTCTGGCGGTCCAAATGGCCTCGATCCGGGCACGAACCTCGTCCGCTCCGCTTCTTCCCGGCCGGTAGTCGACATCGCGCACGCCCCCCGCTCATGGGGTGTATTCATATGCTCCCCGGTCCACGATCGGGGGGACGCCCACGCCGGTGTCGGTGGTGTAGGGATCGTCGAGGAAACGCGGCCCGCCCGCGGCGTCTATCGGCGGCAATGGCTGACGGCCCGGGACCGTCGCATCGGTATCGGCTGTGTTGTCGCCGGAGTCGATACATCTGGACCCGGCCGAAAGACGCAGATCGTCATCGGCCGTGCCGGGCACATTGTCCGGACCGACCGCGTCTACAAAGCGCGGATCCTGGCCGTTGTTGCCGACTCCGCCCAACGATCCCGTCCATAAGCGAACGCAACAGTAGTTGATGTCCACCATGCCGGAAATCCGGTAGATTTGGGCGTCTTGGTTCGCGGTCATACCACCAGTGGTGGTATTCGCCCAGAGGATGCAGTTGGTCGCCGTCAGGCTGGCCTCGCTAATAGAAATCCCGCCGCCCGGTACGCCGGATCGGTTGTGGACTATCGTACAGTTGGTGGCCGTCACCGTGGACTGGTAGGCCTGAATCCCGGCGCCGCGATTGGCCGCGGTGTTCCCCGAGATCACGCAGTTGATCAGCGTCAGCACCGATCCCTGGTTGTTCAGGATGCCGCCGCCGTTCAAGTTGGCCTTGTTGCTGCGAATCACGCAATTCCGAAGCGTCACGCGGGAAGCGGCAATTCGCGCCCCCCCGCCGCCGTTATGGTCATTTGGTACCCCGTCGGCATCGCCGCCGGTGATGACAAATCCGTCCACCACGGCCGTCTGTTCGACTCCGTTCGCGTACACGACGTGGTAGCTGTTCTCGCCGCCAAGGTCACCACTGAGGACGGTCGGGTTCGCCGCGAGGTCGCGTTCCTCCAGCGACGTTTCGTTGCCGGCGAAGCCGCCGTAGAGCGAGACGCCGTCTTTCAGTTGGAACGTGGCCAGCGGGTTG
>JBPOIK010000167.1:0-12509 GCA_052034525.1 Planctomycetota bacterium
ATTTTCAAGGCGGCGTCCTTGGTCTTGTGGATGAGGCGTCGAAATCGGCGCTTGCTTTGTCGCGACAGTTGAATGACACTGGGTTTCATGGGCGTTCCCTTTCTGCCGGATGGACCGGCGTTCGTACTTATCTGGGAACGCCCATCTTACGCGCGGCCTCATTACAGCGCAACTTTATTTAGCCGCCCGGCGCCCCGTTATGCCGTCGGCAGGAGGGACTGATGGAGAAGAAGCCTCTCTCGTTTTTCGGGCAGGTGCGGAGCCTTCCGGCGAACTACTGGTACGCCAACATCATCGAGATGCTCGAACGACTGGCGTTCTTCGGCGTGCGCGCGATCGCCGCGCTGTATCTGATCCGCTCCGCGAATGAGAACGGGTTGGGGCTGACCTACGTGCAGAAGGGGGACATTTACTTCTGGTGGGCTCTGGTCCAGTGCCTCGTCCCGATGGTCTCGGGTGGATACTCCGACCGCTATGGGTATCGCAAGAGCCTGGTGGTTGCTTTCACGTTGAACTTCGTCGGGTACATTGGCATGGCTCTGTCGAAACCGATCGCAGAGTACCTGGCGACGCAAGGATGGCAGAACACGGGCTACTGGGTGTTTCTGGCGGCCGCTCTCAGCGTAGCGATGGGGACGGCGATCTTCAAGCCGCCGATCCAGGGAACCGTGGCCAAAGGCGTGACGGAAGAGACTTCGTCGTTGGGATTCGGTTTCTTCTATCTGGTGGTGAACATTGGCGGGGCGATCGCTCCGATGGGCGCGGCCTATCTGCGACGCGACATCTCGTGGAACCACGTTTTCTACGCCGCGGCCATCGTGACCCTGTTGAACTTTCTTCCGGCATTCCTGTTGTATCGTGAGCCGGACAAAGGGGAAGTGGATCGCAGCAAGGGTCCCTTCGGCGTGTTCTTCTCCTCCGTTTTCAATATCTTCCGTGACCGGCGGCTGGTGGCGTTCCTTCTGCTGTCGTCCTGCTTCTGGTTCATGTTCATGCAGCTTTGGGATCTGCTGCCCAATTTCATCGACGAATGGACGGATTCGAGAGACGTCGCCGGCATATTTGGCGCCATCACCCGGGCCTGGGTGGAGCCGGACGGACGCGTCAAGCCCGAGATGATCATCAATATCAACGCGCTGTCCATCGTGACGTTTGTGATACTGATTTCATGGCTGATACGCCGATGGAACAAAGTGGCGGCGATGGTCATCGGAATGGCCATCTCTCTGGTGGGGGGCGTCGGGGCCGGAGCGACGCGTGCAGGGCTCGTCTGCTGCCTGATGATTTTTCTGTTCTCGATCGGAGAGATGATCTGCAGCCCTACGTTCGGCGCGTACATCGGTCTGATTGCCCCTCGGGACAAGAAAGCCCTGTACATGGGCTATTCGAACATCCCGTATGCCATCGGCTGGGCTCTGGGCAACAAGATCTCCGGATATCTCTATCAGGGGCTTTCCAGCAAGTTCAACCTGGCTCGTCGTTACCTGGTCGACAGCGTCGGAATGGACGCCTCGTTCGTCGCGGATGAGTCCCGATTGCCGAATAAGTGTGTGATGGAGATTCTGACCCACGCGCTCGAGGATGGAAACGCGCAGGCGGTGCAGGAGAAACTGACCACCGCGTTTGCGGGAGTGGACCTGACCGGACTTTCGCAGGAGCAGTCGGTCGCCCGGGCGACGGATATCATCAATTCCGTTCTGAACCTGCCGGAAACCACGGACACGCTCGTTACCCGGCAGCTCCTGTGGGACACGTATCACCCCCAGATGATCTGGTACTACCTGGGAATCGTGGGCCTTGTCGGCACGATCGGCATGCTTTGGTTCTACTTCGCGGTCAAGAAAACGGCTACGGCCGACGCGCCCCCCGCGGACGCCGCATCGGATTCATGCGGCTGACTCGCGGCCGACGGTTCGGTCGGCGGCACGCAAGATCTGAAGATTACAAATGCAGGAAACCAAGGACAGGTCGGGCTCATTCGGCAGTATGATCGTGAACTATTTCCGCGACTTCGGCGTGTTGCGCCAGACGCGTTCGGAGTATTGGGGCACACAGATTGTCAATTTCCTTGACTGCATGGTGTTTTTCGCCATTCTGACGATCTCGCCCATCATCCTGTCGGAGAATTTCGGCTTCACGGACGCCCAGGCGGGGTACGTGGTGACCGTTTTCGGCAGCACGACCACAATCTGCCTGCTGTTCTCCGGGATGCTGATGGACTGGCTCGGAATTCGTTGGTCGCTTTACCTGGCGATGCCGGTGCTTACGGTTCTAAGGACCCTCATCGTCGTTCTGGCACTGAATCCCGATTGGTTGCCCGACCGCCGCGGCGAACTCGTGACGTACGCGTATTTCCTGATGGCGCCTTGTCTGGCACTGGTGCAGACCGTATTTCAGGCGGCCAACAAACGATTCACTACCCGCAAATCACGCAGTGCTGGATTCAACCTCTGGTATCTGTTCATGAACATCGGAGCGGCCTGCGCCGGAGTGATGATCGATGTCATTTATCTGGTGCTGCGTGTGCCGCGCGTGCATGTTTTCAGCGTTGGAGCGGTGTTCGGCGTGCTCTGTCTCGCGGCGACCCTACTGTTCATCCGGCGCGAGGAACAGCTCTACGGACCGAACGAGGAACCGGATACGCGATCCGGAGGATTGCGGAAGAACCCACTGGCGACCGTGTGGGCCGTCTGGCGAGAGCCCGTGTTCTGGCGTTTCGTGTGCCTGGTCTCACTTCTGCTGGGCGTGCGGGCCGTCTTCCTGTACATGCACCTGCTCTGGCCGAAGTACTGGCTGAGGGTGATCGGTCCGGACGCGTTGATCGGAACGTTGAACACCATCAATCCGATCCTGGTGATCGTCGGCCTGATCCTGCTCATTCCCGTTTTGCACCGTTTCAGCGTGTACAAGATGCTCGTGTACGGAAGCCTTATCTCGGCGCTTTCGATGTTCGTCATGGCCATTCCGTCATGGGGCAACACGACGTACACCGTTTCGATCGTGGCGATCGTGGTGCTCTCGATCGGTGAGCTCCTCTGGTCACCCCGACTCACCGAATACACGGCGGCCATCGCTCCCGTCGGCCAGGAGGGGACGTATCTGGGCTTGTCCATGGTTCCGTATTTCTTCGCCAAGACGATCGTGAGCGCTTTGTCGGGACACATGCTGGAAAAATGGATTCCCGAGCTTCCGAACGGCGAGCTTCTGCGTGATCGACTGGCGGCCGGCGAGGTCCCGTTCTTCTGGACACCCAGTGCGCTCTGGCTGCTCCTGGGGGTGGTCGCTCTGGTCGGTCCTCTGGCGGCGCTGGCGCTGAAAGGTTGGTTCACCCGAGGCGCCCGATGGACCACGGATGCGCCGGCCGGGGAGCAGTCCGATCCCGCCTCGGCCGCCGCGCTTTCCGCGGGTCCGGCGCCGGAGTCGGCCGGGCCGTGCCCGTCGTGCGGAAACGCCCGGGCGCCCGGCGCCGCGTGTCCGGAATGCGGTCGAGCACCCGTTTGAGAGCGGCGCAGGGAGTCTTCGGGGGCGCAAGCGCCGGCGATCGCCATCCCGTGACGGCCGCCCGTATACGGGGGGCCGTTTCACCAGAGCCCGCGGGCCGGAACGTTTCTCGCACTGGCTCCCGCGAGAGTGTCTCCCGCGCCTTGGACGGGGGGGCCACGGCCGCTGGCGCGACGAATCTCTTACGAGGGTCGAGAGCACGGGAGAACCAGGCCGGAGCGGGCGTCCGCGGCTGAATCCGTCAGAACGCCAGCATTGGCACTCCTCACACGGATGACCGCAGCACGTAGATAGCCTCCTCCGCCAGCAGATTGGGCCACACGCGGACCGGATGGCGACGATGGGCCATCAGGGGAATCCGCTTGATCACCGAAGCCCCGTGGCGGCGGCAGAACGCCTCAAAATCGCACAGGGAGACGAAGTGCGTGTTGGGCGTGTCGTACCATTGGAACGGCAGCAGGGGAGTGATCGGCGTCCGGCCGGTCAGAAGCATCTGAAGGCGCGTGCGCCAGTGGGCGAAATTGGGAAAGCTCACGATGCAGTTGCGCCCGATGCGGAACATCTCCAGCAGCACACGCGCCGGGTCCGCCAGAATCTGCAGCGTCTGCGAGAGAATGACCCAGTCGTACGATTGGTCCGCGAAGCTGTTCAGCTCCGCCAGAATGTCCAAATCGACCACCGGCACGCCCCGCTCCACGCATTCGCAGATGGCATCCTGCTGAACCTCTACGCCAAGGCACCGCGCGCGGCGGCGCTCCATCAGCCGACCCGGCAGAATCCCTCGCCCGCACCCCAGATCCAGCACGGAACTGCCCGGAGCGATCTCATCCTCGATGGCGTCATAATCCACCCGCAGACGCTTCCAGGGCGTGTTAATCACCGGCGCCTGCCGGTACGGCGGCACGTCGGGCACGTCCGACCGCAAGGGTGATCCCGATGCGGCGGCCAGGAACCCCCGCACGAGGCGGCCAAGCACCTGCGGCTCCAGCAGGAACGCGTCATGTCCGTAAGGCGAGTTCACCTCCGTGTATGACACGTTTTTGTTGCCGGCCAGCAGGGCGTCCACAATCTGTCGGGATTGCCGCGGAGGAAACAGCCAGTCGCTTGAAAAACTGATTACCAGGAACCTCGCCTCCACGTTCGCGAAGGCCCGGTCCAACGATCCGTACCGAGCGGCCAGATCGTAGTAGTCTGCGGCCTTGGTGATGTAGAGATAACTGTTCGCGTCGAATCGATCTACGAACACCTGCCCCTGGTGGTCCAGATACGTTTCCACCGCAAACTCGCTGTTGAAATCGTAGCGGTAGGTGTCGGTGTGGCGGAGTTGACGCCCGAACTTGGCGTGCATTCCCTTTTCCGAGAGGTACGTGATGTGTCCGACCATTCGCGCGATGGCCAGACCCCGATCCGGCCCCGGCCCTCCATAGTACTGCCCGTCCGCGAAGTTCGGATCGGCCAGCACGGCGTTGCGTCCGACGGCGTCAAACGCCAGAGCCTGTGCTCCGTATCGGGTGGTCGTGGCGATCGGAATCGCCGCCCGGACGCACTCCGGGTAGCGAACCGCCCACTCCAGCACCTGCATCCCGCCCATCGAACCCCCGACCACCGCCAGAAGCCGGTCGATGCCCAGGTGCTCCACCAGCCGTTTCTGCACCTTGACCATGTCTTCGATGGTGACGACGGGAAAGGTCAAACCCCACGGCCGGCCGGTCTGCGGGTTGATGCTGGAGGGCCCGGTCGTGCCTTTGCAGCCTCCCAATACGTTCGAACAGATCACAAAGTAGCGATTCGTGTCGATCCCCTTGCCCGGCCCGACCATGGAGTCCCACCATCCGGGTTTGCGATCCTCCGGGGTGTGGCGCCCGGCCACGTGCGCGTCGCCGGTCAAGGCATGGCAGATCAGCACGGCGTTGTCGCGGGCCTCATTCAGGCGGCCATACGTTTCGTAGGCCACCTCAATCGGCCCCAGGCTCCGTCCGCACTCCATTTGCAGGGAATCCGGCGGCGCGAAAAGCGTGGCGGATTGCGTCCGAACGAGCCCGACGGAGGCCGTCGAATCCTCTGCTTCTGTGGGATTGGGGGTTGCCATGGTTTTTCTGTTCCCGGGCGACCGCCGCCGCCGATCGCCGCCTGTGCGGAACGAACGCGCGACGACAGGTGGGTACCTGTGAGACGCTCTTACGAGGCCAACCGGCTGTCAGCCCTGCGAAGCCGCCAGCGCCTGGTCGATGTCCGCGAGGATGTCTTCGATGTCCTCCAGGCCGATCGAGAGCCGAATGTACTCAGGCACCACGCCCGTCTTCCGCTGCTCCGCTTCACTGAGTTGGGAGTGTGTCGTGCTGGCCGGATGGATACATAACGTCTTGGCGTCGCCGATGTTCGCCAGATGCGACATGAGCTTCACGCTGTTGATGAAGCGCTTGCCGGCCTCCGCGCCACCCCGGATGCCGAATCCGAGAATGGCCCCGCACCCGTCCGGCAGATACTTCTTCGCGTTGGCGTGGTGAGGATGATCGGGCAGTCCGGGGTAATTCACCCATTCTATCGCTCGGTGCCGCCGCAGGTGCTCGGCCACTCTCTGGGCGTTTTCGCAATGGCGAGGCATGCGCAAATGGAGAGTCTCCAGCCCCTGCAGGAAAAGAAACGCCGCGAAGGGGCTCAGACACGTTCCCAGATCGCGCAAACCGTGCGTTCGACACTTGGTGATGTAGGCGACGTTTCCCACGGCCTTCAGCGCGTCGACAAAGACGATTCCGTGATACGAGGGATCCGGTTCCGTGAACTCCGGCCATTTCTTCCGATCGGCTGTCCAGTCAAAGCGGCCCGAGTCCACGATGCACCCGCCCACATGGAGCCCGTGCCCGCCGATGAACTTCGTGCAACTGTAGACGGTAATGTCCGCGCCATGCTCAAACGGCCGCAGCAGCACCGGGGTCATCACCGTGTTGTCGCAGATTGCCGGCAGGCCGCAGTCGTGCGCTGCCTTCGCGATGGCCGCGAAGTCCGGCACGTCGTTTTTCGGGTTGCCGAGGGACTCAAAGTAGACACAACGCGTCCGGTCATCCACGAGATTGCGAATACCCTCCGGCCGGTCCGCGTCGAAAAAGCGCACCTCGATTCCCAGCTTCGCCAGAGTCTGTGTGAACAGCGTCCACGTGCCGCCATACAGGCTGGTGGCCGAGAGGAAATTGTGCCCCGCCCGGCAGATGTTCAGAATGGCAATGGTGATCGCCGAGAGCCCACTGGCGACCGCCAGGCCGCCCACCCCGCCGTCCAACGCCGCCAGACGTTTCTCCAGCACGTCGTTCGTAGGGTTCTGAATGCGGCTGTAGATGTTTCCGAACTCCTTGAGAGCAAAAAGGTTAGCCGCGTGCTCCGTATCGTTGAAGGCGTAGCTCGTGGTCGCGTAGATCGGCACGGCGCGTGCGTTGGTGGCCGGATCCGTCCATTGGCCGGCGTGAAGGCAGCGCGTCGCAAGCCCCTGGGGCCTCTGCTCAGGCATGGTTGGTCCTCTCGATTATGCAGCACCATAGGTCGCCGCCCGCCGGCCCGATCGCAGCGGAGCGTGCAATCTTGGCAGTGTAGTGGGGGGTCGGGGGCCGCTCAAGCAGGATGCCCCGGAAATGCTCGCATGTCGATGGTCAATCGGCTCCGCATTTTCCAAATCGCTAAGCTCCATCCGTGTGGATAACCTGTTGTCAAAAAGGAGGTTCCAGCCAGTCCTGGGTTCGATATGGATCGCTCATCCAAGCAAGGTGGGGCTGTAGAGCTTCAATGGCACGGCCGCTACGGCGGCCCGGGGTTTTTGCACGCCCGCCAGGAATTCTCGTTGGGTTCTATGGGTGCAATTGCTTATACTACAGCAAGAGAATAAGGGTCGGGTCTCAGGGACTCGGCGACGCGGGTTGTGAAGAGAGAGGGTTTGAGATTGCCTTGTGGCAATCCGACCGTCTCTTTTTTGTGCGGTAGGCGTAAGGAGCAAGGCTGAGCGGCCATGCCAGCGGCGGCCTGTGACTTCGTCGAGGCGAGGCGATTCTCTCACATTTTGGAGGAGGCAAGGGTATGAAGGTATTCACGAGTGTGGCGGTGCTGCTGGCGACTGCCGGTGTGGCATTGGCGGCAGGGTATGATTCGTTCGGTTTTGAGTCGTTCACGCTTGGTCCTCTCGACGGGCAGGACGGCTGGGTCGGGACGGCCGACGGCGGCGGGATCGCCCCGCTGGTGGTGGCGGCTCCTGATCCGGTGCTTGGCGAGAAGGCTGTTCGACTGGAGGTGGGAAACACGCAAGGCGACGCTTCGGGAATGGAACATGCGTTCATTCCCGCGGACCTGGTTGCGGCCGGTTACACCAATCTCGTAGTGAGCTATGACATCTATCGCCAGACCAACGCGTTGGGCAAGACGCAGAATCTCTGGTGGTGGCTGTGGGACGAGGGCACACCGGGCTATGGCCTGCAGTGGGATATGGGTGGAACGTTTCCCCATGGGTGGAACCCCGGTGCGGGATCCGCGGCGACCGTCTACGGCCGTTATGCCAATGTCACCATGGAGTGGGACTTGGTGGATATGAAGGCCTACTCCTGGTATGACGGCGCGGTGGTGGACAACGGAATCCCCATCACAGACATTGAGGCGCTGACGGGCTGGGCCATTAACCTCCAGCATGACTCCGACACCGGCACCGGCGGCGACATCGTCTGGATTGACAATTTCCAGGTAATCGCCATCCCCGAGCCGGCTTCGTTGGCTCTGCTGGCCCTGGGCGGACTGGCCCTGCTGCGGCGACGGTAGGCGCAGCGCGTTTCGGATTCCAGCATCGAGATCGCATGAAAACCCCGGCTGCCCACGCATCCGGGGTTTTTTTGCGCGCCGGGGCTGCGGAACTCGATCCGGAATAGGCTCTATCGTTCCGACTTGGCATCATTCCGAACCTGTTTGGAACGGACTCACACAGGAAGGTTCTCCCGACCACGCCGCGGAGGGCCGGCGTCAATCGATCCACGGATAGTGTGCAGCAATCCGCTTCAAGAGCGCGGTCTGTGCCCCGAATCTCGGGTAGGGGTGGTTCGGAATCGATGCGCTGCCCATCCCCGGTCCGGGCGGCTACAATACCAAGCGGCACCCCAGTCTGGCGCGTGCCGTGCGGTTCGTTGATACCTTGTTCCATCGGCACCCTCTGAACGAGGAAGCCGGCAAGCCTCGTGCTACGGAGAAGTACAATGACTGAGAGAGAAGGAGTGATCACGTTCCAGGGGAAGCCTCTGACGCTCATCGGCCCTGCGATCCAGCCGGGGAGTGAGGCCCCGCACTTCACGCTGACGGCCAACGACCTGTCCGATCTGCGGTGCGACACGTACCGCGACAAAATCCGCGTGCTCAGCGTGGTTCCCAGCCTGGACACGCCCGTGTGCGCAACCCAGACGCGGACCTTCAACCAGCGAGCCACACAGCTCTCGAACGACGTAGTCGTGCTGACGATAAGCATGGATCTTCCGTTCGCGCAGAAGCGATTCTGCGGCGCGGAAGGGATCGAACGCGTCATCACGGCCAGCGACTACAAGCATCGTTCGTTTGGCCCGGCCTACGGCGTGCTGATCAAGGAACTGGGTCTGCTGACCAGGGCCGTATTCGTGCTCGACCGCCGAAACAAAGTGGTGCATGTCGAGTACGTTCCCGAGGTGACGCACGAGCCCAACTACGACGCAGCCCTCGCGGCCGTTAAAGCGGCAACGTAACGTCGGGGCAGCGGGCCTGTTCGGCCGACGGTTCAAATGGGCCAAGGCGCCTTCCCGGCGCGCGAGGCGACGAGAATTGTGCTCGAGTGAGAGCCTCGTCTCATCCATTCGTCAGAAGGCGGGGGTCGGATATGGCGAAAGCGGCCGGCCGTCGCGATGAATCGAGGAGCCGGGACGCCTCTCTTGACTTCCCACGTGGCCTGTCCGAACAATCGGGCTGCACGAGCGCCGCCTTGCAGCCGGTCTGCCGGATGCAACGGTGTGAACGGAGAACGCCCGATGCAGGCCTGCTCCCGCCGGGATTTCCTCAGACAGGGGCTCTGCGCCGGCCTCTCTGTTGGAATGGGGTCGGCGCTGACCGGCTGCCATGCCGGCGATTCGATCAGCCCGGAAACCCCGCCTTTTGCGCCTTCGAGCGAACCGGCCCAGGTCGGCGTTATCCGCGGCGGCAACCTGGAAGCGATGACCCGCCGGGCTTTGAACGCTTGCGGCGGGGCCGGGGCCGTCGTGGCCCCCGGCGAAACCGTGTTCATCAAGCCGAACCTGGTGGGCGCGGGCATGGTCCGCCATCCGCTGTTCACCACGGGTGAATGCACCAAGCCGGAGATCTTCCTGACCGTGGCCGAGGAGTGCCTGCGGGCCGGAGCCGCCAGAGTCATCATTGGCGATGGCGGCCAGGTCAACCGCTTTGCCTGGCACGAAATGCTCACGTTAGACGGCTCGACGAGCGTTTCCGAGAAGACCGACTGGCTCAACCGCCGCTACGAGGGCACGGTCGAGCTGGCATGTCTGAACGCGGACTCTCCCGGCTGGGATGCCATACCGGCCGGTCCGAGCGGACTGGGCCGGATTTACGTCTCCAGCCTCGTCCGCCGCGCGCATCGCATCATTTCCATTCCCGTGATCAAGACGCATCGTTTCGCCCAGATGACTCTGTCGCTCAAGAACCTGATGGGCGTTACTCCCGCCGAGTATTATGGCCGGCCGGGCCTGACGTATCGCACGAAACTCCACAACGCTCCCGCCGGCCTGGAGCAGGCGTTCCTGGATATCGCCACCGCGCTGCGCCCCGATCTGGTCATCGTGGATGGCTCGATCGGATGTGAGGGCAACGGACCGCACGTGATGCCCGGCTGGTGGGGCACCACGGTGGATCTGCGTGATCGCCTGGGCGACTGGGTGTTGCTGGTCAGCCGCGATCCCCTCGCGGCCGACGCCACCGCGGCCCGCATGACCGGCCACGAACCATCGGCCATCCGCCACCTGCTGATGGCCTTCAACCAGGGCCTGGGCCAGTTGCGCGAGGATCTTACGCAACTGGAGGGCGCTACGCTCGACGAACTGCGCGTGGACTGGCTTGCGGCCGAGCCGGTCGACGGATTTAACGAGGTCATCATCGAGGGCATCGCCATGTTGACGGAACGACGATCCGGATAGTGGTCACTCCGGATCGGGCCGGCGGTTTTCGGATGCACTCGGTGAATTGCATCTGGCAGCGGGTGGTGGCGGCGCTGGAAGCGAGCGGCCGGGAAAGCAGAGGACCTCGGCGCTTCGTGCCGCGAAGTGTCACATGCGTCTCGAAGGTCGGTGGGACATAGGCAGAGCAGAAGGATGATGCCACAGCCGAGCACTCCAACCATAAGTTATTTCCCCTACAAAAACTCAGAAGGCAGCCGGTGGAAGGATGGGTTTGGATCCCTGTCTCATTCCGAACGATTGGAAAAAGAATGGAGGTGATGGAGGAAGAAACGGTATGACGTGATAGGGTGCTTGTGGTCTCGTCACCGACGAGGCCGAAGGGAAAAGGTCCGATTCGGTATCATCTATTCAGAAAGGGGCGAATCATGGACAGATCTTTTTGCTCGATTTTGCTGGTTGTATCGGCGCTGCTCTCTATTTCGATAATGGCGGGTCCGGCCTGGGGTCAACCCGTGATCTACGTGGACGCGACAGCTTCCGGTGCGGGCGACGGCACGAGCTGGGCCAATGCGTTCACGACTGTGCAGGCGGCTCTGGACGCGGCCGCCAGCGGCTCGCAGGTCTGGGTGGCGTCCGGTACCTACGTCGAGTGTCTGACGCTGACGGTAGACGTAGCGCTCTACGGCGGCTTTGCCGGCGCTGAGGATCCGGCCACGTTCGATCTGGCCGACCGGGACTTCGCAGTCAACGAAACAATCGTCGACGGTAACCACGCCGGCGTTGTGGTCACGGTGCCCACGGGCGCCGCCGAAACCACCCGGATCGACGGGTTCACCATTCGTAATGGCCGTAGTCGCGACGTTGGCGGCGGGATCTGGTGTGTAGACTCCTCCCCGACGATCGCGAACAACACGATCACGGGAAACTCCAGTAGCTACCAGGGCGGTGGGATCCACTGCTAAAGCGGTTCCCCGACCATCGCCAACAACGCGATCACGGGAAACTCCTCCAACAACGGCGGTGGGATCTACTGCAGAAGCAGTTCCCCGACGATCGCCAACAAGACGATCACGGGGAACTCCGCTGAGAAGTACGGCGGCGGGATCTTCTGCCATTTCTCTTCCCCGACCATCGCCAACGTTATGATCACGGGGAACTCCGCTGAGGAGTACGGCGGTGGGATCTTCTGCGACTGCTCTTTTCCAACGATCGCCAATAGCACGATAGCGGGGAACTCTGCTAATCGGGGCGGTGGGATCTTCGGGATCTCCGCCTACCCCTTTGACCGCGGGACGATCGTCAACACGATCGTCGCATTCAACTCGTCCGGCATAGCATCCTGGGGCGGCTGGGGGTTCCTGCGACACAACTGCGTGTACGGCAATACGGACTACAACTACGATGGCCTGACCGATCCGCGGTTCGTGCGACCGCCCCATCCGGGTCCCGACGGCGTGTGGGGCACGGCCGACGACGATCCCGGTGACGTCCGTCTGCGGGCGGACTCGCCCTGCATCGACGCGGGCGACAACGCTTACGCCACCGGCGACCACGACCTTGACGGCAACCCGCGCGTGGTGGATGGAGATGGGGACGGCGTTGCGGTCGTGGACATGGGCGCGTACGAGTACTCTCCGGCAGTGGCCGGCGACTTTGACGGCGATGGGGACGTAGACCTGCTGGATTTTGCCGAGTTCGCCCGGTGCTTCAACGGTCCGGGAAACCCGCCGGCGCCCGGTTGTGCCGTGGACGCCGATCTGGACAACGACGGTGACGTGGACGAGAACGATTACGTGATCTTCGAACAGAGTCTGGCTGCAAGCGGGCCGCACGCATAGCCCGCTTCTGACATTC
>JBPOIK010000027.1:0-7862 GCA_052034525.1 Planctomycetota bacterium
ACACCACCGCGACTTCCACGCCGGGAAGGTCCGACACTCCGTACGCCGGAATGAGTCCCACGACCACTTTGAATCCGCCGCGTCCGGCCGACAGGCCGCCCGCCGCGCGGGCCGTCAGTTTCGTGTCGCGATCGGCCAGCTCCTCGGCCACCGCGTACACGAGTTCGAGAATTCGCACCGCGCCCTGGGCGTTGATGAGCTCGATGTCATCGTCGGGCGTGTGATACTCGTCGTGGATGCCGCTGTGAAAAAGCAGTGCGGGGATTCCTTTGGCGGAAAAAGACAAGTGGTCGCTGCCGCCCAGCGCCGTGTCGAAGCAGCTCAACTCGATCGCGACCTGGTTGGCACAGCGAGACAAAACGGTGTCAAACTCGGCGGCTGAACGGAGCCCGCCAACCTGCACGCAGGTCTGCCCCTCCGGCACGCGGCCGATCATGTCCAGGTTCAGCATGGCAATGGTCTTGCCCAGAGGAATCGGGGCATCCGCCAAGAAGCGCTGGCTGCCGACCATGCCGGATTCCTCCGCCGTGAACGTCACGAAGACCAGGGTGCGATTGGTCGGACCCCGCCGGGCGAACGCGGCGGCCAGTTCGAGCACGCCCGCAACTCCCGAGGCGTTATCGTCCGCGCCGTTGAAGATGGCGGGAGTGTCGGACGGTTCGCCTCGGGCCGACCCCTGGCCGGGAAACTGCACTCCGAGATGATCGTGGTGCGCTCCGATGATGACATACTCGTCCGCCTTCGGCCCGCGGCCGGGCAGAGCGGCCACGACGTTCCGCACGTCGACCCGGTTCCATTGGATGGCCGGTCGTCCTTCCGCGCGGACGCCCTCCAGGACGGCCGAGCAGCTCTGGCCCGCATCCAGCTTCGCCTGCAGCGCGTCCAGCGTCTTCAGCCCGCCCTGGGCCAGCATGGCCTCCGCAAGGGTGCGGCGGATATGCAGGGCGGGCAGGCCGTAGTCGCTTGTATCCGGCCCGCCGTGGAACGGCAGCAACTCATCGGTTCCGTCCGGCGGAGGCTTTCGGTTGACGAACAGAACCGCGGCGGCGTTCCGATCGCGGGCGTTACAGATCTTGCGCCGAAAGGAGGCGAAGGTCGAGAAGCCGTCTTCGTCCGGCCCGCCGGGGAGCTCTCCGCGAAGAACCAGAACCACCTTGCCCGTCAGGTCGAGGCGGAGGAAGTCGTCGTGCCGGCGCTGCGCATCCACGACGCCGTATCCGCAGAAGACCACCTCGCCCGAGAAGGCTTGGTCGGACGAAAACGGCAAAGGAACGTAATCGTGGCCGACGACCGGACGCACGTCGGTGCCGGTCACGGTGAACGTCGTGTCGTCGGCCAGGGCGGGGCCGGCCTTCATGTCAAAGCCCTGGAAAAACGAGTCGTTTGTGCCTGCGGGTTTCAGCGCGAGCCGTTCGAATGTTCCGGCGATGTACTCGGTGGCTTTTCGGATTCCGTCCGTGCCGATGCCCCGACCGGCCAGATCGTCACCGGCAAGATATTCCACGTGCGCCAGATACGCTTGTGGGGAGAAGGTCGGACGGACGACCGCCGCGCCCGTCGTTTGCACCGGGGCCGTGATGGTCGGCGGGGGGGCCGGCTGGCCGTGAGCGCCCAGGCACACCCAGCCCAAAGCGAGCCACGGCAGTATTCGCAGAACCGACCGTCGATTGGCCGGTTGCGTGGACGGTAGGCCTGGCCGTTCGCACATGGCTGGTTGACCCTCGTATGTCGGGCTCCGCCCCGGATCGGATTGATCCGGGGCAAGATCGACTATTCCACGCCATTGTAGCCGGCGCTTGGCAGGAGGAAAGCGAGGAGAAAACGCCGCGCACGGACCGTCCAGCAGCAGTGGGCGCACACGGCAAGCGCCGAGTCGCCTGCACAGAGACAATTTGCCCGGCATGAGTGGACGAGGGGCGGCGAGTGGCCCGGCCTACCGCGAGGTCGGCGGCGCAGTACTGCGAGAACGGGTTTTCCCACACCCGAAGCAGTGCGGGCACGAGCGCGTCCGCGTTTTCCGGGACAGTGCCCGCCTGCTCGATCACCCGGCGGGCCTCCGCGAGATCGCCCGCGGAGACAGCCGGCTTCTCCAGAATCCGCAGGGCCTCATCGGTCGACATGTCAGGAGCGGCCGCCAGCACACAGATTGCCGCGAGTATCGCACTCATGTTCATCACTCCTCAGGTCTGAACCTGTCTTGAGGAATCCTCACGTGCCGGGAGGATCCCATTGCCCGAATGACGTCGCGCCATGACAAGGGAGCACACGCTCCGGCGGCCGTTCGTCAGTGGTCCGAGGCGGCCCGGTCCAGAATCGCCCGGTACGAATAGTTCCCCGGCAGCGTGCCGGTCTCGCGGGCCTGAAGGCATTCGGATCGGTACTCGGAATACTCGGCACGGTTCAAGACAAGCGGATCGAAGGAATGGGTCAGCCCGATCGTCTCGGCGTCCTCGCCCGACCCCGAGATTATGCGGGAGAGTCTCTCCGCCAGATCCTGCCCGGCCAGAGGCCCCGACTGCACCGGAACGCGGTTCCGGGCCAACGCTTCCCGAACCTTTGCGGGATCGCAGCGCAGCCCGAGAAGGCGCCAGACCGCATAATGCAGCACGGGACGGCACTCCCGTTCCGTGCCCGCCACCTTGAGAAGCTCGTCCGGCCGATCCTGCCATTGGAGCTTTGCGACGGCTTTGCGAATCTTGTCCATCCGGGCGGGGCTGAACTCGTCCGCCGACAACCCCATCTTCTGAATCTGCTGGAGAAGCTCCAGGACGGGCTCATATGACCACTCCACCAGAGTGTTCAGAGCCACTTGGACTCCGTCCTCATTCAAACGTCGGACGAAGCCTTCACGTTCCGTGACCGAGAGTTTCTCTGTCACGAAACGGAAGACCACCGGAAGTGTTTCCTCCGTGACGTGCATTCCGGCTGACCCGCCGCCGGTCTCATGCCCTGTCCGGCGATCCAGATCCTTGACCAGCCATTTGGCCATCAGGTCCGGTGGCGCGGGATAGAAGTAGATGCTCCCTCCGCATGCGGCGCCGTCAAACGCAAGCTCCATGATGGGCTCCGGATCCTTCACTCGGCCCCAGAGGACAAGTGACCCGTTCCCGAAGAACTCGCCCACCCGGGACCGGACGTCATCATCCTCGCTCCGGAGAGCTTTGCGAATCGCCTCATAAATGATCGGGGCCGTGTCGTCGTCCGCCCACTGACAGGCCCACGCCATGGCCTCGGTCCGAGACCATTTGCTGGCGGACCACACGCCGACCAGCCTCTCGATGCACTCGGCCCCGCCGTGAGGGTAACGCTTCTCCAGGGAGTCCTTGGCCGCCGACAGTTCCTCGGCGGTGGCCACCCGGCTCGAGAGGATGTCGAAAGGGTCAGCGACGGCCCGCGCCGGCCCGCCCCAAGCCAACATCAGAATGCCAAACACTATCGCGCTCATGGGAGTGATCCTTTCTTCAAGGCGCATTCCACTCGCCTTCGACCTTTGCCGATACCGTTCCATGCCGAACACCCTTCTTCACACGCTGGTTCCACCAGGACATGTAGTTCGCGGGCTTGATCCTGTCCAGTACTCCTGATCGTCCCAGTTGTTGTTGGTTCCAGTGTAGTCTTCCAGCCGGAGGAAGTAGCGGGCAACCGCTCGCTCCACAACGCAGTAGTTGAATTGCGTCGCGGCGGGAACCCTTCCCTGGCCATCCGCTCCGTTGATGTTGCTCATCCAGGGCAGCTTCCAGCAATCCGAGATGAGTATGACGGGTGCCGTGGGTGGATCCCCGTCCGTCCAGAATGGATCATTGTTTCTGGCCGGATCAAGGGTGTATGAATCCATAAACCGCACGGGGTTCGAAGAGTCAATGATGCCGGGCAGGAAGACGATATGCAGAACGTTGGGCTCCGACCGAATCCAGGGTTGATTTGAGATGAAGGGAGTCCAATCCACGTACGTCGCCCACAAATGGCTGGACGTTTCGAAGTTGAACAGCTTGTCTGTAACCTTCTCGTTGGGCCAAGAGAAGTTGATCTTGCGCCCAGCCATGAGCGGGGAATTGACCATTTGTCTGACGAGGTCTCGGGCGTGCCCCGATGTCCAGCAGTAGCCGATCGCCGCGTCGGGGTCGCCTGCATCGGAAACATCCCGCACTACCCAAACCCTGAGGGGTATCGATGCCCCAGCCGAAGACGGCTGAGGTGTGCGGTCACGGCAGCTCATCTGGATTGCGACCAAAGATGTCGCCAGCACAACAACTAGCTTTCTCATGGCTTCACCTCCGGCGGTCCAACGATGATGTACCCGTCATCAACTACCTCGAACGGGATCACCTGAGTGTATCCCAGAGCGAGACGGTCGACGTGGATGTTGAATGGCACCACCGGCACCATCACATCGCTGGCGAAAATGATGGGGGAAGCCGATATATTCACTGGATGAAGAGTCACAGACATACTGTCCACGACGACGGAGCCGTTCGAGTCGATCGATTTCACCACTGCCTCCAGCGACTCAATCGCGGCCGTATACGCGTTGTTTTCCACCGCCACCACAGCGGCATAGTGACTGGCCGTGGCCAGTAGAACGTCGCTTTCTGGAGGAACCGTCCCACCGACATCGAACGCCACCAGAACCTCGATGCTCGGGTTGCCGAGAGCCGGGGTTCCCTCGTCCTCATCATACACCACCTTACGAAGCACCGATTCTGGAGCACCCGGAATGATGTCTGCCGGAACGTCCAGAACAATCCCTCCTGCCAGCCGTGCGGTGACGGCGCCCGACAGCAAGACAGGCGGCGACACATGCAAGCCCAACTCATACGTAGCATCCCCCAAACCCGCTAAGACGACCGCCTGGTTTGGGGCCACGATGTGTAGATCGTCAACACCGTATTCCACTCTGGCAGACGGAGTCTCGAAAGTCACCATCGAACCCGCGCCAAACACAACGGGGCCTCCCGAGGGATGGAGCGTCAGGACTATCTCGCGTCCCAGGCGAACCTGCGCGGGGGTTTGAATCCCAAGCTCCACGGCCGTTGCCACCTGGGAGAAGACAAGGTCGCCTCCTATCCAGACCTCAATCAGTTTGTCGCCAAGAACCTCGCTTGCTGCCATACCGGTCGCATGAAGTGTGACTTGCACCTCCGGTGCCAGCCGCGAGCCGAATACTCTCTGAAACACAGCCCAATCCCTGAGGTCCGACCGTGTGTCTCCGTCGAGATCGCCGCAGTCCGCGCCCAGAACAGGACCCGCGATACAAGATTCCATGGTTTCCCAGTCCAGGATATCCACCACTCCATCGTGATACAGATCGCCTGTCAGGACGAGAGGACCGGTAAACCAGGACATCACGGCTGCGTAGTCGCCCAGATTCACGTCGCCATCCCCATCGAGATCGAAAGGCGAACACAGATGCCCGCCAGGAGTCCCGAAACACGTTTGAAGGATGGCGACGTCTCGGAGATCCATGTCTCCATCACCATCGGCGTCGCCCGGACTATTGGGTGCCAACAGAACTTGGCCCGGCAACACTCCATCTTCGCCAGGCGCGACAAAAACGGCGATCTCGGCAGGAAACTCGAGAAAATACGCCGTCCTCGCGGGAATCACGAAGCTGAATGGTCTGGCCTGGCCACCCACAGACAGAATGAGACCCGCGTCGGTGGGATCTGCCAAGGCAGCATGGAATCTCATCAGACAGCCCATGCCGAGGCAGACCGCAAAAAGCCGCCCAGTGAATCCTCTCATGGCACACGTTCTCCTACGTCAACTGGTTGGTGATCCCAAACAAGTTCACCTCCGCATCCTTCCACGTTCGACCACCTCCTTAGTCTGTCTTGCCCAAACCCGCGTCCAGCCGTACCGAGAAGGGGTTGCGTGAAACCCGTTGGCAAGAATCCGCCTTCCTGCTCAACCACCTCTGCGTCGTCGGTCGAACGCCCTGTTTCGAGAATCTCAGGCCTCATGGCTTGTCCGCTCCCCCGGGTCGGCTGGCCGGGGCGGTGACCGGCGTGGCGGTCGCCTCGTCTGGGTAACCGGCAGCCGCTCGCGACTCCACACAGCCCACGTTCGCCCAGAAGCCGGCGTAGGGAGTCCCGCCGAACCAGTAGTTGCACACCCAGGGCGGATCGTTGCGGCCGAAGCGGTTCGCCGTGAAGCCGATCTCCGCTTCTTCGGCGCGGAACCAGCCGGCCTGATTCGTGGAGAACGTGGCGACCATCCAGAAGCTCTTGGGAATCGGCACGCTTGGGTTGAAGGTCGCCTGCAGGAATACCGGGCTCCCGTAGTCGGCGTTGTTCACGAATGTGCGTTCCGTCCCCGGAATCAGCGTGCCGCCCGTCCCGGGACAGTCGGTGTACAGGCCCACGGTCACGTCGAATGAGCCCCCTCCCCCGCCAAAAACCCCCAAATCGTAGAACGCCAGCGAGTACGGCCCGGCGCCCGAGAGGGTGATGTCATCGCCCAGTTGCCGACCGGGTCCGGCGCTCGTATAGCTCAGCAGCGGGTCGATCACGTTCTGGTAGCGGGGCGTGGGGCAATCGGCGGTAGCGCAGTCCGTACCGTCGCCCATGTAGAACCCTTCCGCCCAGACGCAATCCTCCCGGGTGCTCTCGATGCACGCTTGTGTGGCCACGTCGCAGCAAGCGCCCCAGTTGGGCAGGGGGCACTGCACGGTGGCACAGGTGGTCTCGTGACCCTGGTACGCCGCCCCAGGCGTGTTCATGCAGTCGATGACCGGCCCCTCGGTGCAGGCGCCGTTCCAATGGCAGCACGCCCCCTCGCCATAACCGGTGAACGCCGCCTGAAAGACCGCGAAGTCGCGGAGATCCACGTCGCCGTCCGGCGGTGAAGAGGGATAGTCTGCGCAGGCGCACGCCCCCGCGACCGGACCCGTGCCCGGACCGGTCATGCAGCTCTCGAATCGTTCGTAGTCCAGCAGGCTGACGGTGCCGTCGCAGTCCAGATCTCCCACGCTGCCGCACGGTCCCGCGGGGACGGCGTTAACGGCCGCAAGGGCGTTCAGGTGTCGCGGCTGGGGCGGCATGGCGCAGTACGGATACGCCCACCAATACTCCGTGGCTGCGTTAAAGATCGTGGCCTTGGCCGCGTAGGCGTCGAGAGACCCGCAGGCGTTCTTCTCGAACATCAGGGCCGCCACGCCCGAGCAGTGCGCGGTGGCCTGCGAGGTGCCGTCGCCGCTGAATCCGCCCACCGTGATGTCGTACCCCGGCGCCGCCAGCAGGTAATCACAATCGTTCGTCTGGTTGGAGAAGCACGTCACACGGTATGGAAGGGCATTGGGATCGCCGCAGACGCCGTGATCCACAAAACCGTAGTGCGAGTCATAGTTCGCAGCGACCTTCACAGCGCTTGAGACGCACGCCGGCGCGCAGATGCCGCCGCATCGGACCTCGTTGCCGGTGGCCGCAAAGGTGACGATCCCGTCAGCAAGCGCGTCGGACACCGCTTGCTGCACAGCCGGTTTCCACTCATCGCACGAACAGGGATACCAATACACCCCGTAATCGAAACCGATACTCAGGTTGATTACACGCATGCTCGCATCGAAGTTGCGGACCATGCGCACATACCAGATTCCCCAGACCATTTCTTGCTCCGTTGAGATGCGGACGGGCAAGATTGTGGCGTTTGGAGCAACGCCAGTAGCATCGGTTATGATCAATGACATGTAAGTCCCGTGATAGTCCCCCGGGTCCGCTGGAGCGCCATCTACATTTATCGTAACCGTTCACACCCCGATAGGCAAGAGCAAAGGGGCGGGGTGTCGTTGGAAGTAGGCGTAGATGGCGTCGCGCAGGTAGGCGAAGGCGGACCGGCCCTGCTGGGCGCACGTCGCGAGCACCGTC
>JBPOIK010000199.1:0-15434 GCA_052034525.1 Planctomycetota bacterium
GCCGGGTACGACGCCGGAGGCTGCAAAATCGGCGCTGGCGTCATACAACGCACCGGCCGGCATGCCGTTGGTGCCAATGGCCGCATCCGTACCATTGGGTAAACGCATATCAAAAGCGGCGATCGCACACTGTTCATCCTTGATGCTTCCGTCGGGGTTCTTCAGTTGACCGCCGTGCAGTGTGGCGAAGTAGTAGCTGTTGTTCGGGCAGAACTTGTATCCCCACGGCGTGTGGTCACCACCGGTGGACAGGGGATCTCCGTTCTTCCCGAAATCGAGCAACTCGGTAACGATCATCTGCACCGTGAAATCCACGTCCCACGGACCGTTCCCATCGTTGACCGTATCGTCGATGATCTCCACGTAATTCATGGACTTGTTGTTGCTCGACGTCGCCGTGCCAAGCGCGTCAAGAATCGGGTCGTATCCGAATCCATAAAACAGGTAGTTGCCCGGCATATGTATGGCGTGATCGGGAATCGCCCGGATAACACGAGCCTCCGCCGTGGTTACGACAACAGACACCAACACCAACACCATCCCGGCTGCGAGTTTTGACCTCATTTCCGCTTCCTCCGCTGATTCGATCTGAGATTCAAGGCTGCGACCAGTCACCGCGCCGCAGAGAACGTAAGTCATCACAATATGACCGGCGTCTCAGACGCTAACGGCGCTGCTGACGTGCCAAAAAACCGGTCGCGTGCGCTCGCCCCACAGTATCCCGAATGCGCACAGCATACACCAACCGACCTAAGTATATCTCATCCCCCACGGAGACTCCAAGCAGAAAGTTCTTCTTTTGTCCGGCTTATGCGGCACGCTTGGCACCTATGCCACGTCCTCTAACTCACTATTTCAACAGGAGATGTTTCCGTTCAAGTTACACTGTATTAAAACGGGCTACTTCCAAAATACCACGCAGCAACCGCTCGTTTCCAGCGTCCAATCCGAGTAGGATCGTCGTTTCGACCTGCGCGAGGACGTAGCGATCGTGAAATGCCGTGAACAGACCCCCCCGTTGTGGGAAACGGAAGCGCCTGACGTGCGGAAAACCGCCCCCGTAGTCCGAGCAGACTTGCGCGCCTCGGCGGCCATTAAGCCCGGCCGACGCCGATCCCATCTGCGATGGCTGGCCGTGCTGTATATTGCCGGTTGGGTCGGGCCTGTCCGCGCGGAGAGCGGGAGTCAGGAAATTCGGCTGGTCCTCATCGACGGCCGACCGTGTGCCCGCTGCGTCATTGCCTGCGGAGATCGGTCCATACCTGCCAACGTTACGTTTGATCTTGGGTCGCGCGCGGCGGTGTTGCTGCACGAACGGACGGCCAAACTGCTGGGAGCGGACGTGGCTCGCACCGTCGAATTGCGATTCGGGGATCTGGTGATGCCGAACCTGCCGGCCGTGGGCGTGGGGCTGACCGAGCTGGAGGCTCTGACGCGGGATCACGCGACGGAACTGGGCGAATTGCCGGCCGTCGCGATTATCGGGCTGCCCGCCTTCAAGGGACACACTCTCCAGCTCGACCTCGCCGGCGACGTGCTGCGGCTGTTGCCCGGCATTGATTCGGGCGGTGATTGGTCGGCGGCGGACGTCGGACTGGGCAACCAGACGCTGATCACCCTGCCCTACGAAGAGCAGGGGCACGGGCTTTGGCTTTCGGCGGTGGTGCCGGACGAGGGGGAGGGTTTTCGGCTGCGTGTGCGATTCAGCACTGCGCAGCACGACACGTTGATTGATGGTACCACGGCGGATCTGGCCGGTGCCCCGGGTGGTGATCTGGACACGGTGAACCTGGGGCCGATCAACATCGCTCGATACGCCGCCCTTCGGCCGGTGGACCTGACCCGGATCCCCGCCCCGCATCCGGACGTGATGGTGGGTACGGGCCTGTTGAGTCACTTTCGCGTGACCATTGACCCCACCAACCGGCGGATGGCGTTCGAGCCTTTGCGTGAACCGACCTTTCCACAGGAAGAACGGGAGTACTTCAGGGCGCAGGTGGAGCACGATGCGGGCGCCATCGAACGATTCCTCGAAAAGCACCCCGCCTCGCGGCTGGCGGCAGAGGCCGCCATCGAGTTGTTGTCGCTGCGTCTGGACGCTCATCCTCCGGACGAACAGGCGATCCGTCGGGCCGTGCGACAACGAGCCATTACGGTGGTGTCGGAACGCCGGGCGCAGACGATGGTGGACTTGGCGGACGTGTTGCTCGGCGCGGATCGTCCGGACAGACTGTCGCTGGCCTCATACGTCCTGGAGGTGGGGCTGGAATACGCCCCGCAGGACATCAACGCCCGGGCCGCGCATCTGCTCCACGCTCGAATGGGCTACGTCGCATTGCTGCGGGACGATCTGAACCAGGCCCGGCGTCACCTGCTGTCGGCGTCGTTCGGGATGCCGAAGGACCCGCAGGTGAACCTCTGGATGGGACAGTTGTATGAGCGGTCGGGCCGTCCGATGCGGGCCTGGTCGCGCTATGCACAGGCGGTGCTGGCGGATGAGGGACCGCCGCCGGGTGCCCTGCAGGGCCTGGACCGGCTGAATCGTGATTCCGCGTTCCGTAAGTCGTTCCATATGAGCGACGCCGAGGAACTGCTTGAGGGCCGGACGCTGGAGTTCCATCCGGCGGATCGGTTCGAGGTTGACTCTCCAGACCAGTCGACCGGCCGGGTACGACTCGTGGAGCTGTTCAGTTGCGTCGACCTGGCGGACACCGCCGCGCCGGAGTTGGCCTTCCGCGGGTTGGCGGAATACTTCGGAGATGCGAGCGTATCCTTCGTGCAATACCACCTTGCGGCGCCAGCCACTGATCCTCTGGTCACCGATGTGGCGGAGGCTCGGGCCCGGTTTTACGGGGTTGCGGAGGCACCCATGGCGATCTTCGACGGCGAGACTTCCGTCGAGAGCGGCGGGACGGCCAAGGAAGTCGACGCCGTGTACGGCACGTATCGCAAGGCGGCGCTGCCGGCCACACCGGCCGGGTCGGACTGGCGCATCGCGGGTGATGCCACCGCCACGGGTGACGCCATCACCGGCACAATCGAGCTGACCGGGCCGGCGGCGGGTTCGGATCTGCGACTGCACGTCATGTTGTGCGAACGGCTCGTGATGGCTCCAGCAGCCAACGGCCTGCTGATGCACTATCAGGTTGTCCGGACGGCCGTCTCCCCGACCGAGGGGCTGGCCATTCCGGCGGCGGGCGGAACGCGCCGTTTTCCCGTGGATGTCCGGCTGGCCACGCTGACGGAGGCGTTGGAGGCGGCGCTCAAGCGGAACGAAGAGGCCAGGAGCGTGAAGTACGAGGTGCGATCGACGTTTGTGGACCCGTCGGCCTGTAGCCTGGTGGCGTTCCTTCAGGAGAGTCCCACCCGGAGAATCCTTGCGGCGGTGACGGTTAACGTATCCGCCGCACCACAAGAACCATGAGCCAACCGCTGGAGCCAAAAGACTACTGCGCGGAATTCCACGCCCTGTTGTCGACCGCGCGGCGTCGCGTGCATGCGGCGGCCGTGCGCCGGCGGGTGCGCCGCGCAGCGGAGCAGAGCCTCCGAGCGGCCGTTTGGCTCGCGGCGTTCGTATTGGCACTGAGACTGCTGGCATGGCTTGCGGGGCGGCCGATCCTGATGAGCGTCGTCTGGATGGCGGTTCTCCTGCTGGTCGTGATTCTGGCACCCGTTGTGGTCGCTTGGATCCGGGCCGCGACGACAAAGCCCTCCTGGCGTGAGGTTGCCGAGCGGCTGGATCTGGGCGCCGGCGACCACAACCGGGTGGCCATCGGTGTGGCGCTGATCGACTCGGGTGTGGCCACGGACTTCGGAAACGCTGCGATTCAAGACGGCATTGCCGCTTTGCGACGGATTCACGAGGGATCGCCGTACCTGGAGGCTATGCCGATGGATCCGCTTCGGCTGATGGGGCGGACAGCGGCGATCGTCGGACTGGTCCTCCTCTCTGCATGGGTGGGTGCGGCAAGGCCCGGGCAAGAGCCGTTCCACAGGGGCGGCACGGCGGCGGCGATCGCGCCTCGCCTGCCGGGGCGAGAACCTGGCTCTGCGGATACGAGCCGCCCGGAACAACCGGGTCGCGACCGTATGACGGATCGCAGTCAGGGGGAGCGGAGCGTGCGGGCAGAGCCGATGGCTGCGGCTCCGGCACGCGGCTCGCATACGCCGGCGGCCGGTCGTACCGGCGGCGGGACCATGGCAAAAGCGGCCACTTCGGAGCGCACCGCTCAGACCGGCGGTGAGAACACGCAATCGGCGTCCACTGCGGATATGCAGGAGAAGGATACCGCCAAATCGGGCGTCCCTCGCCCGCCGAAGGAATCGCGCATCACCGAGCGGCGGTCGACGGAAAAAGAAGCGGACTCCGGTGCCGGCGTCGGGAAGGGCGCCTCCGGCGGCGGAAGCATGGCCGCCGTTCAGCACAGTTGGTCGCAGCGCGCGCAGACGGTCGAGGGGAAGGAACAGGAAGAGTCGTCTGACGAAGACGTGGAAGACGAGGCGGAGGAGAGCCGACAGCGCGGCGGCATCCAGCCGTCGCTGAAAGATCGCAACGAGTCGCCGTCGCGAGACCTGAGCATCAGCGGCGAGCAGGGTCCGCCGGGCTCCGGTCGGGGCGGACCGACGCCACCGAAGAAATCGCGAGGGACGGCCTCGCTGGTGCTGGGAATTCCGATCCCCGATTTCGTGCGGGGTCGGCTGGGTCCGGGCACGACGAAGATTACGCATGAGCGAGTCGAGCCGACGCCGATGCCGGGAGAGCCGGCGCAGCCAGGCCCGGTTTCGCCGCGCGTTCGGCCCGAACGGCCAGTTTGGCCCGTCAGCATTCCGCCGAACTTGGCGGAAGCCGTTCGCAATTACCTGATCGCCCTGCATTCGGCGGACGCACAGGCAACCGAAGAGGGTCTGCCGGTGACGGCGCCGGAGAGCGGAGCATCCCAAACGGAGGAATCATCGAATCCATGAGCGAGCAGTCCAAGGTACGGTCGGCGGCGTCGCCAGACGCGGCGGCCCAGGCGGCGCGGTTCCGTGAGGTCTTTGACCGCCTCAAGCGAGAAGTGCATAAGGTGTTCGTCGGGCACGACGAATTGGTTGAGAACGTTCTGTCGGTACTGTTGTCCGACGGACACGTGCTCCTGGAGGGGGTTCCCGGCCTGGGAAAGACGCTGCTGGCCCGGACCCTGGCCTCGGCTCTTCAGTTGACCTTCTCGCGCATCCAGTTCACACCGGACCTGATGCCGGCGGACGTAGTCGGCACCATGGTGCTGCGGGAGAAGCAAAGCGGCGGGCACGAACTGGCCTTCGAACCGGGCCCCGTCGTGGCGAACTTCATCCTGGCCGACGAGATCAACCGGGCGACTCCCAAGACACAATCGGCCATGCTGGAGGCCATGCAGGAGCGTCAGATCTCGGTGGCACGGCGCACCATGCCTTTGCCCGAACCGTTTATCGTGATGGCCACACAGAACCCGATCGAGCAGGAGGGAACCTACCCGCTGCCGGAAGCGCAGTTGGACCGGTTCCTGGTGAAACTCCTGGTCGATTATCCGGCGGAGCGTGAGTATCACGACATTCTGCAGCGCACGACCGGCACGACCCCCCCCACGGTCGAGCCCGTCTCCACCGGCGAGGAGATCATGGCCATGCGGCAGATCGTGCGAAGCGTGGAGGTCACCGAACAGGTCCGGGCATACGCCATCCGCCTGGTGATGGCCACCCAACCCGGCTCGCCGCACGCGCCGGCCGCGATCAGCCGGGCGGTGGCGCTGGGTTCGAGCCCGCGCGGCGCCCAGGGGCTCATGCTCATGGGCAAGGTGCGGGCCCTGATGGGCGGTCGGTATGCCGTATCGTGCGAGGACGTCCGGTCGGTGGCGTTGCCCGTGCTTCGGCATCGGTTGCTGCTGAACTTTGAGGCCCAGGCGGACCGCGTGCAGCCGGATGACCTGGTTCGAGCGGCGATCAGTTCTGTCAGTGAGCTGTCGAGGTAGCCCGTGGCCCGGTTGTTCAGCGAAGAGATTGTTCGCGTGATCGAGCGATTGCGTATCGTCAGTCGTCACACGCCCCGAGGCGGACGGCATGCGGACCATCGCTCCCCCGATCTGGGATCGGGGATGGAGTTCCGTGATTTCCGCGCGTACGTACCGGGCGATGACGTGCGACGGCTGGACTGGAACCTCTACCGGCGCAGCGGCCGACTGTTCCTGCGCTTGTTTGAGCAACCGGAAGACCTGCCGGTTTCCATCCTGCTGGATGTCAGCGATTCCATGTTTTTCGAAGCGCCGCCGCGGGCGGACGTGGCGCGACTGACGACGGCCATTCTCGCCGCAGTGACCCTCCAGCAGCACGATCGGCTGACCATTTTCCCGTTCGGAGCCGACCTGCTGCCGCCGCTGTCCGTGAACACCGGCCGGGCGGGCCTGCAGCGGGCCCTGGCGCATCTGGAGCGACTGCGGCCGTCCGGTGCGACCAACGTGGTGCGGGCGGTGAACCGGTTCGCCGCTCGGCCGGGTCGGCCGGGGCTGGCCGTCGTGGTTTCCGATTTCTTCGACCCCACCGGCGCGAGCGGCGTCACGGAGGCGCTGGGCCGTCTGCGACACCGCCTGGCACTGGTCCAGGTGATTCGGGCCTCCGACGCGAATCCCGCCCTGGCCGGCGAGCTGCGCCTGCTGGACTGCGAATCCGCCGGAGCGGTGGATGTCTCCATCACCCGGGAAAGCGTGGATCGATATCGGCGGGCGTACGAGGCGTTCAGTATGGAGCTGGCGCGGTTTGCCGCTCTGCGACGGGCGGTCCACGCCCGGATCGATGCGGATCGGCCCGTTCTGGAACAGCTCGATGAACTGTTCGCGGGCGGCGTGCTGGTGGCGTGAGGTGAGCGAGTGATGACATTCTCCGGCATACCAATCGGGTGGGCGGTGGCACTGGCGGCAACGGCGGCCGTGGCGCTGGCTCTGCTGCACCGATTGCGCGTCCGGCCCCGGGAGCTGCGGGTGGTGACGGTCCTGTTCTGGGCACACGCGGCCGAGCGCACTAGGGCCCGCACGCTTTTCGAGCGGTTCCGGCACCCGCTGACCTACCTTCTGCTATCCGCGTTGTGTGTGACGTTGTGTTTCGCCGCGGCCCGGCCGGCATGGTCGGGTGATCCAAAAAGCCGGCTTTACGAAGTCGTCGTGCTGGACGCGGGCATGACGATGTGGAAGGCGAACGGCCGTTGGACGGCCGCTGCAGACGTCGCCCTGAAGGAGGCCCGGCGTCTGGCCGGTTCGGATCATCTGGCCGTCATTGTTGCCGACCCGTGGCCGCGGGTGATCCACTCGTTTGCCGATCCGCGGCCGCTGTTGAAGCGAAGGCTGGCGGAAGTCGCGCCGTCAAACCGCCCTGCCGATGGTGCGGGCGCTCTGCGGCTGGCGGAATCCCTACTGCGGGGGCGTGAACATGCTCGGGCGGTCTGGATCGGCGATCCGGATGAAACCCTAATGAATGCCTCGGCCATGCACTGGCGCAGCATCGCCATCCCCGGCCCTGAAGACAACGCCGGTATTGTGGGAATGACGTTTGATCCCGCGCCGGGCGACCCGTTGCGAGGTTCATTGCTGATACGGGTGGGGGTCTGGGGTCCGGCGCCGCGGGATGTGACGCTTCGCGTGGACCGGGGCGGCGGAGCGCCGCTGCTTCAGGAAACCCGGCCGATCTTGGCTGGCACCGTGGCGGATTTCGTCGTGCCGGATCTTCCGGCCGACGGCGACACGCTGGTGGCCCGGCTGAGTCCGCCGGACGGACGGCCGGCGGATGATGAGGCGACGTTTCGCGTGCCGCTGCGGGTGCCGGTGCGAGTGTGCGGGGACGACGCGATTCCAGACGCGCTGAAAGCCGCTCTCACGGCCGATCCGTCCGTCCAGTGGGCCGATACCGAATGCAATGTGGAGCTTCGCGTCGGTGACGGACCGGTCATCGTGGCAGGCTCGCCCATCCGCGGAAGCGATCACGATATTGAAAACGCCGTATGCGGCAATGGACGGGGAATCGTGCTCCCCCCAGGCTCGGAAGTCCTGCTTCGGGCGGGCGACAACGCCCTGGCCGCCTCCGTCGAGGCGGTACCGCCCAGACTGCTGATATCCGAGGCGCTGTGGGGCGAAGGCAGCGACGCGCTGGCCCGCCCCGCTGTGGCCATGAAGCTGGTGCAGGCGCTCCGCACGCTGGCCGGCTGGGATGACGACCCGGTGACCGCGCCGGCGGAACGGGCCGTAGAGGATCCGCTATGGGTGCTGAACGACGCGGCGATGCCGATGCTCGGTTCGCGCACGGTCTCTGCCGTCGCGCCGCCGCAAGCCCAGGCGCAGGCAGGCGACGTGCGGCGGTCGTGGTGGCCGTCGCTGACGGCGGCGCTGTTGGGCGTGGCATTGGCCGCATTTCTGCTTGAGGCAATATTGCACGCGCGTGGGAGGATTCCGTAACCGATGCTCTTGGCACACCCCACGGCATTGTGGCTGCTGCTCCTGGCGATTCCACTGATCGTGTTGCACGCGCGCGGGGGGCGACCTGTCCCGGCGGGACGCTGGGGCGCGGTGACAGCGCTGCGCCTGCTGGCATTCGTCCTCTTAGTACTGGCGCTGGCCCGTCCGCTGCTGGACCGACCGGATGACCGTCGGACGGTAGTGGCGGTGCTGGACGCGTCCGCAAGCGTCAGCAACTCCGCGTTCACACGGGCAATCGAGGCGGCTCGCTCCGTGCGTGACAATCGCCCGCCGGAGGAAGATTTTGCCCTGGTCATTTTCGACCACCAAGCCCGGATCGCCAGGCCGGGGCTGCTGGACGCTCCAGACCCGATACGACCGATCACCTCGACAGAGCCGGGTTCTGCTCTGGCCGACGGGCTGCAATTGGCCGGCGGTCTGATCCCGCGCGACGGTCGGGGCCGCGTCGTCGTATACAGTGATGGTCTCGAGACCAGCGGCGATGCCGGGGCGGAGGCATGGAAACTGGCACGGCGCGGCATTCCAGTGGAAGTCGTGGCGTGCGAAGTTGCCGCCGATCGCGAGGTGGCGCTGGTATCCGCAGTCCTGCCTCCCCGCGCGGACGCCGGCGCAACAGCCCTGCTGGAGGCAACTATCGACGCCACCGAACCCGGGCCGGCAGAGCTGGTGATCGAATCTCGACAGGACGGAACGGAGATCCGAGCCGCCCTCGAGTTGACGGCGGGTCGGCAGACGATCACACGGCCCTGCCCGCTGGCGCGGGAGGGCCTGGCGAACTACACGGTGCGGGTGGTGGCCGAAGGCGACGGGTCGGCCGACAACAACGAGCTACCGACCGCGATATTCGTGGAACACCCCGTGCGGGTGGCGGTGGTGGAAGATGCCGCGGGCGCGCCGGCGACCGGAGCTCTCTCCGCATGGTTGCGGGCCTCCGCAGTGGTCCAGACCGTGACGCCGTCGGCTCTGGCGGATCCCCACGCGCTCGATGACATCGATGTCTTGGCCTTGGCAGACGTGCCGGTCGAAGCGCTGTCTGCGCAGGCCCAACAACACATCGTCGAGGCGGTCACAGACGGATTGGGCCTGCTGGTTTCCGGGGGTTACCGATCGTTCGGGCCGGGCGGCTATGCCCGAACGCCGCTGGCTGACGTTCTGCCGGTGCGATTTTCACAGGAAGTGCAGAGGCGCGATCCGAGCACCACGCTGGTGATCATCATCGACACTTCCGGCAGCATGGGCGGACCGCGAGTCAACCAGGCTAAGGAAATCGCCCGGCTGGCCATCGCCCGGCTCAAGCCGCACGACAAGGTGGGTATCGTTGAGTTCTACGGATCCAAGCGGTGGGCGGCGCCCATCCAACCGGCCTCGAACGCCATCGACCTGCAGCGGGCGCTTAACCGGCTCAGTTCCGGCGGCGGCACGATCATCCTGCCGGCCATCGAAGAGGCCTACTACGCGTTGCAGAACGTGCAGACCCGCACCCGGCATGTCCTGGTATTGACGGACGGCGGCGTGGAGCCGGGCGCGTTTGAACCTCTGATCCGAAAAATGTCAGACAGCGGCATCACGCTTTCGACGGTGCTGGTGGGACCGGGCGGGCACTCGGCCTTCCTGGCCAGCCTCGCCCAGTGGGGTCGCGGACGATTCTACGCGGCTCCCGATCGGTTCAACATGCCGGAAATCATCGTGAAGCAGCCGGAATCGTCGCTGCTCAGCCCGTTCATAGAGCAACCGGTCGGACTGGCTGTACGGTCGCGGCATCCGATCGTCAACGACCTGCGCTTTGCCAACGCTCCATTGCTGGCCGGGTACGTCGAGACCCAGGCTCGACCCACGGCGGACGTGCTGATCGCGTCGAGCCTGGAGCATCCGGTGCTGACGATGTGGCATTACGGACTCGGTACCGTCGCGGCGTGTGCGACACACATCGGCGGCCAGTGGTCGCGGGATTTGTCCGACTGGCCCGACTACCAGACAATGATGTGCGGCCTGGTGCGCGCCTTGGCTCGTCCGGCGCCGGAACGTGCCTTACGAATCCACCCGATCCATCGGCCAGGCGCGATCGAATTGTCGATGGAAGACGGCCGACCGTCCGCCGCCGACAGCCGGGCCGCCGTGGAACTGACCTTGACGGACGCTGCTGGTCAATCCCAAACCAGGGTGTTCGACCCGATCGGTCCGAACCGCTGGAATGCGCTCCTGACGGGGCTGGCACCGGGAACGTATACCGTCAGCGCCCGCACGACAGACGGCGCAAGAGGCGGCACGGCCGCGCTGGTGGTTCCGCCCGTGCGGGAGGTAACATCCGTGAAGGCGGATACCGATCGACTGGCATCTCTCGCCGGCTGGTCAGATCAGGCACGGCAGCGGGCCGCCGAGTTAGGCAGGAAAGAGGCAACCCGGGCCATCGAATTGCAGCCGATATTATGCTTGGTGGTGGTGCTCCTGATCGTCTTGAACGTCCTGCTCCGGCGCTGGCCCGAGCGTACGGCCGGTGGGGTTGGTGTACTGGTCGCAGTACTGCTCTGCGCGGTCCTGCCGTCGGGATCCGCAGCCCAGGAAGCGACCGAGCCGGCGATTCTCGAAGCGCAGAGCCGGCTGAATACGGGCGAAATCGCCGAGGCCCGGGAGGTTCTTCGCGCGGCGGTCCAGGCGCGGCCGGAATCCGCGACGTTGTGGGCGCACCTGGGCCGGGCCGAAGAACTCCTCGGCAACGATGGCGAGGCACTGAGCTCGTTGAGCCGGGCAGAGTCTCTGGAAACGGATCCGATCGGCCGTCTGGCCCTGCGTGTGCGGGCGGCCCAGATTCTGTATGACCAGGGTGAGCCCGATTCGGCGGCGGAGCTTCTGCGGCTCGCGGCGGCAGACGCACCGGAGATGGCGGCGATGTGCGCCCACGTGGCCGGCCTCAGCGGAGACAGTGGGACGGCACTGGAACTCCTGCCGGATCAGGGCGATAACCGAGCCCGTTTCCATGCGTTTGTCTTTCGGGGACAGTTTCTGCTGCGGCTGAATCGGCCGGCGGAGGCGGAGGAGGAGTTTGCACGGGCCTTCGTACTCGCACCGCTCGCCCGCGATCGGCGCTACGCATTGGAGCGGCGGCTGGCGGCGGCTCGCGCCGCAGACCGCTTGAGCGAATTGGCCGACGAATGGCTTCGCCAGGCCGACCTGCCCGTGGAACAACTCGAGGCGCTGCTGCCTCTTCTGTTGGAACTGGACCGCGCGGACGAATCGCTGCGACTGCTTCAGCGGAATGACTGGTCGGACCAGCAGCGGGAGTTGCTGGAGTCGCCGGATTTTCAGCGCAGCATCGTGGCCATGGCCGTGCAAGCCGGCCAGACCCAGAAGGCGGTGGCGGCCTATCACGCCCTGATGGACCGCCAGCCGCGACAGGTGGAATGGCGGGTCGGGTTGGGTCGGCTGCTGCTGCTCGATGGTCAGGCGGAGCAGGCCGAACAGCTCTTTCTCGACGCCGTAGCCCGCTCTGACCAGTCGCCGGATCTGATGGCGCTGGCCGACGGAGCCCGGCGACTGGGCTTGGACGACGCCGCGTTGGCGGCCGCCAGAAAGGCGGGGGCGTCCGGAGCGGCGGCGGACGTCCGGGCCGTTCTGTTCGAGGTAGATCTCACCCGCGAGCGCGGCCAGACGGACGCGGCCATGAGCCGCCTTCGCGAGCTGGCACGGGACGTTCATGCGGATCCCGCCGCACTGCTTCCGGTGGCGGAAGCGTTCGAGCGTTACGGTGACACCCAGGAGGCCCTGCGGCTGTTCCGCCGCGTCTACGAAGGCGTGCGGAGCGAGGACGTTCTTCTGCGCATTGCCTGGCTGCTCGAGCAGAACAACCGGTTCGATGAGGCCCTGGCGCTCTGGAAGGAGCTGTGGGAAACCACGCAGGTGCCCGCCCGGCGACGGCAGGCCCAGGAACGCGTTCTGGATCTGGCCTCGCGCGGCGGTCAATTGGCCGACCTGGCCATCGAACTGGAGGAACGACTGGCCGGCGCGTCTGGCGACGCGCCTCCCAACTAGCAGGCACTCTCGCTCCTGATCGACATCTACACGACCGCCAACGACCCCGTCTCGGCGGCCGAAATCCTTCAGGAATATTCACCTCATGGAAACGCGACGGGCGATTCCGTCGAGGTACTCAAGCGGCTGGCCCGTGTATACCTCAGTTGTGAACAGTTCGGCCGCTGCAATCGTGTTCTGCGCCGCCTGGTGGAGCTGGATCCGGCCAATGCCGAAGAGTATCTCCAGCAGATTGCGGTGGTGGCTCTGGAGCGTCGACAGCCGCACGAGGCCCGCGCCGCGCTGGAGGAGCTTGAGACCCACGCCGAAGACCCGGCTTTGGCGGATGAGTTTGCCGCAGGCGTGTTGGACATGCTTCGCCTGCACGATGAAGCCGCGGCGGCCTACGCCCGCCTCCTGGATCGATATCCCGACCGGATCGAAGCCCACCTGATGTGGGGCAACGCCATGAAGAGCGCGGGCCGGGCGGACCAGGCGGTCGCCCGTTTCCAGGCCCTGGTGGAGGAAGCGGCCGAGGATGATCTGTTTACCGTCGCCGTGGATGGGCTGTTGAACCTCCAGGCACCGCCCGCGGCGATGCGCGTGGCGTATCGTCGGGTGGTGTCACGAATCGCGGCACGGCCGGACCAGGTGTTTCTGTATCAATTGGCGGCCGACCTGCAGGACGCGATGAATCGTTCCGCGGACCGGGACCGTGTGCTCGAACAATCGGTCGTCGTCGCGGGCGAACGTCGTGCTGCGGTTCTTCGGGAGCTGATGGATTCGGCCGCTGCGGACAATCAGACGGATCGGATGATTCAGTTCGGTCGGTCCATTCTGGCGTTGGATCAGCAGATGCCGCCGCAGGTGTACCTGGACCTCGGTGAAGCGCTGATCAAGTCCGACCGACCGGCCGAAGCGGAACGGGTGTTTGCCCGCGCGCGGGTGGGCGCGGATTTCTCGGCCATTCAGCAGAAAGTGGCGACCTATTTCGAGAACGCCAACCGGGCGGCCGACGCCGACCGCATCATCCGCGAGCTGTTGGTGGCGCAGCCGGACAACGTTCCGCTGCTGATCCGGTCGGGCGGATTGTGCGAGCAGCTTGGCCGCTATGATCGGGCGTTCGAGCAGTATGGTCGGGCGGCGGATCTGATGCTTCGCCGCCTGCCCCGGGCGGTCCGCCGGGACGAGGCGCAGCCGACACCGGACCGGGAAGACCCGTTCGGCCGGCGGCGCTGGCGCGCTGCGAATCTCGATGAGATTTCCCAGTACTTCGCCAGCGCCGGGGGCGGCCTGCTGAATGCCGCGCGTTCCCCGGAATTGCGCGAAAGACTGCTGGCCGACCTGACGGCGCATCTGGACGAGGAACTGAACGCCCTGGAGGCGGACGGCGCCTTCGCTTCCACCCTTGAGACCAACCTGCGGCTGAGCCGGCTGGCGGCGTTCGTTCGACATGTGGCCTTCTGCCTGCACGAGCCGGAACGGGCCGACGCGATGGATCGCACGCTTCTGGCTCGCTATCACGACGACGCCCGGCTGGCCGAGGAGATCGTACGTACGCGCGTGGACTGGGGGCTTTACGAACGGGCGATGGCACTCCAGGAGATCGTGGGCGAGCGCGCTGAGCCGCCGAGTCTTCTGGTGGTTCAGGCGGTCTGCGCCGGGCGGCAATCGCTCGATTCCCTGCTCCATGACGGAACCCTTGCACCAACTCTGGCGGCACAACTGGTACCCGCGCTCATCATGTCGGGCCGCACCGATGACGCTCGACGGGCCCTGCGCGCCGCCGGTCCGCCCTCGGCAGCGCAGGCCGATGAACTCTGCGCCGTGTTCGTGGCGGCCTCCGTCACCCTGGAAGAGCCGCAGGTTCTGCAGCATTGGCTGAGTCTGTGGTTGGATGCTCTGGCCCGCCGGCAGAACGGCCGATCCCTGGCGCGGAGCCTGGAGCAGTGCATCCAGACGGTCTGGAATCATCTTTCCCCAGCGGACCGGGACGTGCTGCTCGAGCGGTTTGAAGGACTGGCCGGCGGATTCTCCGGTAAGGATCGCTTGTTACTGGATCTGCTGCGGATGCGTATGGCCGAGGCGCTGGGCCGACCGTTCGCCGATCGAGATCGCTTGATCGCCGAAGCCTCGCGCGATCCCGCCGTCGGGATCGACGTGCTGACCCGCCTGCTGGATGAGGCGCCTCCAGAGGAGCGACCCGGCCTGCTTCGAGGCATGGCGGCAGCCCGCAATCCTCGGCAGACCCGCGGCTTTCTGATGGATGTTGCCGGCAACCTTCGCGCGCCCGCCGATGACGCATTCGTCGAAACGTTCATGCACCTGTTCCGGGCTGCGCCCCCGGAGCGAATGGATCCCGACCGCGTGCTCGGGGCGATCCAGCGCGGGGCGTGGAACCGCAACGCAGCTCAACCCCTCCTCATCCGGCAGATCGGTGAAATGCTGTTGGCCGAGATGCCCACCTCGCCCCCCGTCCTGATCACCGTGGCTGCGGCACGGAGTGCGGCGGGCGCGTACGACGAGGCCCGACTGCTGCTGGATGAGGCCGTCGAGTCTCTTGTATCCCTGGGGGATGTTGAATCCACACAATCGCGATTGTGGGATGATCTGGCGTCCGTTCTGACGCGCGAGGACAGCGCCGCCTTGGCCGAAGAACTGGACGAGCGGGTCCAGATCGAGGGTAAGAGCGTCTCGCTGATGTATGGGCTGGGCACTCTTCAACTCAAGGCTGGCCGGTGGGACGAGTCTGTGGCCGCGTTTGAGCAGGCGTTCCGACTTGCTCCGTCGAATCGCCCCCTGGGACGCATGGTGATCCGGATGTTCCAGGAGTCCGGGCGCGTGCATGACCTCACCGAGTTGCTGTCCGCCTTGCTGACCCGCAGTTCCATCATGGAGTCGTTCGAATGGCGGACGCTGACGGAACTGTACTGCAATCTGTTCGATCCCCTGAAT
>JBPOIK010000151.1:0-7511 GCA_052034525.1 Planctomycetota bacterium
GCAGCAGACCGCCGGCTTCTTCTACTTCTACGATGCCAACGGCAACGTCGGGCAGCTGCTTGCCACCGCCACGGGCAGCGTCGCCGTCAAGTACGAGTACGACCCCTACGGCAACCGTACCAACGCCCCGACCCAGGGCGAGTTCGACCAGCCCTTCCGCTTCAGCACCAAGTACTTCGATGCCGAAACCGGATTGTATGACTTCGGCTATCGGTTCTACTCGCCCCGCGTCGGCCGGTGGACAAGCAGGGACCCCCTCGGAGAGTGGGACGATGTGCTTCTATTCGCGTATGTCCGCAACAGTCCCGCGAACACTGTGGACCCGCTCGGTCTGGGATGTCTCATTAGGTACAGGTGCTATCTCACACGCGCGTCGCTGTCGGGAGACCAATGCGACCGCGACTGCGACTACACCTGCATCGAGACGGGCAGGACGACGCAGGGGCACGGCGCGGATAGTTGTGAATCCCTGACTGACGAAGGCAAGATCCCACCTCCTGGTGGCGCGCTAATCACAGACTCTCAGAGAAAGAGCAGTTGGCTCTGTAAGCTAACGAACGGCTTGTGCGGCACACCGGATCCATGCGATCCCTCCTACGGAACATCTCGCTACGTGTTCACTGCGATGGCCACGCCACCGGACCGCTCGTGCAGCCGTGGTTCCTGCCGCGACGCATGCCGAAATACGGATGATAGTGCCTGTGACTTACTGAAAGGCGCACTGAAGACGGCGTGCAAGATCGCCGTGTTCGGCGGCAAGGAGTTGTGCGTTGATTTCTGCAACGCCTACTGCCAAAACCCCTGACTGTGGGCGTTCCTCGTCCGCGTTGACTCGCATGCTAACGCTCACCATGCAAGCGCCGCCGCGATCATTGGCCACGAGAGGACCCGTCATGTTCTTGCGTACAATCACACCAGCGCTCGCGTGTCTTACATGCACATGTGTCTGCATTGCCCAAGAGCCGTCGATGGTTGAGACGTCGCTACTTGATACGCCGGCTCGCTGGCTGATGACCGCCCTTGAGCACAATCGCGCGCTTGGGGTGTACGTTGCGATGCGCGATCCGGTCCGTCCGGATTCCGCTGTACCACAAGATGCACAACCGACAGCAGAGGTCGACATCCACTTGCGAGAGCTGCGCTTGCGGCCGAAGACGTGGCACGCGCACGAGTGGCCCGCGCTGGAGACATGGCTCACCACAATGAGGCCTCTGATCTCACAGTATGCAACCACGTCTCCACGTCATCGCATGCTTGACACTGCTCTACGGCGAGACGTCGATCACGGCATAGTCGCACTGGTACATATCCCGCTCTTTGCGACTCTACGTTCGGCGCTTGTTGCAGACATCTGGCGCG
The DNA here is from genome assembly GCA_052034525.1 of Planctomycetota bacterium. Lineage (GTDB taxonomy): Bacteria > Planctomycetota > Phycisphaerae > UBA1845 > UBA1845 > JAFGJQ01. The sequence goes on from JBPOIK010000151.1 coordinate 1,360, forward strand.
ACGGTGTTCCTGCTGCGGACGTCGTGGGTCACCTATCACTGCTGCAGCGTCTCGCTGATGAGTTGGCAACCAGCCGGTTTGGGCCTGATGTTGTGCTGGCTGAGCGCGTACGTGATGACATTACTCGCACCCTTGTCGCACTTGTAGCTGAACGGCGCCTAACTGGTGACCAGGTAGGGCGCATCGTGACGTGTGCAGCGTGGCTTGAGCGGGAGGATCTCCGTTGCACTGCTGGCGGCATATTGGATGCCAGTCTCGCGATGGAACTGAGCACGATCGCCTACTTGTCAAAGGCAGATAATGAAGGTATGCGGACGCGTGTTGCGTCGCTGAATGAGGCGCGCGGGGCGATGCTCTCTGATACCGAAGTAGAGGAGGCCGTGCGCGAGAATTTGGGGCGACTGCGAGACGCGAGAATCTCGCTGCATTGTCGATTGCGCGAATCGCTGGCTTATCTGGGCAGCCCCGACCATGACGACCGCGTGCGCACGCTGGAGGCGATCGCCATCGCCGAGAGTGGGGCGCCCGCACTGACACGGCTCGTCTCGCCGGAGGGGTATGCGGGCCTGTTCAGGGCTATTTGCGATGCGGAGGCGTCGCGGCGCGCACGAGTGTGGGTACGCGCCGTGATGCTGCACTCGGCGGGCCAACTAGCGAGCGGGAACATGGATGGCGCGCAAGTGTGGTACCGCCGACCTCTGTGGTTGGTGCGAGATCCATACGGTAGCGGCGCCCCCCTTCTGCTACGAGAGGATGACAGTCTCGTGCGGGTGTATTCCCGGGGGCACAACGGCCTCGACGACGACTGCGATCCGAACGCTGATCTGCTGCTCTTCGACGTACCTGCAAGACTGACTCGGTGACACGTCCTCAATCGCCGCAGGACTTCCGGCCACCTCGGCGTGGGTACGAAAGTGCGATTCGTCGTGTCCGTTGAATGAACCGCATCTACGCGCCGGGTTTTCGGCGTGTCATGCTGGGGGTCATGAGCAAGGCAAGGGAATCAGCCGCGGCCGTGCGGTGGCGTAAGATTGTGGTAAGCGTCCGGTGAATCTTTCAATTACCGTGTCCGTTGAGCGAACAGCACCCCGGCTGTCGGCGACGGAGCTGGCGGTCAGGGTTGGGCGGGGGATGATGATGCGGGCGGGGTGGCTGACGTTTTCTTCCACCGGTCCGGCAGCCAATCCTCCACGCGGCTGACGGGCGTGTCGGGCAGGTTGGCCAGGAGTTGCGTGAGGTACGTCTGCGGGTTGATGTCGTGCCGGCGGCAGGTGCTGGTCAGGCTGCTGAGGATCGCGGCCGTCTCGCCGCCGCGGGGGGAGCCGGCGAACAGGGCGTTCTTGCGCAGCAGCGCGATGCGCTTCATCTGCTGCTCGGCCAGGTTGTTGTGGAGCGGCACCGCCGGGTCGGTGGTGAACAGCGTCAACTCACGCCACTGGTTCAGCGTGTAGCCGAGCGCCTCGGCCAGCGGATGCTTCGGCAGCAGCTTGGCCTTCTGCTCCAGCAGCAGCGCGTGCAAGGTGTCGAGCAGCGGCACGGCCTCGGCCTGCCGCCGGCGCAGACGCTCATGGGCGTCCAGATCCCGGAGCCGCTGTTCCAGAGCGAACAGCCGGTTGATCAGCGTCAAGATCGCGCGTGCCACCGGCGGCGCCGCCTTCTCGCTCTCCACGAACTTGCGGCGCGCGTGGGCCCAGCAGCCCGCCCGCGGCAGGTCCTGCGCCAGCACGATCCCATCGTAGCCGCCGTACGCATCCGCCAGCAGCGTGCCGCGGAAGTCCTGCAGGAACGCCGCCGGGCCGTCACGCTTGCGGCTTTCGGTGAAGGCGAACACGTTGTACGGGTGATCGGCGTCGCCCTGGTAGATCCACATCCGGGCCTGCTTGGTCTTGCCCGGTTGCAGCAGCGGCAGCACCGTGTCATCCGTGGCCAGGACGTCCGACTGCTTCACGCCCTGCACCATCCGGTCGTAGACGGGCCGCACCAGCCGGGCCACGTCATGCAGCCACAGGCACAGCGTCGAGCGGTCCAGCTCGAAGCCCTGCCGGCCGAAGATGTGCTGCAGCCGGTGCAGCGGGAGGTAATCGGCGAACTTCGCCGTCACCACGTACGCCAGCAGCCCCGGACCCGGCAGCCCCTTGTCGAGCGGCGAGCCCTTGGTCTTCTCGGCCAGTTCGATGTGCGGGTTATGCCCGTCCTGCTCGCAGGTCCGGCAGGCGTACTTGTGCTGGATGTGCCTGACCCGCACGAACGAGCCGGGCAGGTACTCGATCGTGTAGCTGACCGCCTGGCCGATCTTCTCCCGCGTGGCCTGGCAGGTCGGGCACTTGCACAGCTCATCGGTGAGCTCGTAGGTCTGCTCGATCAGCGGCAGGTGCTCGAGTTGACTGAGGTCCCGCCGCCCACGGGGCCGCAGCCGGCGCGAAAGCCCGGCCCGGACTGTGGTACGCCAACGTTCCGCGCCGCCCCGCCACTGCGAAAGCTTGACGAGGTCCACGAGTAGGTGCTGCCGGCTCGCTGCCCAGCCTGCGGTGGAGTGGTGCGGGAGACCCAGGTGGCCAGCCAGTATCAGGTCGAGATTCCCCGAGCACCGATCTATCGCCAGTTCAACCTCCACATTGGTGCGTGCACCTGTTGCGGACGCGGGGTACGGGGTACAGGGTCGGCACCCGCTGCAAACCTCGAACGTCTTGGGGGCGGCGGCCTCGCAGTTGAGTTATTGTCAAAAGTCGTTGATGGCATCGTGATCAGGCGGCGGCTTTCTCGGGGTTCTCTCCATCGATGTAGCGGACGCCGGCGATCACGTCCGGCAGCAGCTTCGCCCCATTCCGCGTCCGCCACTTGCGGGCCGCGCTTTCGCACAGCTTGAACACCATCGCCAGGCACGCCACGCGACTGCCGTTGCCCTTTGTCCGCCGATGCCGCACCCGTACCGTCGCGAACGTGCTCTCGATCGGGTTCGTCGTCCGCAGGTGCAGCCAGTTCTCGGCCGGCAAGTCGTAGAACGTCAACAGCACGTCCCGGTCCTTCTTCAGGTAATCCACCGCGCCGGCATACTTCGCGCCGAACATCTCGCCGAACGCATCGAACGCCTGCTCGGCCGCCGCCCGCGTCGGCGCCATCCAGATCGCGTGCAGCATTTCCTTCGCCTTGCCCTGCACGCGTTTGTGCATCTTGTCCAGCACATTGGCGGTTTTGTGCACCCAGCAGCGCTGCCCGCGCGTCGTCGGGTACACTTGCGCGAGCGCCTTCCAGAAGCCCAAGGCCCCGTCGCCCGTGGCCAACTTCGGATCGACCGCGAGGCCACGCTGCCTGCAGTCCAGCAGCAGTTGCCGCCACGACTGCTCGCTCTCGCGATAGCCGTCCGCCACGGCGATCAGCTCCTTCCGGCCCTCCGGCGTGGCGCCCATCAGCACCAGGATGCACTGGCGATCTTCCTGCAGCCGGAGTTGAAATGGTAGGGTCGAGCCGGGGCGCGACGTCGCCGTTTCCAGCGACACGTTTCCCCGGCCCGCTCCTCCGAACCGGACGTGCGCGTTACCACGCATCCGGCTCTCCACAAGTTCCGACGTAGCAATTGAGTTTCAGAGAACCGCTGCCGGCCAAGGCGACGGGATACGCGCGGACGGAACGTGCGAGCTATGAGACTTGCTCGCAGCTCAGCGAGGAACACGGCCTCGCCGCGTTCCGCCTCGATGGCGTGGGCGGTCTGACCGTCCACGCCGGCCGAACGGGCGCCCCTGTTTCTCCGCACCCGACGCCATGCCACAAGCAGGAACGCCGGGTCGCACACCAAATTGAACAGGTCCTTGAAGCACCCATAAGACTCGATGAGGCATGAGGTCGGTGAACAGCCTCTGGGTCTGCATATCATCAGCGGCGGGGGCGCGTGACCGATACGGCACGATGGTATCATCACGGCGATCTTCCTCGGGCCGGCTTCGACGCCGGCGCCCCATGCGAGAGGTTGATGTTTCGCACGAATGTACCGTCTCTCGTACTGAAAACCGCCGCCGAGCTACTTGCTCGCCGCATTTCAGTTGTATTGGAACGGCTAGAGTTGGTCGCTCGCAGCACGGGCAGCGCGACCGCCAGTTTGCCGTCGGGCGTAAAACGCACTTCCGGTGGCCCATTATCCCAAGCCAAGTGCATCGCGCGGTCATCCGGCATACGGCGGATCGTGAGTATGTTCTCCACCCAGTAGGCTTGCAGCTGCCCATCAGATGACAGTCCGGCCATACTGAAGAGGTTATCGTATGCATGGCGCCATATCTCGCGGCCGTTCTCAAACTCCAATGCAAGGATGCTTCGAGTGTGCGGTTCGAACACAATAAGGTATGGTGCGGCGCGCACGCTAATTGGCAACTCCATCGGATCGTCGATGCTTTGGTTTTCACGTTCCCAGAGGAGCCGTCCATCCGACCGTCGCGTCCTGATTCCGTGTTTGAGGCTGACGGTTGCCCAAATCCTCCCGTCAGATGAACATGTTATATCGAGAAAGTCAAAATACTCGGGATTGTCCTGCTGCCATATCGTGTGCCCATCGGCCAAGTCAAAGCAGTAGACGCGATCAGTCAATGCGCCGTAGCCGAGTAGTATCGCACCCGAGGGTGATGCCATCACGCTGATCGCGCGGATGCTATCGTCCCCGATCGTGCGGGACCATAACTCGCGTCCGTCCGTGATCTTGATAAGGGACACAATTGTCTTGTCTACGGCGGTGACCTGAGTTCGCAACACCGAAGCCAGCGATGGCACCAGCACGATCAAGTCACGCCCGGGCTTGTAGTCCTTCAGCTGCAATGTGGCTATCGTCGTGCCATCGCTCAACGCCCATTGCACAATGTCGCCGTTGCCGTAGAGCGCCTGGATCTGATCACGCGAGAGATCCCAGCATACAACTTGATCTGCCGGCCATTCGCGTTTCTCAGGTGGCACATGCTTGAGCGGAGGTACCTGTCCCTGGGCGATGTTGCACGCCGCCGTTGCCATCAACAGGAGCAATACCACACCTAAGCCATACCGAGTGCACGATGTTTGTCCCTGTACGGGTTGGACGTCAGTTGGAAGCATACACGCATTCTCCACATGGGCGGCGCGGCCACTGTCAATTGCATTCAGATTCGTTATTTCGGCACTGCGACCACATGCGATTCACGGCAGCCGTACCGTCGCCACAGTTCGTATCCACTGCCGTAGCCTGTGCAGCAACCCGCCGCAGGCATTCGTTGTACGTTTCGCCTTGTCTCCAGTGCGTCCCTCCTCTTCTGCATTGGCCGGCGATGTCCAGTGCTCGTATCTCGGTGCAAGCTCTCTCGTCGCAACTGAGTGTGGACCAGCGGCCTTGGCTTCGGCACCGATCGAGGGCGTGCGTCAGTTCGTGGACGATGGTGTCAACAACAGCATCGGCGTTGCCGACGTTGTTCTCACAAATGTAAACCCGACCGTCGGAGGGTTGGGTGGAGCCCCACTCCGAACCGTCGCAGCACTTGCACTGTGCCTGTGGTGCCTCACAAGGGGGTTGTATTGCATTGATCTTTGCCATAAGACACTTTGCCTTTTTGTTGTTGGCCAAAGCGGTTCGAATGGCCCTCTCGCAGTCACTGTGAGACGCTGATAGACCGAGCGCGTCGGTCCTGCTCAATGGCTGGTTGGCGACATATGTCAGCAGGTTGTTGCCTCCCCTTTCTCCGATAGGATCTCTATTTGTCCAGCGACCGATTCTCGGAATAAGAAGCCGCCGGCCGAAGTCGTACAGTCGGGTTTCGGCGTCGAAGTACTTGGTGCTGAAGCGGAAGGGCTGGTCGAACTCGCCCTGGTTCGGGGTGTTGGTGCGGTTGCCGTAGGGGTCGTACTCGTACTTGACGGCGACGCTGCCCGTGGCGGTGGCAAGCAGCTGCCCGACGTTGCCGTTGGCATCGTAGAAGTAGAAGAAGCCGGCGGTCTGCTGCGTGCCGGGATCGACGTCTTCGGTAGCTAGTAGGCCGCCGATGCCGCCGGCGGTGCGGCGGTCGTTCAGGTCGCCGCCCAGGCCGCTGAGGTCCAGGCCCCAGGTGTACTTGCGCAGCGCGGCGTTGCCATCGAGTCCGTCGAGCTCCAGCAGGAGCAGGCGGCCGTCGTAGACGAAGCGCCGCTCGGCGGTGGGGCTCGCGCCC
>JBPOIK010000176.1:0-3594 GCA_052034525.1 Planctomycetota bacterium
CAAATGCGACCGGCGGATTTCGGCCGAACGTGGGCATCGATTTGGGCGTTCGAAGGCAGAAGGCCGCGCGTCGTGGCCAATATCGTAGACATCCTCCACGGTTATACGTACCGCTATACGACGGACCCGGCATTGCTGGCAGAGAAGCCGGCTTTCTACATCGACGAAGCGCACCTACGTCTATACATGATGCCGTTGCGTGATGTCCTGGCTGTCCTGACGGACGACGACTGAGTGCAAGAGGAGCCGGCACGCTGCTTCGGTACTACGTCGACGGTCCGACATACGTGGACGAACACCTGTTGAACGCCGTCAGCCGGATGGGGCAGCGCGGGGTTGACTTCCTTATCCGGGCAGATCAAATGATGAGCGGAGCGGCTGCGCGCGTGTTCTGTGCGAGCAACTACCGCGCGGCATATGAGTGGCTCGTGTACGGGCGGATCGGTACGCTGGCGTCAAACGTGCATGTACACCATGTGTTTCCGCAGGGCGGGCGCCTTGGGCAATGGTTCGCGAGTCGCGGTATCGATGTGAACAACCCGCTATTCTTGACCGAATGGCCGCGCGCGGCTCATTTGGCCGCGAGCGCACAATACAACGCTGCCTGGAGCCGATTCATGACTGCGAATCCGAATGCCACCTGGATTCAGATCATGGACTATGCCCGGGAACTGGCTCAGCAATACGGCTTGAATCTCCTGTTCTGATTCGGAGTGCGACGATGCGCTTCTATCAACTGGGTGACACCGGGGTGCAGTCATGGATATCGGGCTGGTCAGATGAGGTATACTCGCAATGTGAAGGGATGGTGCGTGGCGATACGCAGGTACCACCACGGCTGGAAATCAACATTGCGGGTGGCGAGCGACTGCCGGATCTCCTAGGAGCGGGAATGCTCACCGCGCTTTCGCCGCGAATGGCAAGTACGCTGCACGCGTTGGCGGCGACCGGGTACACTCTTGTGCCATTGATGTTGCGCCATCCTGCGTTGGGCATTTCGATTGATGGTTACAGTGCGCTCATCGTGCATGGTCGCGGCGGGCCGTTGGATGAGGATCGAATGCAACCCATCAAGCGGTCCGGGAATGCGATTCTGAGTTGCCAGGGGTTCTACATTTACGAGAACCGTTGGGACGGCAGCGACATTTTCTGTATCGATGGCCTGGGTGTGTCGATTTGGGTGACGGAGCGCGTCGCCGAGGCGCTTGAGAAAGTGCGACCCAGACTGCGCAATGTCGTGCTCAGGCCCAACACGCAAATGAGGCCCGACGTACCGGAGTCGGCGAAGAAGGATATTGCCAGGGCGGGACGGCGACAACGCCCACAAAACGCCACGGAAGCTTGATTGGGGCTTGGCACCCTATGACGGAGGTTCCAGCAATCATCGAACGAATCGTGGACTACAGACCGCTTCTGCGTGATGCAACAGAGCTCGCCACCATGGTCGACGTGCCCGTTGGATGGTCGGGTCTTGTTGGGGCGGCACAGGGCGGCGCGCCGGATGACAATGTAGCGTTGCTGAAATCTCTTGGGCTCAAGAAAGACAGCTTGGCGTTCCGCTTGTTGAGCACGCCTCTGGACGCGGCTGTGGTGAAAGTGCCGATACACGAGCGGTGGTTGCTGATCAGCGCGTTTGACGAATGGACACGGCTCGAACTGGCTCCGCCTGCTTACGGTCTTATCGGCAATGTTCCCGAGAGCATAACCGAGTTCCAGCGACAGTTCGGGTGCTTGGCGCTTGATATGGGCTGGATGCTTGACGATGCGGAGAGCCGACAGGTCGCAGATTGGCTCGGGGCTGCGTCGTGGATTCCGTTCTTTAATTGTGGCCTGAATCCGTGACGCCGTGTTCCCTCAAATCGCCATTTTGCGCTTGTTTTACCGCCGCATTCGTGCATGATGGATCTCGTGAAAGAGTCACCCGCAGGGTGAGGTGAGCAGTCGCATTCGGCCTGCCGCTTCCGCCGCGGATCGACGACCTCCGGCAGTTCGCCGATGTCCCGCCCGGACAGAGACATCGCCTGGTTCCGCTGCCGTGTCCGCTCCTTGTGCGCTTCGTAGCCGGTAAGACCCTCCGCTTGCGGCCGGGGCCGATGCCTTTGGGCCACCAGCCAGGCCACGTAGCGCAGCAGGTCGATCGTCCGCCCGTCGCCGATCCGGAAGCCCGCCCGGCTGCGGTGGCGGTGCAACTGCCGCTCGCTGATCACCTCGCCCAGCGGGGTCGAGTTCAGCAGCCGGACCAGTTCGGACGGCCTCAGCTTGCGCGGGTCAATCGCCACGGGCGGCCATCTCCTTTGCCAGCCACGCCGCGAACCGCACGAGGTTCAGCGTTCCGTCGGCGTTCGTCGGCGCGCCGGATTCCACGTCCGCTTCAATCATCGCAACGCTGATCGCCTGGCCGCCGGCGGCCGTCAGGAGCCGGGCCAGGTCCGCAATGGACATCGCCATCAGGCTGGGCGATGCGGTCGCTTCCACTTCGGGCATTGTTTGTTCCCTTTCGGCTCCGCTGAGCCACTCGGTGTCAGGCTGTGACATTCAGTACAGCCGAAACGAAAAATACATCAAAGAATCCGCTGCTTTCAGTGGATTCCGGCCAAAACCCATGGCAATGACACGAGTGACATGGCACGAACGACACACCAACACGAAGGATCCAAAACCATGAACGCCAACGAGATCGCCTTCGGAGAGGAGACCACCATGACCACGGCACGAGACATTGCAGACCTGCTCAAGAGGCTCCTGGACGAGGCCGGGGAGTTCCGGTTCGACGTTTGTGATCTCGATAGCGATCCCTCGATCGACGCCTTCGTCGAGAGCCGGCTGCACGAATGCCGGGCCGAGACGTTCAAGGAATGCGACATCCCCACGTCCGACGAGGGAATTGTGCTTTCACTCGCTGACGGCAGCGAGTTCCAGATCACCATCATTCGTTCCAGGTAAGGAGAATCACCATGAAGAAGAGCGAAGTGAAAATCGGCGGCGTGTACACGGCGAAGGTCAGCGGGAGGGTTGTGTCCGTCCGCATCACCGGCGAGAACCGCCACGGGGGATGGGACGCGACGAACCAGGCGACCGGCAAATCGGTCCGCATCCGCAGCGCCCAGCGATTGCGGGCGGCGGTTAAGGCGACCAAGACGATCAGCCCGCCGCGAACGGGCAAGCCGCTCAACCCGAACCGCTGCGCGACGCCCCGGTGCAAGGGCGAGCCGGCCCTGACGCACCTGGGCAAGCCGCTGTGCCAGAAGTGCTGGGCTCGCCAGTGCGAGGCGGATGCCGGTTCGGCGGAGGGCCAAACGGGCTACGCCCCACAAAGCCAGTTGTCTCTGGAAGAGGCGGCGAAGCTGGAAGCCGTGCGGGCCCGGAAGAAGCAGGCCAAGCGCGACGGCGAGGCGAAGCCCAAGCGCCTGGGCGTCCTGGCCGCGGCGGCCGAGATTCTCAAGGCCGAGGGCAAGCCGATGCGAGCCAAGGAGCTGATCGAGGCGATGGCCGCCAGGGGGTTGTGGACCAGCCCCAAGGGCAAGACGCCGGAGGCCACGCTGTACGCCGCGATGATCCGGGAGGCCGGCACGAAGGGCAACGCCGCCCGGTTCA